>JAVVFC010000124.1:0-8330 GCA_032250975.1 Longimicrobiales bacterium | reverse complement strand
GCTGCGGGGCGCCCCGCGAGGCCGGGCCCCGGCGGCGTCCGCGCTGCGCCCCGACGCCCCTGCGGCTCCCGTCGCACGGGCCGCACCGCGCTCCTCGGCCGCGCCGGTGTCGGCGCCCTCGACCGTGCCGGTGTCGGCGCCCTCGACCGCGCCGGTGTCGGCGCCCGCGCCCGCGCCCGCGTTGGTACCCGACCTCGACGGCATGGATCTGGCCGCCGTCGGCGGGATGGCCTCGGCGTGCACGCGCTGCGCGCTTGCCGGGACCCGTACCCAGGCGGTCTTCGCGGACGGCAATCCGGGGGCGCGGCTGGTGGTGGTGGGCGAGGCGCCGGGGGCGGAGGAGGATCGCACCGGCCTGCCCTTCGTGGGCCGGGCCGGGCGCCTGCTGGACCTGATGCTGGCGTCCGTGGGGCTGTCGCGCGCGGACTCGGTCTACATCTGCAACGTCCTCAAGTGCCGCCCGCCGGGGAACCGCGACCCGCTCCCGGCCGAGATCGAGGCGTGCTCGCCCTTCCTCCGTCGGCAGCTGGAGCTGGTGCGGCCCGAGGTGCTGCTGGCGGTGGGGGCCTTCTCCGCCAAGCTCCTCACCGGCACCGAGTCCCCCATCGGCAAGCTGCGGGGGGAGGTGCACGCCTACCAGGGGATCCCGCTGGTGGTCACCTACCACCCCGCCGCCCTGCTGCGCAATCCCCGCTGGAACCGGGCCGCCTGGAGCGACCTTCAGCTGCTGCGCGGGGTGCTGACGTGAGCGGCTCCGACCCGCTCGCGGCGGGTTACGACCGGCGGCCGCCCTACTCGGAGGAGGCCGAGTGGTCGGTGCTGGGCGGGATGCTGCTGGACCGGGATGCGGTGGCGCGCGCGGTCGAGCTGCTGGACGCCTCCATGTTCTTCCGGGAGGCGCACCGCCGCATCTACCGCTCCATGACCCGCCTCTTCGAGCGCGGCGACGTCATCGACGTGGTCACCCTGCAGGACGACCTCCGCCGCACCGACGAGCTGGACTCGGTGGGGGGGCTCGACTACCTGGCCGAACTGATGGACGCCGTTCCCACGGCGGCCAACATCGAGTACCACGCCCGCATCGTGCGCGAGAAGGCGTTGCTGCGCCGCCTCATCGACGCCTCCCAGGAGATCGTGCGCGACGCCTTCGCCCCCGGCGAGCGCGCGGTCGAGGAGATCCTGGACCGGGCCGAGGCGCGCATCTTCCAGGTGGCGCAGAGCCACGAGCGCGAAGGCTTCGTGCGCATCAAGGACCTGCTCTGGCCCACCTTCGAGGAGATCGAGCGCCTGCAGGAGTCCGGGTCGCCGGTCACCGGCATCGGGTCCGGCTTCGCGGACCTGGACCGCATGACCACCGGGCTGCAGAAGGGCGACCTGGTCATCGTGGCCGCGCGCCCCTCCATGGGGAAGACCTCGTGGGTCATGAACGTGGCGGCCACCGCCGCCATCGAACACCGCCGTCCGGTGGCCATCTTCTCGCTGGAGATGAGCAAGCAGCAGCTCCTCAAGCGGCTCCTCTCCGCGGAGGGGCGCATCGACGCGCAGCACCTGCGCCGGGGCGGGATGACGGCCGAGGACCACAAGCGGCTGGCCACAGCGGCCGGCCACCTCAACAACGCCCCCATCTGGATCGACGACTCCCCCGGGCTCTCGGTGCTGGAGATCCGCGCCAAGTCCCGCCGGCTGGTGGCCGACATCCAGGCGGGGGGCGAGGAACTCGGCCTCATCGTCATCGACTACCTGCAGCTCATGGGAGGGGAGCGGGCCGAATCGCGGGTGCAGGAGGTGAGTCAGATCTCGCGCGGCCTCAAGGCGCTGGCGCGCGAGCTGGACGTGCCCGTGGTGGCGCTCTCCCAGCTTTCGCGCGCACCCGAGCAGCGCAACGACAAGCGCCCCATGCTCTCCGACCTGCGCGAGTCGGGCTCCATCGAGCAGGACGCCGACGTGGTCATGTTCCTCTACCGCCCCGAGTACTACTTCGGGCCGGTGGACAGCGACGGGAACTCCATCGAGGGGGTGGCCGAGCTCATCGTGTCAAAGCAGCGGAACGGCCCCACCGGCACCGTGCCCCTCTACTTCCACAAGGCCTACACCCGCTTCGACTCCCTGCAGCGGGACGGCCACCCGGAACGCGCCGGGTGAGCGGGGCGCCGGGCGCGGACGCGGTCCCCGGAGTGGGGATCGTGGTCCCCACCCCCCGCGTGGGCGTCGCCGTTCCGGCCGCGGGCGCGGGCCGCCGCATGGGGGGCGAGCGCAAGCCGTTCCTGCTGCTGGACGGGGAGCCGCTCCTGCTGCACGCGCTTCGCCCCTTCCTGCGCACCCCCGGGGTGGAGGCGGTGGTGGTGGCCGTGGCGGAGGCGGAGGGCGACGAGACGCGCGCCTGGACCGCCGCGCTCGACGGGCGGGTGCGGGTGGTGACGGGCGGGGCGACGCGCTCGGATTCGGTGGCGGCCGCGGTGGCGGCCCTCCCGGAGGCGCTGGATGTGATCCTGGTGCACGACGCCGCGCGCCCGCTGGTGGGAGACGACGTGGTCCGGCGCTGCATCGAGGCGGCCGCGGCCGGGTCGGGCGCGGTGGCCGGGTGGCCCGCCACCGACACCCTGAAGGAGGTGGACGCGGGGGGGCTGGTCGTGCGCACGCCGGACCGCGAACGGATCTGGCACGCCCAGACCCCGCAGGGGTTCCCCGCCGCGGTGCTGCGCCGCGCGCTGGCCGACCCCGGGGGCCGCGCCCGCGCCACCGACGACGCCGCCCTGGTGGAAGCCGCCGGCCTGCCGGTGCGCATGGTGCGGGGCGCGCCCGACAACCTGAAGGTGACCCGTCCGGCCGACCTGGCGCTGGCCGAGGTCCTGCTCGCCCGGCGGCGAGCCGAAGCGGTGACCGACGTCCGGGCATTCGACCCCTCGACGGACCTGGAGTCGGCGCTGGAGGTGGCGCGCCGGGACGGGATCCTGGTGTACCCCACCGAGACCGTCTACGGCTTCGGGGGCAGGCTGACCCCCGCCGCCGTGTCCGCGGTCCTCGGCCTCAAGGCGCGCGACCAGACCCGGCCTCTGCTGGTGCTGGTGCCCGGTGCGGAGGCGGTGCCCGGTCTGCGTTGGACCGCGGAGGCGCGCGCGCTGGCCGACGCCTTCTGGCCCGGCGCCCTGACCCTGGTGCTCGCCGACCCGGACGGCGCCTTCCCCCCCGGGGTGCGGTCCCCCGAGGGCGGGGTCGCGGTGCGCCGGAGCCCCCACCCGGTGGCGTCTGCGCTGGTGGCGGCCCTCGGCGAACCCCTCACCTCCACCTCCGCCAACGCCCCGGGGCGCCCCCCCGCCCGTGAAGGCCGGGAGGCGCTCGCCGCGGCGCTCGCGACCGGGCCGGTGGCGCCGGTGCACCTGCTCGACGCGGGCGCCCTGCCGCCCAGCCCTCCGTCCACCATCGTGGACTGCACCGCCGCCCGGCCGCGCGTCCTGCGCGCCGGTTCCATCCCCGTCTCCCGCCTCCGCTGCGTGCTTCCGGACCTCCAGGATGTCTGACCGACCCTTCACCGTCGTCTTCGTCTGCACCGGCAACACCTGCCGCTCCCCGCTCGCGGAGGCGCTCGCCCGCCGAGAGGTCGAGGCGCGCGGACTCTCCGGCCGGGTGCGGATCCGCTCCGCGGGTACCGGCGCCGCGCCCGAACTCCCCGCCTCCACCGGCTCCCTTGCGGTCGCATCCGAGCATGGACTCGCCCTGCACGGGCACCGATCCTCCCTGCTGACGGCCGAGTTGGCCGCCTCCACCGACCTGATTCTGGGGATGAGCCGGGGCCACGTGCTGCGGGCCCGGGAGCTGGCTCCCGGGGCCAGGGTGGAGCTGCTGGGGGCATACGCGCGTGCGGTCCCCGAGGCCGGGGCTCCGGAGGTGCCGGACCCCATCGGTGCTCCCGTGGAGGTATACCGTGAGACGTTCCGCACCCTCGAGGAGATGGTGACCCGTGCCGTGGACCGGCTGGCGGAGGAGTCCGGGGCGTGAGGATCTCGGCCCGGACCCGGGTGTTCGCGCTCCTGGGCGACCCGGTGGCGCACTCGCTCTCCCCCCGCATCCAGAACGCGGCCGCGCGCGCGGCGGGCGTGGACGGCGTGTACGTGGCGCTGCGGACCGGCGCGCAGGAGCTGCCGGGCTTCCTGCGCGGGCTGTCGCTGGCCGGCGGGGGCGGCAACATCACCCTGCCGCTCAAGGAGCGCACCCCCTCCGTCCTGGACGTTCCCCTCGAGGCGGTGCGCCGGACCGGGGCGTGCAACACCTTCTGGCTCCGGGACGGGCAGGTGGTGGGCGACAACACCGACGTGGACGGCTTCCGGCGTGCGGCCCGCACCTTCCTGGGAGACGGCCCGGAGGGCCGGCGGGTGCTGCTGCTGGGGGCGGGGGGGGCGGCGCGAGCGGTGCTGGTGGCGCTCCTGGACGACGGTGTGCGCGAGGTGTGCGTGGTGAACCGCTCCACGGAGCGCGCCCGCAACATGGCGCGCCGCATCGGCGGGGCGCGGGTACGGGTGCTGGAGACCCCGCGCGACTGGCAGGACGAGGACTTCGACCTGGTGGTGAACGCCACCTCGCTGGGGCTCGATGCGGACGATCCCGCGCCGCTGGAGCTGGAGCGCCTGGGCCGGGCCGGAGGGGTCCTGGACCTGGTCTACGGCGTCGGCGGCACGGCGCTCCAGCGGGCCGCGGAGCGGTTGGGTATTCCCTGCGCGGACGGCGGCGAGATGCTCGTCCAGCAGGCGGCGGCGGCGTTTGAGCGATGGTGGGACCACCCCGCTCCGGTGACCGTCATGCGCGCGGCCCTGCACGCGGAGGCGTGAGGGACGCCGCGGGCCGCGGACCGTGCGCTGGCGTAGGCGGGTGGCGCCATGGTCTGGCCCGGTTCGCGGCGGAGTTCGGCGAAGCGTTCCTGCCCACCCGGTGCCTGGGGTGCGGCCGCGCGGGCGCGGGTGGAGGCGGGGCGGTGGTTTGCCCCCGCTGCCGCACCCGCCTGCCCGAGCTGCCCCGGCCCCGCTGCCCGCGCTGCCACCATCCGGCCCTGGTTGCGGGCGCCGCGTGCCCCTTCTGCGCCGACTGGCCCGCGCTGGTGGCTGCGGCCCGCTCGGTCACCCCCTTCACGGAGCCCGGGCGTGAACTCGTGCACGCCCTCAAGTACCAGGGGTGGACCTCGGTGGCAGACTGGATGGGCGAGCGCATGGCCCGCCTGGTGGCGCTGGAGACGGACGTGGTCCGGCGCGAGGGGCCGGCCGGCGAAGGCGGTGCGCCGGCGGGCCCGATCGCGGTGGTCCCGGTGCCCACCACGCCCGCCCGCCTGCGCGAGCGCGGCTTCAACCCGGCGGCGCTGCTGGCCCGTGGTCTGGCGGCTTACTTGCGCGTGTCGCTCGTCGAGACGCTCCGACGTCCCCGCGAAGCGCCCCGCCAGGTCGGGTTGCAGCCGGCCGAACGGGCGGCTAACGTCAGGGACGCATTCGTCCTCGACGGGGCCCGCATCGGGTCCCTTCAACAAACACACGTGCTTCTGGTCGACGACGTGCTCACCACCGGCGCCACCGCGCTGGAAGCGGCGCGCGCCCTGGCGGGCTGCGGGGTGCGCCGGGTCACGCTGGTGACTTTCGCCCGGGCCCTGCCCACGGGGCCCGACGCGGACGAGTTCCGTCCCTGACCGGCAGCGGGAGATCAGATCGAACATGCCCATCCGAGTCGCCATCAACGGCTTCGGCCGCATCGGCCGCAACGTGCTCCGCTCCGCCAAGAAGTCCGGCATGAAGGATCTGGACTTCGTGGCGGTGAACGACCTCACCGACAGCGCGACCCTCGCCCACCTCCTCAAGTACGACTCGGTCCACGGCACCTACCCGGGGTCGGTCGAGGTCACGGCGGACGGGCTGGTGGTGGATGGGGACGAGTTGCGGGTGCTGGCCGAGCGCGACCCCTCGGCGCTGCCGTGGAAGGAACTCGGCGTGGACATCGTGATCGAGTCCACGGGCCGTTTCACGCAGCGCGAGGCGGCGGCGCAGCACCTCGAAGCCGGCGCCCGCAAGGTCATCATCTCGGCCCCGGCCAAGGGCGAGGACCTGACGGTGGTCCTGGGCGTGAACGAGGAGATGTACGACGCCTCCGCCCACCACGTGGTCTCCAATGCGAGCTGCACCACCAACTGTCTGGCGCCGGTGGCCAAGGTGCTGATGGACGCCTTCGGCTTCCGCCGCGGCTTCATGACCACCATCCACGCCTACACCAACGACCAGAACATTCTCGACCTCCCCCACAAGGACCTGCGCCGCGCGCGCGCGGCCGCCCTGTCCATGATCCCCACCACCACGGGAGCGGCCCGGGCCACGGCGCTGGTGATCCCGGAGCTGAAGGGCAAGCTGGACGGCATGGCCATCCGGGTGCCCACGCCGGACGTCTCGCTGGTGGATCTGGTGGCGGAGGTGGATCGGGACGTCGATGTCGAGGAGGTGAACCAGGCGATGGTCGAGGCCGCCCGGGGGCGGCTCTCCGGGATCCTGGACGTCTCGAACGAGCCCCTGGTCTCGGTCGACCACACCGGCAACCCGCACTCCTCGGTGGTGGACGCGCTCAGCACCGCCGTCCTGGAGGGACGCATGGTGAAGGTGCTGGCCTGGTACGACAACGAGTGGGGGTACTCGGCGCGGGTGGCCGACCTGGCGCGGTACATGGGAGAGCGCCTGTAGCGCGCGCCTCCGCCCGTGGCGTGACGGTCGGGCGGGCGGTTCGCGGTAACAAGCGCCCCCGGGTGGCGTAGTACAGGTCATGAGAACCGCCTCCGGACACCCATCCCGGCCGGCTCCCCCCGGGGAAGGCCGGTCGTCGAGCGCCGGGACCCGTGCGTCCGGGGAATGGATGGATGAAGAGCGGAGAATCCCGGAGGCGTTCGCGGAGTGGTTCGACGCGCACCGCTCCGCGGTCTACCGCTTCGTGCGCTTCCGGGTGGCCACCCGTGAGGCGGCCGAGGACGTGACCTCGGAGGTCTTCCTCAAGGCGCTGCGTTCGCTCGACCGCTTCGACGAGCGGCGCGCTTCGCCTCGGACCTGGCTCATGCGCATCGCCCGCAACGCGGTCACGGACCATCTTCGGCGGCTGCGCCGGCGCGGTTCGCTGCACGTCTCGCTCGATCGGGTCCCCGACCTGGTGGCGGACGTGCCCTCCCCGGACGAGCGGCTGCTGCGCGAGGAACGCATCCAGGCGCTCCTGAACGCCTCCGCCCGGCTGGGAAAGCGCGACCAGGAGGTGCTGGCGCTGCGGTACGGGAGCGGTCTCGAGAACCCCGAGATCGCCGAGGCGCTCGGGATCTCGCCCAACGCGGCGGCGGTGCGGCTGCACCGCGCGCTGGCCCGCCTGCGGGCCGAACTCGATGAACACACCACGGGGCCGCGGCCCCAGGGGTCATAGATGAAGATCAATCCGGACCGGGAGCGCGACGCGCCCGGAGTCCTGCCGCCCGAATTGCGGGCGCTCCACGAGGAGCTGTCCCGGCTCCGGCTGGAGGAGCGTCCCTCCTTCGCGCCCGAACTCCGGGGCGAGCTGGCCCGGGCCGCCCGGGAGCCGGAGCCGCCCCGGACGGCCCGCCGCCTGGCGCTCGCGGCCACGGTGGCCGGCCTGGCTTTCGCCGGGGTCGCGGTGCCGCCCCTGCGCGCCTCGCTGGTGCAGGGCGTGCGGACGGCGCTGGCCGCGCTGCAGACGGGAGCGGAGGACACGGCCGAGCCCGAGATCCCCCTGGCGCCGTCCGAGGAGATCCTCGGACTGGTCCCGGTGATTCCCGACCTGTCCGACCTGCCGGCCGCGCAGGTGCGGGTCGAGGCGCAGCCGGTGTCGCCCCCCACGCGCGAGACCTCCGCCGCCCTGCCGGTATTCCAGCCGGCGCTCTCGTCCCTCCCCCAGCTCGTGGACCCGGAAGCGGGTCGGCAGGTGGTGCGGGGGTACTATCCGGTTCCCCTCCAGGAGGCGGGCATCGGCGGGACGGTGACCCTCCTGCTCTGGGTGGAGCGGGACGGCTCCGTGGGCTCCGTGGAGGTGGCGCAGGGATCGGGGGTGGCGGCGCTGGACACGGCCGCCTGGCGCGCCGCGCCGAGCCTGCGCTTCCGGCCGGCCCTCCGGGGGGGTGTGGCGGTGGGCACCTGGGCGACGCTCGATCTGGTCTTCGACGCCGTCGTGGCGCAGGCCGGGGACGAAGCGGTCGCCGAGCCGGTCGGGGTCGAGCCCGCGGTCGCGGAGCGGGGACGGGGCTGAGTCGGGTCCGGCGGGGCGCGGGTCCGGCGGGCCGGTGATGGGCGCCCGGGCCGTCCCGGAGGGACGGTCCGGCC
>JAVVFC010000123.1:0-8349 GCA_032250975.1 Longimicrobiales bacterium | reverse complement strand
CGGGCAAGGTGCTCGCCGAGCACCCCGACCAGCGCCGGGAGCTGGCCGAGGACCCCTCGCTCATCAAGGGCGCCATCGAGGAGCTGCTGCGCTTCGAGCCGCCGGCGCCCCACGTCGGCCGCTACGTGGCCCGCGACGTGGAGCTGCACGTGGACGGCGGGGAGCGGCTGCACGTGCAGCTCAACGTGGCCCGGGAGACCCGCATGACCGACTACCTGGATGCGAACCCGGGATTCATCCCGCTCTGGTCCGTGCGGGTGGTGCGCTCCGGGACCACCGTGGAGCGCGCCGCGCTCAACCACCGCGCCATCGAGATGATCCGGGAGATGGACGCCACCGACCCGCGCGAGCGCCCCTGAACCCGACCCTGCGACTCTGCGGCCGCGGGCCGGACCCCGGCTCAGTGCGTGCCGGCCCGCCCCGATGCGTCCGGACCCGGGCTCAGCGCGCCCAGAGGACGCGCGCCACCAGGAACGCCACCAGCAGAGTCGTCACCGCGGCGGTGACGCCGGGATTGCGCTCCGCGACCTGCGCCAGAACGCCGATCTCGGCCCCGGTGCGCTCCAGGAGCGCAGCGACGCGGTCGAACAGCGGCCGCGATGCGCCCGAGGCCGCGTATTCCGCCATCCCCTGAGTGACCATGCGCTCCGCCTCATCGCTCCCGGGTCCGTCCGCGCACACCGCTCAGGAGGCCACGAGCTGGTGATCGCGGATCAGCCGGTTCAGCGTCGGACGTGACACGCCGAGCACCCGCGCGGCCCGGCTCTTGTTGCCCCCGACCTCGTCCAGGATGCGCCGCACGTGATCGCGCTCGACCGAGCTCCGGACCGCCTCGAGCGTCGCCGGTCCCGCCTCGGAGGGGGGTGGTGTCGCCCCCGCGACCCCCACGCCGGAGGGGTGACGGGCACAGCCCGCCACGTCGGCGAGGGTCAGCGCCGGGCCCGCGCTCAGCACTGTCGCCCGCGTGAGCACGTTCTCGAGCTCCCGCACGTTGCCGGGCCATTCCCGGCCGGCGAGGTGGGCCATGACGTCGGGGGGAACCACCGGCGGCGTGATTCCCGCCGCCGCCGCCGCCCGCGCCACCAGGTATCGCACCAGGTGGGGGATGTCGGAGCGGCGCTCCCGCAGCGGCGGAAGCTGGATCTCGAGCACCTGCAGCCGATAGAGCAGGTCCTGCCGGAAGGTCCCGGCGGCGACCCGCTCGGCCAGCGCGTGGTGGGTGGCCGCGATGACCCGCACGTCCGCCCGCCGGGGCGCATCGCCCCCCACCGGGTAGAACTCGCGCTCCTGCAGGACCCGCAGCAGCTTGGCCTGGAATTCGGGGGCGGTGTCGCCGATCTCGTCCAGGAAGAGCGTGCCACCGGCCGCCGCCTCGAACTTCCCGCGGCGATCGGCGGCCGCGCCCGTGAAGGCGCCCTTCACGTGCCCGAAGAGCTCCGACTCCAGCAGCTCGGCCGGGACCGCGGCGCAGTTCACCCCCACGAAGGGCCCCCGGACGCGGCTCGACGACTCATGGATGGCCCGCGCCACGAGTTCCTTGCCGGTGCCCGTCTCGCCCTGCAGGAGCACGGTGGCGTCGCTGGACGCCATGCCCCCGATCGCCTTGTACACGTCGACCATGCGTGGGTGCATGCCCACCAGGCCGTGGGGCGGGGCGGCGGGGGACATCTCGGCGGGCGCTCCCGCGGACCGGGCGGACCGGCGCTTCTCCAGGCAGCGTTGGATCACCTCCTCCGCCTCGTCCAGGTCGAGCGGCTTGATGAGGTAGTCACAGGCGCCCGCCTTGATGGCGTTGATGGCGCCGTCCACGTCGGCATGCCCCGTGAAGATGACCACGTCCGTGTCCGGGCGCTTCTCCCGCAGATGACCGAGGAGTTCGAAGCCCGACATCCCGGGCATCTGCACATCCGAGAGGACCAGGTCCGGGGAGAAGTCCGCGATCCGGTTCAGGGCCCCGGAGCCCGACTCCGCGGCCAGCACCTCGAAGCCCAGTTCGAGCAGGTGATCACGCAGCGTCTCTCGGAGCGCCCGGTCGTCGTCCACCACCATCAGGCGGCCCTGACTCATGCCGGCCTCCCTCGGTGGAGGCGGGGCGAGCGGTGCGGAGATGCGCCGACGAACTGTTGCAGCACCACAACACCCCCCGGTCGCAAGGTACCGGAAAACCGCAGACTGCAAGAAGCCGCCGGATCACACGGATACCGGGCTTCGAACGAACGTGGACCGTAGATCTTCATGGAATCCCTGAGAGGAGTTGAATCCGGGGTGCCTCAGGGTTTCACGCGCTGCCGAGGATTTCTTCAAGGTGCGTGCCACGGATCCGTGCCTGCGCGCCCGGCCTCCTCCCACCGTCACCCCACCGGCCGGTGGCGGGCCGCGATCGCCCGCAGCCCCGCCTCCAGGAACGCCCGGTCCAGCCAGCGGCCCCGGACCATGACCCCGCCACGGCGGGTGAGGTGGTCCAGGTCCTCGAGTGGGTCGGCGTCCAGCAGCACCAGGTCGGCGCGCTGCCCCGGCGCCACCGTGCCGAACGACCCGTCCATCCCCAGCACCTCCTCCACGTAGCGCCCCACGTTGCGGGTCCCCGAGCGCAGGATCGTGCGCCGGTCCAGGCCCGCCGCCTCCATCGCCGCCAGCTCGCGGTGCAGCGCGAAGCCAGGGACGTTGTAGAGCTGCGGGGAGTCGGTCCCCATGAGCAGGAGCGCCCCCTCCTCGGCCAGGAGGTTCAGCATCCGGTCGCGCGCCTCCACGAAGCGCCCGCGGTTCTCCGGGGTCAGCCGCGGTCCGCCCTGCGCCTGCCGCCGCCACGCCTCCCGCTGCCGGGGGGATACGTATCCCATCTCGGGGAGCGCCAGCACCGAATCCGGATCGGGGCGGGTGAATCGGTTGGCCCACAGATAGTGCGTGGGGACCACGTACGCCCCCACCTCCCGCGTCCGGCGGGCCAGCGCCCGCATGCGCCCCTCGTCCAGATTCTGCAGCACCTCGTCCATCCCCAGCGGCTCCCCGCGGGCGCGGGCACGCGCGGCGGCCGCGGGCGTCACCGCCGCCTCCAGGTACCCGTCCATGTGGTCCACCGTGGAGATCCCTGTCTCCAGCGCGTGCTCCAGCCCCACGTCGGCCGGGACGTGCCCCCCGAAGCTGAGCCCGACCTCGCGCGCCACCCGCACCATGCGGTCCCAGCTCTCCCGGCTCACCCCGGGGTGGATCTTCATCAGGTCGTAGCCGTCCCGGGCGGCCGCCCGCAGGAGTGCCTCCGCGGCGTCGGGGGTGGGGGCGCTGGTCCCGTTCAGGGACGGGGCGGCCGGGTGGAAGGCAGGGCCCAGCATCTCGTGCCGCGCCAGCTCGCCGCGCAGCTCCAGCTGGTAGGGCGAGCCCAGCATGCCGCGGATGGTGGTGATCCCGTTGGCGACGTAGAGGAACATGATCTCCTCGAGCGCCTCCCGCGGCGGGCGTCCCTCGGCCACCGGCGGGACGTGGGCGTGCATCTCCGCCAGGCCGGGCATCAGGAAGCGGCCCGCGCCCTCGATGACGGTGAAGCCCTCCGGCACCGCCACCGCGTCCACCGGTCCCACGGCGGTGATGCGCTCGCCCTCGACCAGCACCGTGCGGTGCGGGAGCCGTTCACCATCGCCCGTCATGGGGAGCACGGTGACGTCCACGAAGGCGAAGCGTCCGGGCGGGAGGTCCACCCCCTGAGCGTGCAGTGCGTGGGCCGGGAGGACGGCCGGGGCCACCAGGGAGACCGCCAGGGAGGCCGCCAGAGAGGCGACCAGAGAGGCGACCAGGACGGCGGCGGCCCCCAGGAGCGCCGGCGAGGCGGGTCGGCGCGGCGCGCGGGCGAGGGCGCAGGAGGCTGCGCGGGAAGGGGAGGTGCGGGAGGGCATGGCGGTCTCCGTTTCCGGGGAGGGGGAGTGAGGTCGTCGGGGGGGCGTCACTCCCCCACGAACCCGATCTCCGGGACGAGCTCGTACCCCAGCTCGCGGCGGACGGTGTCGCGGGCGAGGTCGATGAGGGCGTGTACCTCGGCGGCGGTGGCCCCGCCCAGGTTGACGATGATGTTGGCGTGGCGGTGGAAGATGCCGGCGCCGCCCAGCACCCGCCCCTTGAGCCCCACCTCGTCGATGAGGCGGCCGGCCCCGACGCCGTCGAGCTTGCGGAAGACCGAGCCCGCCGAGGGGTAGAGCCAGAGGTCGGGGTGCCGCTCGGCGCGCCAGGCCAGGTTCTCCCGCACGACGCGGCGGAGCTCCTCCACCGGTACGGGCTCGAGCCGGAAGTCGGCGCTCAGCACCAGGTCGGGGCGGTGGTGCAGGATGGAGTCGTCGTAGCCGAAGCGGAAGTACTCCACCGGCACGCGCCGCCGCTCCCCATCGGCGGTGAGGATCTCGGCGCCCGCCAGCACCTCCTCGACGAAGCAGGTGCGCGACCGGTCCGGGGAGAGGAAGTGCAGGTTCTGCCAGAGGGCGCCCCCCACCGTGGACGGGATGCCGGCGTAGTGGTGCAGTCCCCCCAGGCCGCGCTCCATGGTGGCGACGATCAGGTCGGGCCAGCTCTCGACGCCCGCATCCGCGCACACGGTGACGTCGTCCAGGAAGCGGATTCCGCTCCCGCCGGAGGGCGGGGGCGGCTCGTTGCGGATCACGACCCCCCGGAATCCGGCGTCCCCCACCAGGATGTTGGCGCCCCGCCCGAGGACGAAGTGGGGCGCCTCCGCCTCGCGTGCGGCCGTCACGGCGGCGGCCAGCGCCTCGGCTCCCCGCGCACGCACCAGCAGGTCGGCGGGCCCCCCGATGCGAAAGGTGGTGAACGGGGCCAGAGGCACGTCCCGCTCCACCGGGAGGTCACGGTCCAGCAGCCGCAGAAAGGCGGCGAGGGGCTCGGAGAGGGGTCGGGCCGCCATGGCGTGCTACCGCAGCGGCACGGCGGTCCGCACCGTTCCGCCCTTCAGCGAGGCGTACTCCACCGTCATGGTCCCGGACCCCCGCACCAGGTATTCGATGGTGCGGGTGGTGCGCCCGGGGTGGCCGCTCCGGACGAGGATCCGGTCCAGCTCGGCCTGGTCGATGCGCTCCGTGGGACCCGGGCGGTGCACGTCGGGCACCCACCCCGCGGTGATGACCTCCACGTTCCCCTCCACCGAGAGGATGTCGGGCCGCACCACCCGGTTCTGTCGGGCCTTCTCGGTGATGGTGGGGATGAGGCGCTCGTTGCGGATGGGCACCCGCACCCGCCACACGTCGCCCTGCACCCGCTCCACCTGGGGCTCGCCCATGGTCATGAGCGGCATCTGGTCAGCGTGGTAGAGGGTGAAGGCCATGTTCCGGTGGAAGAGTTCCATGCTCAGGAAGCGCGGGTTCACCCGGCCGCTGAGCTTCTTCCAGCCGCCCATCTCCACCGCCCCGAACTGCGGATGGTCGAAGGGGGCCCACTCCACGTACTGGTCTCCGAATTCCAGGAAGTCGTCGAAGAAGAAGCGCGACTTCTGCTGCCCCGAGATGGGGGAGTCGGGGTCCCGCTGCTGGGCCTGCAGCAGGGGCGAGTTGAAGTACTGCCCGCCGTTCCACAGCTCGTTGGAGAAGGAGACGACGCCCAGGCCGTCGTTGGTCCAGTCGATGGAGCCGCCGTGGACGGTGTAGAGCCCCCGCCAGATCACCAGGTAGTCGTAGTAGGGGAGCATGCGCTCGCCGGTCTCGCCCAGCTCGTCGTAGACGCGGATGTCGCTGGCGGGGTAGTCGCCGTACCAGGCCATCCCCGGGGGGCGCAGGATCATGCCGCCCGAGTTATGAAAGGACTGGAAGCCGGCGATGTTGGGCCGCGACATCATGAAGTCGTTGATGGCGCGCGCTTCGGGAAGCTGGAACGGGTAGTCCATGGAGCCGCCCTGGATGTACTCGGGCTGCCAGTCGGATCCGTAGTTCCGGTTGGGATCGTAGCCGCCGATGGGGTCCTCGTTCACGCGGCCGTCGCCGTCGTTGTCGATCCCCTCCGAGCCCAGCAGCACCCAGTCGCCGAACTCTCCGGGCGGCACCGGCTCCAGCAGGCGCGGGTCGTCATGGGAGACGCGGTGGGTCCCCTCGCCGGGCACGTACTTGCGGATCTGCTCGATGACCCCGTTCCCGTTCAGGTCGTCCGGCCCGTCCTCGTCGAAGAGGCCGTCGCCGTCGGAGTCCACCGGGATGTGGCCGGTGCGGGCCCCGGCGCCGTGCTCGTCCAGAAAGTAGTCACGCCCGTCGGGGTTCACGCTGGGGAGCAGGTAGAACACCCGCTCGTCCACCATGCGCTTCACCTCGGGGATGCGGTCGTAGTTTTCCATCAGGTACCAGATGGTATAGAGCACCACCTCGGCCCCCTGGATCTCGTTGCCGTGCACGTTGGCCTCGATGAACATGGCGGCCTTGTCCATCTCGTCCCCGGTGGACGGGTTGTTGATGGTCATGAGCCACATCTCGCGGCCGCCGTAGCTCTCGCCGAGCGACTGGAGCGAGAGGAAGCGGGGCCAGGTCCTGGCCATGAGCTGCATCCGCTCGCCGATCTCGTCGTGGTCGAGCCAGCGGTCCCAGGTCAGGGGCAGCGTGTGGGGTGGGTCCGAGCCCCGCTGCTGCTGCGCGTGGGTGGCGTGGGGTGCGGCGATGGCCGCCGCGGCCACCAGAGCCAGTCCAACAACGTGCCGTCTCATCGTCCACCTCCCAGCGTCACGGTTGCGGTGTCACTCCCACCCTTCTGGGCCCGGAGCCGGATCTCCACCCGGTCGCCGGCGCTCCCCCGGATCACCCAGGAGACCGTCTCGCGGGTGCCCGAGCCCTCCAGGCGCGCGATGGTGTGGGACTTGTCGTCCCCGGTGACGATGGCGGCCGGGTCCACCTGGATCTGCACCAGCACCGGGTCCACGGCGCGGGCGACCACGCCGTGCTGGAGCGCGGAGGGGAAGTAGCCCGAGTTCTCCACCGTGGCCTCCACGGTGTAGACGCCGCCGCCGTGGGCGGTGACCGCCGTCTCCACGATGCGGAGCCGGGGGAGCATCCCCCCCAGGCGGGCCACGAAGCGGCCGTGGGCCTCGCCCAGCGCGGCGATCTGCTCCGCGGGCGGGTTGGTGGTGACGTGGGGGCGGAAGCCGCCGATCTCCACCTCGCCCAGGGTCGGGTGCTGGAAGGGCGCCCACTCCACGAAGGCGTCCACGCCCGCGGCCTCCAGCCCGGCCAGGAGCCGCGCGTCGAGGGGGGCGTCGCCCTGGGGGGCGCCCCCGCGTACCGGGCGACCGCCGGCGCGCGCGTCCGTGGCCGCTCCGCTCCCCGCGGCACGCGCGCCCGCTCCCGCGGGGTCCCGCTCTCCGGGCGCCGCGTCCGCGCCCTCGTTCCGGGCCTCGGCCGCGGGCGCCTCCGGCATGCCCCAACCCGGAGTCGAGAAGGACGGCACCCCGTACTGGAAGTAGCCGTACTCGAAGAAGGCGCCCGCGGGAGCGCGGTGCACGCCCGCCGTCTCGATGCCGGTGATCTCCCGGTAGGCCCGGGAAACGGTGGCGAAGTAGTCCACGTCGGCTCGATGCACCGTGGTGGCGGGCCGCCGCCCGGCGTCGGGGTCGTTGTCCCGTCCGGGCTGCGCGCCCCGCAGGCGGGGCTGTCCGCCGCCCCCGAAGCCGAAGCCGCCGAACCCGAACCCTCCGCCTCCGCCGGTGCGGAACACGCCCACGTCGTGGACGTCCGCCAGGGAGGCGTCGGCAAAGGCCGGCAGCTCCAGGGTGCGCGCCGCGGCCAGGGCGCCGCGGGCGTCCGGCGGGGTCACCAGGTTGTCGGTGCGGCCGAAGGTGAGGATGGCGGCGACGTTCCGGTGCCCGATGACGAAGTCCATCAGAGCGCGGGTCTCCGGCTCGCTCACCATGTGCGGGCCGGCGTCCGCCTCCCAGTAGGGGTAGGCGTGCTGGAAGTTGCGGTCCAGGTCCACGCCGCCGGGGCCGTCCTCGTTGAGGAAGCCGTCCCCGTCGTCGTCCCGCCCCTCCCAGTAGAGGGTCCAGCTCCCGTCCTCGCCCGCCGCCGGATCCGCCCGCTTCATGAGTCGCGGGTGATCAGGGTGGGGCAGGTAGGCGCCGGCCGGGTCCGCCACCCGCATCAGGGTCACGACCCCGTCCCCGTTCAGGTCGTCGGGGCCGTCTTCGTCGGTGCGACCGTCGTTGTCGTCGTCGTGGGGACGGGCGTTGCCGCGCCGGTCCCCCCGCGCGGGGGCGAAGAAGGCCTCGGCGCCGTCGGGGTTCAGCCGGGGCACCACGTAGACCACGTTCTCCCGCAGGAGGCGGGCCACCGCCTCGTCCGACCCCTCGGAGGCGAGCAGGTACCGGGCGGCCTCCACCGCCAGGGC
>JAVVFC010000122.1:0-8363 GCA_032250975.1 Longimicrobiales bacterium | reverse complement strand
GACGTCGCCGGCGCCGGGGCGCCCCGGGGACCGGATCCGGCGACAACCGGGGGGGCGAACTCCGATTCCGGCGAGGGGCTTCCCTTCGCGCTTTCCCTGAGCGGCATCCGCCTCTCCGGCGGCCGGATCGACTACCGGAACGATGCCGATTCCCTCGCAGTGACGCTCTCCGCACTGGCGGCTGAGGCCGGGGTGGCGCGCGAGGGCGACGGCCGCTGGATCTTCGACGGCCGGTACCGCGGAGAGGTCTCGGCAGCCGGCACGGGGAGCGGAGCCGCGGCGTTCCCCCCGCTCGAAGGGGTCGCCGTCGACCTCCGCTCGGACGTCACCGTCAGCCCCGACTTCCAGGTGTTGACCGTGCGCGAAGGTGTCCTGGCCCTGGAAGGGATCACGCTGGCGCTCACCGGCGAGGTGCGGGACCTGAAGGAGCCGGTGCGGCAGCTGGCGCTCGCCCTCGAGGCGCGCGCCCTTCCCCTGCAGGAAGTGGTCGCGCTCCTGCCGGACTCCCTCCGGCGGGCATATGCGTTGGAGGCCTCGGGCATGGTGGAGGCCGACCTCACGGCGGACGGGCCCCTGGGACCGGACACACTGCCCGCGGTCCGGGGGATCGTGCGCGTCCTGGACGGGGCACTCTCCGCGGGCGGCGGAGAGGTGTTGGAGGCGGTGACGCTCTCACTGGAGCTGGGCGACGACCGCTCACTCGGTCCCGAGGCCCGCGGGCGCCTTCTGGGCGGCGACTTCACACTCGGGGGCCGCATCGGCCCGCGGACGGCGGACGGTGCCCGCGAGGTGGCCCTCACCCTCGACGCCGACCCGGAGCTGTCTCGCATTCCCCCGGCGCTCCTTCCCGCCGGGCTGACGCTGCAGGGAAGGCTCCCTTCGCGCCTCCGGGTGGAGAGCGCGGGCGCGGCGCGGCCCGACGCGGGTGCCGGGTCCGGCGCGCTGGCGTTGCGGGGTGAAGTGGGGATCCGCAACCTGGAGGTGGTGCACCCGGGCCTCGGGGTCCCGGCCCGGGTCGCGGAGGGGCGGGTCGCGCTGGACGGGAACCGCGCGGTGCTCCCCCCCACCCCCGTGGAGCTCGGTGCCGACGTGGTCGAGCTCGCCGGAACGATCAGCAGTCTGCTGGGGCGCGATCCGGGGGCCGTCCCCGAGTTCCGCGGCACGGCCCGGGGCGCGCGCATTTCGCTGGTGGCGCTCTCCCCCGACCCCGCGCCCGACTCTGCGCTCACCTACGGACAGCTCGCGTTCGCCCGCGTGGGGGACCGCCGCGTGCGCGGCCGGGAGCCGGAGGCGGTGGCCCGGGAGCGTGGTTTCAGCCGCCCGGAGCGGATTCCCCTGGCAGGAGAGGTCGCGGTGGCGTTCGACACCGTGGTCGCCCAGAAGGGGCGCATGGAGGAGGTGCGGGCCACGCTCCTCTTCGGGCCGGAGTACCTGAGCGTTTCCGAGTCTTCCTTCCGGCGCTACGGCGGTCGGGTGCGGACCGCGGCCGCGCTGGAGCTCGGCTCCGACGCCGAGGAGCCCTTCACCCTGAACCTGGTACTGGAGGGCGTCCAGGCGGGCGCGTTCCTGGCCGAGACCACCCCCCTGGGCCGGACCGTCACCGGCAGCCTGGACCTGACCCTGGACCTGGCGGGCGCGCTGGACGGCCTGCTCCTGCCCAATCGCCGCTCGCTGGAGGGTGTGGGGAGCTTCGCGCTCACGGGCGGGGGGCTGGAGCTGGGGGCGCTGGGCAATAGGCTCGCGGAATTCCTCGGGATCCCCGCCCTCGCCAATCTGCGGATGCGCAACTGGCGCTCCTCCTTCATCTTGCGCGACGGACGCATCCTTCTGGACGAAGGCGCCCTCGAAGGGGCCCCCGGCAACCCACGCGTGGGGGGCGGCATCGGTCTGGACGGGGCTCTCGACCTGGTCACCGCCTTCGACCTCCCGCGCGAGGATCTGGCGCCCGCCGCCCTCGAGCGGCTGGGCATCCCGCGCGAGGCGGGGGCCCTGGCGGTGGTGGCGGCCGTGCTGCGCGTGGGCGGCACGCTGGCGGACCCCGAGCTGCGCGCCGATCCGGCGGCGGCGCTGGCCGGCGCCTCCGAGGCGCTGGAAGCGGGCGCGCGGCAGGCGGTAGAACAGCAGGTGCAGGAGCGGCGCGAGGCGCTGGAGGAGCGCGCGACCGGCCTGCTGCGCGGCCTCCTGGGCGGGCGCGCAACCCGCCCGGATAGCACACGTCCCGACACGCTGCGACCGGACACCCTGCGGCCCGACACCCTGCGACCCGACACCCTGCGACCCGACACCCTGCGACCGGACACCGTACGGCCCGACACCGTGCGGCCCGACACCGTGCGGCCCGACACGATGGGCCTCGGCAGGCGCAATCCCGGCTGAGAACGGTCCCTCAGCCCAGTTCGAACATCTTCAGGCGGTGGGCGTGCCGCGCGCGCAGCACCGCCCCCACCATGGCGTTCTCCTCGCGCCGCAGTTCCGGGTCGCCCTCCACGAGCGCGCGGGCGAGGGTCTGGGCCTGGACGAGGAGCGCCTCGTCGCGGGTGAGGTCGGCCACGCGCAGAAGCGGGTCCCGGCCGCTCTGCTGGGAGCCGAAGAGGTCGCCCTGCCCCCGGATGCGCAGATCCGCGCGCGCGATCTCGAAGCCGTCGGTGGTGTCGCGGAAGATCCGGAGCCGCTCTCCCGAGACCTCCCCGGGTT
Source organism: Longimicrobiales bacterium (assembly GCA_032250975.1). Classification (GTDB taxonomy): domain Bacteria; phylum Gemmatimonadota; class Gemmatimonadetes; order Longimicrobiales; family Gaopeijiaceae; genus Gaopeijia. The sequence goes on along the minus strand of JAVVFC010000122.1, from coordinate 5,669 downwards.
CGGCGATCAGGATGCAGCGGCTCTCCGCCGCGCCGCGCCCCACCCGGCCCCGCAGCTGGTGCAGCTGAGAGAGACCGAATCGCTCGGCGTGCTCGACGACCATCACGGAGGCGTTGGGGACGTCGATCCCCACCTCGATGACGGTCGTGGCCACCAGCACCTGCACCCGTCCGGCCGCGAACTCGCGCATCACCCGGTCCTTCTCCTCGCCGGGCATGCGGCCGTGCACCCGCTCCACGCGGAAGTCCCGGAAGACGGTGGTCGCCAGGCGCTCGGACTCCTCGGTGGCGGCCAGCAGGTCCACCTTCTCCGAGGTCTCGACCAGCGGGTAGACGATGTAGGCCTGACGGCCGGCGGCCACCTCCCCGGCCACCGCCCGGTAGACTTCGTCGCGCGCCGCCGCGCCCACCAGTTCGGTCCGGATCGGCTTCCGCCCCGGCGGGACCTCGTCCAGCACGCTCAGGTCCAGGTCCCCGTAGACGGTCAGGGCCAACGAGCGGGGGATGGGGGTGGCCGACATGACCAGCACGTCCGGGGTGGGCTCCCGTTCGGCCAGGACCATGCGCTGGCGGACGCCGAAGCGGTGCTGCTCGTCCACCACCACCAGCCCCAGGCGGGCGTAGCGCACCTCGTCCTGGATGAGGGCGTGCGTACCCACCACCAGCAGCCCCTCGCCGGAGGCGATACGGGCCAGCGCCGCACGCCGCTCCGCGGCCCCCATGCCCCCGGTGAGGAGGACCGGCTCCAGCCCCGCCGGCGAAGCCCGCTCGGCCAGGCGGCGGGCGTGCTGCTCCGCGAGGATCTCGGTGGGGGCGAGCAGGGCCGACTGCCACCCCCCCTCGGCCGCCACCAGCATGGCGAAGAGCGCCACAAGCGTCTTGCCCGACCCCACGTCACCCTGCAGCAGCCGGTGCATGCGGTGCGGGGAGGTCATGTCGCCCGTGATCTCGCGCAGCACCCGCGCCTGCGCCCCGGTCAGGGCGAAGGGGATCGCGTCGTGTACGGGGCGTACCAGCCGGTTGCTGCGCGTGTGCGTGATGCCGGGGCGGGTGCGGGTCTGGCGATGGCGCACCTGCGCCTGCACGAGCTGCAGGAAGAAGAGTTCGTCGAAGGCGAGCCGGCGGCGGCCCCGCTCGGCGTCCGCCAGCGAGGCGGGGCGGTGCAGCGCAGCCAGCGCCGTGGCCAGGTCGGGGAGCTCCAGGCGCGCGCGCGTCTCGGGAGAGAGGTACTCCTCGTCCCGCACCAGGTTGAGCAGTGCGTCCAGGTTGCGGTCCAGAATGCGCCGCAGGACCCACTGCGGGACCTCCTCGCTGGCGGGGTAGGAGACGAAGATCACCCCTTGCGCCTCGCCGCCCTCTCCGGCCGCGTCTTCCTCCCCCTCGCGGCCCAGCAGGGTGAACTCGCGAGGCTGGATCTGCTCGCCGTGGAAGAAGCGCACAGGACCGGTGACCAGGATGGTGTCGCCGGGCCGGAGCGTGCGGTCCAGCCAGGGCTGGCCCGGCCAGGAGACGGTGATGCGGCCGGTGGCGTCCTCGATCACCGCCTGGAAGACGCGCAGGCGCGCCCGCGTCGGGATCACCCCCTTGGCGCGTACCCGACCCACCACGGTGGCGTCCATCCCGACCCGGAGCGACGCGATGTCGTGCACCGTGCTCGCGTCGTCATAGCGGCGCGGCAGGTGGTAGAGCACGTCGCGGGCGGTCAGCAGCCCCATGCGCTGCAGCTTCTCCCCCCGGCGGGGGCCGACCCCCTTGAGGAACTGGACCGGCTTGTCCAGCAGGGAGAAGTCGACGCTCATCCCCGTCTCACCCGTCCGCCAGGATCCCGTCCAGGAAGGAATCGGTGTCGAAGGTGCGGAGGTCGTCCACGCCCTCCCCGGTTCCGACCAGCTTGACCGGGATGCCGAACTCCTGCTGGAGCGCTACCACGACACCGCCCCGGGCGGTGGAGTCGAGCTTGGCGAGCACGATCCCGGTGAGGTCGAGCGCTTCCCGGAAGGCGCGCACCTGGTTCAGGGCGTTCTGCCCCACCGTGGCGTCCAGCACCAGCAGGGACTCGTGGGGCGCCCCCTCCAGGCGGCGACGCACGACGCGGTCCACCTTGCGCAGTTCCTCCATGAGGCCGCGGTTGGTGTGCAGCCGTCCGGCGGTGTCCACCAGCACCACCTCGGTGCCGCGTGCCACCGCGGCGTCCACCGCGTCGAAGGCCACCGCGGCCGGGTCGCCGCCGTGCTGTCCGCGCACGAAGCCTACCCCGATGCGTTCGGCCCAGACCTCGAGCTGCGCCACCGCTCCGGCGCGAAAGGTGTCCGCCGCGGCCACCAGCACGGAGCGCCCCTCTTCCTTGAGCAGGTGGGCCAGCTTGGCCACCGAGGTGGTCTTGCCCACCCCGTTCACACCCGCGATCAGGTAGACGGTGGGGGGGCGGTCGGCCGCCCGCAGCTCCCGATCCGGACCCTCGTCCAGGATCCGGCGCAGCTCCGCCTCGAGCGCCGCGGTGAGGTCCCGCCCTTCGCGGACCTTCCCCCTGCGCACGAGCCCCTCCACATGGTCCACCAGGCGGAGGGTGGCCTGCACGCCGAAGTCCGCCTCCAGCAGGCGCTCCTCGAGCGTCTCCAGGGTGGCGTGGTCCACGCCCCCGGCCAGGACGCGCACGTCGGTGAGCGCCAGGTCCACGGCCCGGCGCCAGAGCGACTTCCGGGTCTCGTGCTTGGTTCGAAACAGGCGGGCCATCGGAATCGGGAATCGGGATGGAGATCGGGAATGGGGACCGCCCTCAGCGGAGCCCGCTCCGGCGGCGGGCCACCCACTCCGCGGCGAGCAGCCCCAGCAGCAGAAGATAGGGTGCCGGGTGCCCCCGCAGGGGGCGGCGGGCGGGAGCGGAGGAGGGGGCGGAGGCGGCCTGCGCCACCTCCGCCAGATGGAGGGCGCGCACGGGGAGGAGATCGACGTCGTGTGCCTCCACCACCAGGATCCCGGTGGCGGCGGTTCCCGGCGCCGGCCCGGTCAGCACCTCTGCCTCCCAGCGATACAGGCCGGGCGCGGTGGGGGCGGGCTGCGCGGCCCGCCCCAGCGAGTCCACGCTCAGGCGCGCCTCCGCGGGCGGGGGAACGGCCGGGTCCCCGGAGGCGAGCCGCACCCGCAGCGTCCCCGCCGCCGCGGGCCCGGCCCGCCACGCCACCGGCGCGCCGGGCGCGACCACCGGCTCGACGGGGGCCAGACCCACGTCCCTCACCGGCGCGATCCCGTCGGAGAGGAGCCACGCCGCCACCCCGGACCAGAGGCGCCGGTAGAGTTCGCGGGACGGGCCCTCGCGTATGGCCCACCGCCAGAATCCCCCCGCCCGCGCCTCGGCCCGGCGCCCGCCGGGTGTGTCGTACAGCAGGAGCGCCGGGCGGGCGTCCGCGTCGTCCCCGGCCGGCGGGACGAGCAGCAGCACCGGCGTGTTGGCCTCACCCTCCCGGATCACCCCGCTGAGCGGCGGCAGCCCCGCCAGCGGGAGGCCCGCCAGCTCGCCCGCGACCGGCGAGGGAGGCAGACCGGGCGCCAGGTACCACTCCCCACGCCCGGCGTCCGGACCATCCGTGCGCGGCAGCCGGAGCAGGCGGGGCGTCCGCTCGAGGGCGCGGGCGAACGCCGGCCCGGGCTCGGCCGGCGGGCGGTGCACCACCGCCAGGCGGGCCTCCTCGAGCTCCACCGCGACCTCTGCCGCCGACATCACCTCACCCCCGTCCGTGGTCAGGAAACGGTCCGGGCCGACGCGGAGAAAGCCCCGCGCCGGCAGTCCGGTGACCTCGGCCAGCACGCCAAGCAGGAACCGGGGCTCCCAGTCGGGCTGCCACGAGACCAGCACGATCGCGCCCGGGGGTGGTCCCACCTGGACGACACGGGTGAGGGCGTCGTCGCCGGGATGGGCATCTCCGGGCACCACGACGCGCGCCCGCAGCGCGACCGGCCCCGGCGCGTCGGGAAGCCGGATGCGGAGCGGAATCCGCCTCTCCCCACCCGATCCGGGCGCAACCAGGGTGTCCCAGCGCGCGCCTCCCTCCACCCGCACCTCCACGGTGACGGCCACCGGATCGGGGGCGGTTCCGAAGACCTGCACCTCGGCCTCGACCTCCTCCCCCGCCCGCCCCCAGGCCGGCAGCGTGAGTCCGGCTACGCCCGCATTCACCACCGGCCCTCCGAGGTCATCGAACCGGACCGGTACCGCGGCCTGCCGGAGCAGCGCTTCCACCTCGACGGGGTCGTCCAGGCGCAGGTCGGTCACCACGTGCACGGCCGGCGCACCCCGCTCCAGCGCCCGTGCCAGCGCCGGGGCGAGCCGCGAACCCTCCCCCAGGGCGCCCCCGAAGGGGATGGCCGCCGGGTCGGATGTGCCGGTGACCGGCTTGCTCGGGGGCGGGTCGCCGGACCGCTCGCCAGGGGCGGTGACGCCGGACCGGTGGCGCGGGGTCTCACCCTCCGGACCCTGCGGCACGTCCATGCTGGGCGAGACGTCCAGCAGCGTCCACTCCACACCCGCGCCCTCGCGTCCCGGAAGGGCGGGATCGAGCAGCAGGAGCAGCAGGAGCGCGAGGGAAGCGGCCCGCAGCAGCGCCATACCCGTCCGCCCGCGCACCGGCGTCTCGCGACGGAAGTAGCACCACCAGGCGTATGCGCCCGCTCCGGCCGCCAACGGCAGCCAGAGCGCGAAGGTCACCGTGCCGGGCACGCCGGTCCCCTCCCGGCGCGGGGCGCGCTAACGGTCCGAGCCGGGGGCACCGGCCGCGGGGGCGGCATCGTCCGCCGGCCGGACCGCGGCCTCCTCGGCGAAGCGGGCCAGGCCGGCCGCGGGCAGCCGTTCCAGCAGGGCCAGCCGAGGCGCCATCTCGCCGCGCCACCGGTCCTCGGCCTCCGCCGGCACCGGGTCGCCAGCCGGAAGGTCCACCGAGAGGGGGTCCACCTGGCGCCCACCCCGGATCATCTCGTAGTGCAGGTGCGGGCCGGTGGCCAGCCCGGTGGCGCCCACGTATCCGATCACTTCGCCCTGCTTGACGCGGCTGCCCACCGTGATCCCGGACGCGAAGCGGCTCATGTGGCCGTAGCGGGTCACGAAGCCGTTGGGGTGACGGATCTCCACGGCGTTGCCGAGCCCCCCGTTCGGTCCGCGCCGGATCACCACCCCGTCCGCGGTCGTCATGATCGGGGTTCCGCGGTCGGCGGCGTAGTCCACGCCCCGATGGGCACGCACCCGCTGCAGCACCGGGTGGAAGCGCCCCGGGGAGAAGCGGGACGAGATCCGCCGGAACTCCAACGGTTTGAGCAGGAAGGCACGCCGGACGGACTGTCCGTCCAGGTCGAAGTAGGAGCCATCCCCATCCCCGTTCGGATCGAACCAGACGGCGTGAAAGGGTCGCCCCACATTGACGAACTCCGCGGCCAGGATCCGGCCGCGCCTCATGGACCCGTCCGGCCGGACCTCCCGCTCGAACGCGACCCGGAAGTAGTCGCCCCGCTGTACCTGGCGGGAGAAGTCGAGCTGCCACTGGAACACCCGGTCCAGCAGATCCACCATCACCACCCGGTCCTGGTAGTCGGTGCCCTCCAGACCGGGGTTGGCGATGACCGATGCCCAGAGCGACGACGTCACCTCGCCGGCGATGAGGAGGGTGTCGGTGAAAACCGGGG
>JAVVFC010000121.1:0-8389 GCA_032250975.1 Longimicrobiales bacterium | reverse complement strand
CCGCCCAGCCGCACCTCCAGCGCCGCCTGCACCACCGCCTGGCGCAATGCCAGCGCCCGCACCGGGGAGGGCTCCCCGCGGGCGTGGTAGCGCGCCTCGCCGCGTGCCAGCGTTCCCTCGTCGACCACCAGATACCCGGCCAGTTCCCGCGCCTCCACGCGCTCCGCCAGGCGCGCCTCGTCCCCGGCGTCCGCGACCGTGAAACCGCCCTCCTCCAGGCGGCTCGCCAGTGGGGCCGCCAGCAGGCCCGTCCGATCCACCAACCCCAGGGCGCGGTCCCGCGTCCGGTCTCCAGAGGCCATCAGCACGGGAAGCGCCATCACCCCGATCAGCAGGAGGGGGCCCGCCACGCTGCCGATCACGAACCAGCGGCTGCGTACGCGCTGCAGATACTCGCGCCGGATCACGGCCCAGACCGCGCCACTCATGCCGCACCTCCCCCGGCGTGCTGTACGAAGATCTGGTGCAGGCTGGGTTCCACCAGCTCGAAGCGCCGGATGCGCGCCCCCGCCTCCACCCCTCGCCGCAGGATCGCCTGGGGGTCGGCGCCCTCGGAGAGGATGACGTGCAGGTCCTCTCCCACCGTCTCCCGCGCCAGCACCTCCGGGCCCCCGATCCACGCGTCCCCGCCCTCCCACCCGAGCGCGAGCACCCCACGGCGTCCGGCCCGCTTGAGTTCCCTCAGACCCCCGTCCAGGACCTTGCGGGCGCGGGAGATCAGGCAGACCCGCTCACACAGCCGCTCCGCCTGGTCCATGAGGTGGGTGGAGAAGAGGATGGTGGTGCCGCGGCGGTGGAAGTCGCGCACGATCTCCTCGAGCACGTCCTGGTTGATGGGGTCCAGGCCGCTGAAGGGTTCGTCCAGGACCAGCAGCCGGGGTTCGTGCAGGACGGTCGAGATGAACTGGACCTTCTGCTGCATTCCCTTGGAGAGGTCCTCGAGGCGCCGGTCGGCCCACTCCGGCAGACCGAGCCGATCCAGCCATTCCCCCGCCCGCCGGCGCCCCTCCACGGGCGGCACCCCGCGGATCTCGGCCATGAAGACGAGCAGCTCGAGCACCTTCATCCGGCGGTAGAGGCCCCGCTCCTCGGGGAGGTAGCCCACCTGACGGCGGCGCACCTCCCCGGGGTCACCGCCGAGGAGCTCCACCCGCCCTTCGTCGGGGTGCAGGATGCCCATGACCATGCGGATGGAGGTGGTCTTGCCCGACCCGTTGGGGCCGAGCAGGCCGTAGATGCTGCCGCGGGGTACCTCCAGGTCGAGGTGATCCACCGCGGTGTGCGTGCCGAAGCGCTTGGTCACGCCGCGCAGGCGGAGCGCGAAGTCGGACATGGAATCCTTTCGGGACGGGTGGGACGAAGGGCGGGGGGTCGGACCGTTAGAGATCGTTGCCTGCTGTGGAAAACCTTCTATTTTGAAAGGCTTGCTCGGGGACTGTCATCTCAGGAGGCTGCATGGCCATCTACCGCACGCTCTACTACGGGGACGTCACCGTGGGCAAGGGCGGCCGCATCACGATTCCCCAGGACATCCGCGACGACGTGGGGATCGAGGAGGGGGATACGCTCACCGTGCGTGTGGAGGAGAACCCCCGGGGCATCCGTCAGATGGTCTTCTGGCGCGCGGAGGAAGAAGAGGAGCAGTAGCGCCCCAGCTACGAAGGGCGGCCCCCGTCCCTTCACGCCTCCCACGCCGTCCACCGCACCAGGGCCCGCAGCGGCCCCTGTCCGTCGTGCAGCCACCAGGCCGGGGGGAAGGGTAGCTCCCCGAGCGGCGCCACCCGCGTGACGCCGGCGCGCACGAGCATCTCCACCGCCGCCTCGGCGCTCCCACCCAGCCCCGCCACACCCGCGCTCTGCAGATGGGCGCCCTCGTCGGCGAGCGCGGCGGCCACCTCCGCGGGATCGGCCGCCCACGTCAGGACCAGTGTGCGCGGGGCCCCCACAGTCTCCAGCCGGCATGGCTCCTCCAGGATCACGGCCCACCCCTCCGGGACGCCTCCCCACAGCTCTACCGGGGCGCCGGCGGCCCGCCGCACCTCCACACCCGACACCGCCTGCCGCAGGCGGGCGGCTTCGTCCGGTGTGCGGGGACCGGGCGGAGCGGCGTGTGCCTCCAGAGTCAGGGCCTCCGCGGTGGCCGCGGCCAGGCGGCGTGCCTCCTCCCGATCCCCGAGAACCCAGGCCCGGTGCGGCGAGACACACCCCCGCTGGTCGAAGGTCGCCACCGCGAAGGCGAGGTCGGCGGCGGTGCGCGCGAGAGCCGGCGACCGGACCGCCTCCGGGCCCAACACGGCCACGCTGCTCCGGTGATGGTACGCGACCAGGGGCACGGACACGGGCAGCCGGTTCCGGATGGCAGCCATGGTGGCGTCCGAGCCGTACGCCACCACCCGCTCGACGAGGGCCAGGGTGGCGTCCAGCGGCGCGGGGTCGCCGCCCGGCCAGTAGCGGACCGCCGCCGCGGCAGCCACGTCGGCGTCCGCCTCCCGCAGGCCGTGCAGGAAGAGCTCCGTGAGCGCCCGGTCGCCGGCGCCCGGCTTGACCAGCACGGGCGTCTTGACGAGCAACGAGCGGATCAGCGAGGTGGCGCACACGCCCGGCACGGAGCCCGAACCCACGTGCAGGGCCAGGGCATCCCCCAGGGCGCGCAGCGCACGCGGGGGACCCGACCCCGCGGGCGTGAAGCGGTCCAGCACCCCGGGCTGGGGGAACTCCGCCGCCAGCAGGGCGGCGAGCCGGGCGCGTGTCCAGTCGCGCGCCATTCCCGCCACCACCCGCTCCGCCATGGCGGGGGAGATTCCCGCCTCCTGCGGGACCCGCGCCAGCGCCTCCTCCCGGAGGGGGTCGGCCGGATCGAGGAAGCGCTCTCCCACCCCGCCCAGCAGCTCCGCCAGTCGCGCGGCGGGGACCGCGAGGAGCGCCGGCCGCGCCGCGCGCAGGCGCCCCGCCGCCGACCGGAGCGCCCCGGCATCCAGGGGGCGCCGCCCGCCCTCCGCCACGGTGCCCTCCGCCGCCGTGCCCTCTCCGCCGGCCGCCGTCACCGGCCCTCCCCCAGCAGGGACTCCATGGCCAGGGAACAGCCGCGCGGCTCCGCCCCGGCGATGCGTCCCTCCAGATGCACGCCCTCGTCGTCCACCGACCCCAGGTCCTCGGTGAGCACGGCACACACCGAGCCCACGTTGGCCAGGTCGTGGAACGCCAGGATCCCGGAGTCACCGGGCGCGCGCGGCGCGAGCGTCTCCGGGTCGAGGGCGCGCACACGCATCCAGGGCGGGGCCCGGTGGACGCGCGGGCCGCCGGGTGCACGCAACACCGGTTCGTAGAGCTGTGAGAGGAGCTCGGTCATGCCGTACTCGTTCACCATGCGCGCCTGGGGGATTCCCAGACGCGCGGACAACTCGCGGTAGAGCTCCCCGCGCGGCACCGCGCGGGACCGGCCCTTGAAGCCCCCGGTCTCCATCAGGCGGCTCCCCTCCGGCAGGCGGACCCGCACACCGTGCGCCGTTGCGTGCTCGAGCCAGTGCACCCAGGCGAAGGCCGTCCCCATGACCAGGACCGCCTCCCCCGCGTGTTCGGCATCCCGCAGGGCGTCCTGGAAGGCGTCGTGCGCCACCCCCGTCTCCGCATCCGCGAAGAACCCGCTCGCAGCGGACCCGAAGGCCTCGATCGCAAACCCCATCATGGTGCTCAGGGAGGAGGTCGGCGCCCGGTCGGGAGAGGGGACCAGTGCGAGGACAGGCAGGCGCCCGCCCTCCGGGACCAGGTGAGCCCCGAACCAGGGCACGGCGGCGGCGCGGTACAGGGAGAGGGAGGGCACCGGGTGGCGGCCCCGGCGCCCGCTCCCGGCCGTGGTGCCGCTGGTCAGGAAGACCGCCTCGGGCACCCCGGGAGTGGCGCCGAGGTCGAGGTGCTTGAAGGCGGTCGCGGGCACGGCGGGGACGTCCTGCCAGCGGGTCACCCGGTCGGGCGTGGCGCCGCGCCCGTCGCAGAAGCGCCGGTAGACCTCCGAGCCGAGGTACTGGAAGCGGAAGGCCGCCAGCGCCAGGGCGTGGAAGCGGTCCTCCTCCAGCGGCCGGAGGGGATCGAGGAAGTGCGGGCGCAGCTCCCGCTTCAGGGCCCGCCACTCCCCCCCCGATCCGGAATCCGCGTCGGCGGGCACCGCTACAGGAAGCGCCGGGGATTGAAGCGGGCCGCCCCCGGCACGGGATCCCGACCCGCCACCGCGTGGGCCAGCACGCGCCCACACTCGAAGGCGAAGGGGAGGCCGCCCCCCGAGAAGCCCGAGATGACCAGCTCGTCGGGCGTGCCGGGGAGCGGACCCACCAGCGGAAGGTAGTCGCTGGTCCACCCGAAGATCCCGCTCCAGCGGCGGAGCACCTCCACCCGCGCGCGCGGGAAGACGGTGTGCAGCCACCGCTCCAGGTCCTGCTGCAGGCGCTGGTCCAGCTCGGGGCGCGTCTTCCAGTACGAGCGGTCCCAGGCGTCGTGGCGCCACCCGCCCAGGTGCAGCACCCCGTCCCCGTCCTGCCGCCAGACGTTGAGTTTGCCGTGCGTGCTGAAGCAGCCCGGCTGGGCCGGGATACCGGCCACGCGCGCCGCCAGCCCCTGGCCCCGGATGGGGACGATCTCGTCGCCGAGCAGCGCGCTGAAGCGGCGCGAGTCCACGTGGGTGGCGTAGATCACCATGGTCGCCCGCACCGGCCGGTCTCCGGTCTCGCACACCAGCGCGCCCGCCTCCCGCCGCACCTCGCGCACCGTGACGCCCTCGTGCACGCGTGCGCCCGCCGCCACGGCGCCCCGCGCCAGCGCCCGCGCCGCCGCGCCGGGGTTCACCGCGCCGCCCCCCTCCAGCAGGTAGCCGCCGCTGAACCCGCGCGCGCCGCAGCGCTCCTCCACCTGCTCCGCGCTCAGCCAGCGCACGGGGAAGCCGGCCGCCTCCAGACCTTCGAAGGAGCTGCGGACGTGTCTCAGGGTGTGCGGCTCGGCCAGCAGGTGGCCCCCGCGCAGGTCCAGCCCGCACGCTTCGGCCGCGCCCAGCTCCGTGAGCGCGTCCCCCATGCCGGCGACCGATCGGAGCGCGAAGGTCCAGATGTCGCGCGCGGCGTCCTGGCCCCGGGTGTGCGCGGTCTCGTGGAACGGCTGCCGCAGGGGCGGCGTGAGCACGCCCACCGCCGCGTCGGTGGCCCCCCGGCCGACCTCGTTCCGCTCCAGCAGAGTGGCCGCGACGCCGCAGCGCGCCAGGTGGTAGAGGGTCGATGCCCCCGCGATCCCGCCTCCGATCACGGCCACGTCGGTGTGGCCCGGGAGGGGTGTGCCGCCCTCCCGCTCCGCGTCACTCATCGCGCTCCGCCTCCGCTCTGCCAGAGGGCTCCACGCACCGACCGGCCGGCCAGAACCCCTGTTTGCTCCCCGTCCCTGAGGGTGAACGCCCCGTTCACCGTCACATGAAGAATACCGTCCGGGTAGCGGTGCGGCGACTCGTAGGTGGCGCGGTCGGCCACGCGATCGGCGTCAAAGGCCACCAGGTCGGCGACCGCCCCCTCCCGCACCACGCCCCGGTCGGCCAGCCGGAGCTTGGCCGCCGGCATTCCGGTGATCTTGTGCACGGCCTCTTCCAGGGTAAGAAGGCGCGCCTCGCGCACGTAGCGGCCCAGCAGCCGGGGAAAGCTGCCGTACCCGCGCGGATGGGGGGAGCCCTCTCCCAGCGGTCCGTAGGGCGCGTACGCGCCGCCGTCGGAGCACACCATGCCCAACGGATGCGCCAGGATGCGGGCGGTGACCACCGGCGACATGGCGAAGCCGATCATGCCCACGCTCCCCCCGTCGGCGCGCAGCAACTCGAGCACAAGCCGGTAGGGGTCGACCGCCCGTTCGCGGGCCAGCTCGCCCAGGCGGCGGCCGCGCGCCCAGGCCGTCCCGTCGCCGGCGGCCGAGATCTGCACGGCGTCCCAACCGCCCAGCAGCGCCACCTTGGCGCGGGCCTCGGCCTCGAGCCGGTCCGCGGTGGCCGGTTCGCCGAGACGCTGCAGAAAGGCGCCGCCCCCCCCGTCCCGCGCCCAGGACGGGAACAGGTTGGAGAGCCCGGTGGCGTAGGCCTCGTAGGGGTAGCGGTCGAAGTGGACGTCCACGCCTCGGGCGCGGGCGTCCTCGATCAGGTCCAGCGCGATCTCGGCCTTCCAGTAGTTACGTCTACCCTGAGCCTTGAGGTGCGAGATCTGCACGGGCACGCCGGTCGCGCGACCCACCTGGAGCGCCTCGTCCACCGCCAGCAGCAGGGCGTCGTCCTCGTTGCGAAGGTGCGAGGCATAGGGGTATCCGGTTCCGCGCAGCTCCTGCGCCAGCGCGGCCACCTCTGCGGGCGTGGCGAAGCCGCCGGGGGTGTACTCCAGCCCGGAGGAGAGCCCGACCGCCCCCTGCGCCAGTCCCTCCCGCAGGAGCGTGCGCATGCGCGCCACCTCGTCGGAGGTGGCGGGCCGGTCGCCGCCACCCACCACCCGGGCGCGCAGCGTACCCTGTCCCACCATGGACGCAACGTTGACCGCCACCGGGGCGCGGTCCAGGTGGTCCAGAAAGCCCCCCAGGTCGTGGAAGTCCAGCTTGACCCCGTACCGGTCGCGGTACCGCTCCGCGGTCTGCCGGGCCTCCTCGCGGCCCCAGAGGATCGAGCTCCCGTCCTGCCCCACCACCTCCAGCGTCACCCCCTGCCGGATGCGGCTTTCGGCGCGCGGCTCGATCAGCAGGTTCAGGTCGGCGTGCGAGTGGATGTCGATGAACCCCGGCGCCAGCACCAGGCCGTCCAGTTCCACCTCCTCCCGCCCCGACTCCCGCACCCGCCCCACCGCGGCAATCCGCCCGCCCGAGACCGCCACGTCCGCTGCGCGCGCGGGTGCCCCCGTCCCGTCCACCAGCCTCCCGCCCCGGAGCACCAGGTCGGGTGCCCCAGCCCGCTCGACCAGCACCGCGGGAGCAGCCACCCCGGCCACCCCCAGCAGCGCGCCGGCGCGCACGAAGTCCCGGCGATCCATGGCGCCGGGCGAGCCGCCGGCCCCCGCCGCCGCAGGGCCGGGCGACGACGGCGCGGCCCGGTCCCGGCGCGCGCTCACAGCAGCCCCGCCACGGTGAGGAGCGCCCGGGCGCCCAGCAGCGTGGCCACCAGCACCACCGCCCCACCCGCCAGGTTGGAGGCCCACCGGTTCCGCCGCTCCCCCATGAGCCCCCGATCGTTGACCGCCACGAGCAGGAAAACCGCCACTGCGGGCAGGAGCACGCCGTTCGCCGCCTGGGCAAAGAGGATGGCGGGCACGGGGCGTATGCCCAGCACCCCCAGCATCGTTCCCACGCCCAGCACCCCGCCCCAGACGGCGCGCAGCCGCGGATCGCGGAGGTCGCGCGGCCACCCCAGCGCGCCCGCGGTCGCCCAGGCCGCGGCCAGCGGCGCCGTCACCGCCGAGGTCATGCCGGCGGCGAAGAGCCCGGTCGCGAAGAAGGCCCCCGCCCAACGCCCCAGCAGAGGCTCCAGCGAGCGGGCCATTCCGGCCGCGCCCGTGATCTCGCCGTCGCCGCCTCCCAGGGTGGCCGCCGCGGTCAGCAGCACGGCCATGCTCACCGCCCCACCGAGCCCGATGGAGAGCAGCATCTCGCGGCGCGCCGCCGGCAGGTCGCCGGGCCCTCCCCGGTAGCGCTGCCCGACGGCGGTGGCGTGCAGGAAGAGGTTGTAGGGGACGACGGTGGTGCCCACCAGCCCCACCGCCACCAGCAGCGATCCGTCCGGCAGTCCGGGCACGATCAGGCCACGCCACCACTCCCCGGCCTGGGGGAGAAGCACCGCGGCGGTGGCCAGAAAGACCAGTGACATGACCCCCACCATCCCGGCCATCACCCGCTCCACCAGTCGGTAGCTGCCGGTGGCGAGCAGCAGGAAGGCCACCGCGCCCAGAAGCGCGACCCAGAGGCGGACGTCCCCGCCCGCAAGACCCTGCAGCCCCAGTCCACCACCCAGCAGGTTGCCCGTCTGGTAGGCGGCGTTCCCACCGGCCACCGCCACCACCACCAGCGCGACGGCAGCCCCGCGGGAGGCGCCCCGGAAGCGCCCCCGGATGGCCTCGCCCAGCCCCTGTCCGGTGACCAGGCCCAGGCGTGCGGCCATCTCCTGCAGCACGAGCGTGGCCAGGGTGGAGAAGAGCAGGGCCCAGAGCAGCGCCGTGCCGAAGCGCGCCCCCGCCAGCGTCGCCGTGGTCACGGTGCCGGGACCAAGGAAGGCGGCCGCCACGATCCACCCGGGCCCGAGCAGGGCGCGGCGGCGGGGGGCGGACGGCTGGCTGGGCGGGGCTTCCATGGCGCGCGGGCCGGCAGACGGCGGAGGGCGGGGCGAGGAGGGCGGGGCGAG
>JAVVFC010000120.1:0-8530 GCA_032250975.1 Longimicrobiales bacterium | reverse complement strand
CCGAGCGCGCTCACGGGGAGGTGCGCCACCAACTCCATGTTGGTGCAGGGGAACTCGCCCAGGGCGCCGTCCACGCAGCGCGCGCCCGGCGTGAGAGCGCTGCCGATGGTGAAGATGCGACCCTCCAGGAGACCGGCCGGCCGCCAGTCGCCGCCCTCCCGGCGGAGCGCCAGCGCGCGCCCCTCCCCGAAGTCGCGGGTGGGCATGCCCACCACCGCCCGCTCCCCGTCCGCGTCCAGGGCGTAGCCGAAGCCGAGGGGCCAGGAGGTTCCGGTGGTGTCGTCGGGCTCGACCGGCGACAGCGGCTGCCACGCACCCGGGCCGTCCGCGGCGAAGCGGAAGACCCGGCCATTGCCGCCCTGCACGCCGGGCGCGCCGACCCACGCCTCGCCCACCGTCAGCGCCAGGGCGGATCCGAAGCGGGAGCCGCGCTCGTCCCCCTCCGGCCGGAGCATGCCCGTCGGGCGCCAGGCGCCCGCCTCATCCCGCTCGAGGATGTGGACCCTCGACGCCCCCGGCGCGCCCACCAGGGCACGCTCGCCGGCGAGCGCCAGTGCGGCGCCGATGCGCGTGCCCGGTGCGACCACGCCCGCGGCCAGCTCCACCGCGTGCGGCTCCTCCCACCCGCCGTCCGCCCGGCGCTCCACGGCGTATACCCGGCCGCGCGCCGAGTCCGACGCGGCGGCGCCGACCAGAAGACGATCCCCGTCGCGGGCCAGCGCCCCGCCGAAGCCGGCCACGCCAGCATCCACCGGGGGCCGGATCGCGCCTTCCAGCGCCCACCCGCCGCCGCTCCGGCGGTAGCGATACACCACCCCTGCCCCGGCCACGGCGGGGGCGCCCACCAGGAGCTCGTCGTCGGCGAGCGCGAGCGCCACGGCGAATTCGGATGCGTCCTCTCCCGCGGGGGGCGTGAGGACGGCGCTTTCCCGCCAGGGCGCCTCTGGGGAGGGGCGCTGGAACGCATAGGCCACGCCGGCGCCGTCCCGCTTGCGAGGGGCGCCCACCACCAGCGTGTTGCCGTCCACGGCCAGCGCCCGGCCGAAGTCGTCCATGCGTGAGGAGTCGGAGGCGGTGAGGAGCGCTCTCTCCTCCCAGATGCCGTCCGTGCCCGCGCCATAGGCGTAGACGGCCCCCGGGCCGTACCAGTTCACCGGCTGGCCGACGAAGAGTTCGTTCCCCTGCAGCACGACCGCCCGCCCGAAGTTGGGCTCCTGCGCGGTGGCGGGGGCGGGGGTGGTGAGGGTCGCGGTAAGGGCGGTCGCGAGGGTCGCGGCGGCGAAGGCAGCGACGTTGCGGGCGGGTCGCGGCGCGGCGGAGCGGGTGCCCGGGGTGGTTTCGGGGGCGCGTCGGGTGGGCATGGGCGGGCCTCGAGTTCCGGGGAGGGGACGGGTCGGTACGGTACCGCGGGTCAGGTACCCGGCGCGACCTCCGAGCGGTCCCACGCATCCCGGACCCCGTTCGCGAAGGAGCGGCGCACGGAGACCTTGTCGCGGCGTTCCCGCCACCCCGCGCGCGCCAGGGTGCGGAGGGGCCCCGGGCGGACGCCGGCGAGCACGAGCAGCACCCCGTCGTCGCAGAGCCGCTCCACGGCGGACTCCAGGTTCACGAGCGCGGTGGCGTCCAGCACCGGGACGGAGCGCATGTCCAGCACCACGGTCCGGGTCCCCTCACTCACCGTCCGCAGCGCGCTCATCGCCTTCTGGGCGGCGCCGAAGAACATGGGTCCCGCGAGTTCGTAGAGCACCGCGTCCCGCGGCAGGGCGCACTCCCCGGTGTGCGGGTCGGCGACCAGGCGCACGTCCGCCACCTCGGCCATGCGGCGCAGGAACAGCAGGGCCGCCAGCATGACGCCCGCAGTGACGGCGACCACCATGTCGAAGACCACGGTGAGGCCCAGGCAGGTGAGCAGGACCACCACGTCGCTGCGGGGGGCCGTGCGGACCATCCGCACCACGTGCCGTGCCTCGCTCATGTTCCAGGCCACCACGAGCAGAAGGGCCGCCAGCGAGGCCATGGGGAGGTAGCCCAGGAGGGGCGCCAGGATCAGGACGGCCGCCAGGACGAAGAGGGCGTGGAACACGGCGGAGAGGGGCGTGCGCCCGCCCGCCCGGATGTTGGTGGCGGTGCGGGCCACGGCGCCGGTGGCCGCGATCCCGCCGAAGAAGGGACCCACCAGGTTCCCGACACCCTGGGCGAAGAGCTCCGCGTCCGGGTCGTGCTTCTGCCGTGTCATCCCGTCCGCCACCACGGCCGAGAGCAGCGACTCGATCGCGCCCAGAATGGCGATCGTGAACGCGGCCGGCAGCAGCGCTCGCAGGGTATCCAGGTTGAAGGGCAGCGGATCTCCACCCGGGCCGGGGAGCGACCAGGGCGCGACGGGGAGCGGCGGGAGCCGGGGGATGCCCGGCCGGACGACGCCGTCCAAGACCGACCCGAAGCGTGAATCGATGGTGGCCGCCCCCGCGCCCGGCCATGCCCACGCCAGCACGGCGGCCAGAAGCGCCCCGAAGAGGAGCCCGACCAGCGGCGCCGGAATCGAGCGGTTGACGCGCCGCCAGAAGAGGAGCACCACCAGCGTTCCGGCCCCCACCAGAAGATCGGGGAGTCGGAGGGTGGGCAGGGCGCCCAGCAGCGCCCCCACGCGCTCCACCCAGTGGTCGGGCCAGGTCGCGGGGGAGAGCCCCAGCAGGTCCTTCACCTGCAGCGTGGCGATGACGACGGCGATCCCCGCCGTGAAGCCCGCCGTCACGGGGTAGGGCACGAACTCTATGAGGCGCCCCATGCGGGCGAGCGCGAGAACGATGAGGACGACGCCCGCCATGGCGGTCGCAAGCAGGAGTCCGGCGATGCCGAAGTTGGCGGCGATGGGGGCCAGCACGACCACGAACGCCGCCGTGGGTCCGGACACCTGCACGCGGGAGCCGCCCAGCGGTGCGATGACGAGACCCGCCACGATCGCCGTGTAGAGGCCGTACTGGGGCGGGACCCCGGAGGCGATGGCCAGCGCCATGGAGAGCGGCAGCGCGACCACCCCCACCACCAGCCCGGCCAGAGCGTCCGCCCGCAGGTCGTCGAGGCCGTACCCTCCGGCCAGCGCCGTCCGAAGGGCGCAGGCGGGTACGAAGCGGGATTCGTTGACGAGACCCCCCGTCCGGATCGGGCGGAGGCGGGGCGTAGGCATGAGGTAGGAGGCTCCGGGATCGGGTGCCGCAAAGCTACCGGAGCGCCCCGGGGGGCGGAAGCGGGTCGGAAGCCCCCAGGTCCACGATCTCCAGCACCAGCCAGGCCGCGAGCCCCAACCCGACGAGCGACGGGGCCGCATTCATGAGTACGAAGTACTGGAGGTGCATCCAGGCCCAGATGGCCAGGGTCACCCCTCTGGCGATGGATCGCAGGCGCGGACGGCGCCAGGATGCGTCTCGCGACCAGAGGGCGGCGGCGGCGGGGAAGGCGAGGAGCGCATCGTAGAAATAGGCGTATGGGTTGGTGACCAGGATCGCGAGCAGCGCGACCCCGAGGAGGCGCGGAAAGGTGGGAGCGGCTCGCCCGTGTCGAGCCCAGACGGCCACCGTGGCCCCGAAGAGACCGCCCCCGGCAGCCAACCAGGCGCCCATCATCCACGGGTCGGATCCGGGTCGGCCGAAAAGGGACTGAAGCGTCGCAAACAGGGTTGCCTGGCGCCACGGCTGCGTGGCCCCGGAGTCGGTGACGATGGTCCGGTAGTTCACCATCGTGATCACCCAGTCGCCCCAGAGATCGGGACCCAGCGGGAGGGAGACCACCACGAGCGCGGCCGCCGATGCCAGGAACCCACCGACCATCCTCCAGCGGCGGCCGACGAGCAGGAGGAGCAGCACCGGAAGCCCCCAGTTCGGCTTGGCGAGGAGGAGCCCGAGGCCGGCGCCCGTCCACCGCTCATTTCCGCGGCTCCACGCCGCGAGAGCGAGCGCAGGGGACGCCAGGAGGGTGGCGCTCAGGTGCCCGAGAATCACCGCGGCATTCCAGGGTGCGGAGGCCATCCCCCAGAGGAGTCCCAGCAAGCGTCGGGGCTGGCGTTCCCCCAGGGTGCGCAGGACGCTCCGCACGGCGGCCAGCGTCACCACCGCGACCGCGGCCGCGCAGGCGAGATAGGCACCCAGCGCGGAGAGGAGCGCGAGTGGGAGGGTCACCCACGCCACGAACGGGGGATAGAGAAAGAAGAGTCCGTCCGAGAATTCGGGCCGCGTGTCTCCTTCGAACCCGACCGGGTAGATCTCGTCGGTGGCGCCCTGCACCAGACGCTCCGCCGTGCGATGGAACTGGATCCAGTCCCGGTGGGCCGTCGCCGCCGGGTCCGGCGAGGTGAGGACCCCGGTGAACCACCCGACCTGCAGAAAGACGACGATGGCGGCGAGCAGGGCCACCGTCGTACGAGGGTGCGCACGGAGCTTCATGGGTTCCACCCTTGCACAAGGATCCCGCGCCCCCAGCGGGTTGCCGCGTCCTGGCCCGGGGAGCATGCGGCGCGGACTCCGGGCCGGTCAAGCCCTGCGGGTACGCCCTGGCCGAAACCCGCCCATCCCGCCAGGATCGGGGCCATGGACCACGGCTCCCCCCCCGATGCCCCCCGGACCCTTCGACGCCTCCCGGGGCCGCGCTCCACCCTCTGGCTGGGGGCGGCGGCGTGGACCGGACTCTTCGGCGTTCCGGCGATGCTCATCGCGCTGGGTCACATGGAGACGACGGCGCCGGTCTGGGACACCGTCCTCACCGCGCTCGCCGCACTGGGTCCGCTCCTGTTCGCGCAGGCGGCGTGGGAGTCGGTGCGGGCGCGGCGATTCGGGTCGCTGCGGCTGGAAGCCGAGCCGGCCAGCCCCGGCGGCTGCCTGGGCGGGACCGTCGTCCTCCCGGGGCGGCGTCCCCCGCAGGCGGTCTCGGGCGTCCGCGTCGGGGTTTCGTGCCTACGGGTGTCGTCGGCCGGCGAGTCCACGCGGGAGTGGGGGGCGTGGACCCGCGAGGTGGTGCCCGAGGTCACGCGCACCGCGGAAGGACTCGCCCTGCGCTTCGCCGTGCCCCTGCCGGCGGATCTGCCACCCTCGGGCGCTGCGGGTCCGGAGTCGGGTGCCCACCCGGAGCGGGGCGTCACCGTGCGGTGGCTTGTGCGCGTCACGGCCGACCTGCCCGGGATCGATCTGGACGCCACCTTTCAGGTCCCCGTCGTCGCCCACGATCCGCCCTACGCATCGACGATCCCGGCCAGCTCCTCTCCCGAAGGAGACGCACGGGAGTTCGCCCGGCGGGGAATCCGGGTCCGGAGGGACGGGGGCGCGCTCCTCATCGACTATGGGTGGGGGCGCTCCGCAGGGGTCGGTGTCGGGTTGGGGATCTTCGGATCGATCTTTCTCGGATCGGCCGTGTTCATCACGGCCGCGACCGGCCTCGCGGATCTGAGCTGGACCGATCCGTTCAGCCTCCTCTTCGGGGTGGTCTCGGGCGTGGTGGCGCTTGCCGTGGGTGGCGTCGGGCTCCTTGTGGCGCTCTTTGCGCTCTGGCTGGTGACCAACACCCTCCGCGTGGTGGTGCGTCCGGGCCGCATCCGCACGCACCGCCGCGCGCCGCCGTGGCGAATCCCCTACCCCACCATCCTCCGGAACCGGTGGGAGGCCACCGCCACCCCTCCCGCCGCCATGACGCCCAGAAACGAGAACTGCACCGGCAGATCGGTGATCCCCGCTCCCTTGAGGAAGACCGCTCGGACCACCTCGACGTAGTGGCGCAGGGGGTTGGCCAGCGTCAACGTCCGGAAGAGTTCGGGCATGGTCTCCACCGGGTAGAGGAACCCCGAGAGGATGATCGCGGGGAGGAGAAAGAGGAACATGCTCAGGAAGGCTTCCTGCTGCGTCTGACTCACCGTGCTGATGAAGAGACCCACGGAAAGCCCCGCCAGGATGAAGAGGAGAGAGGCCAGCAGGAGCACGGCGGGCGCACCGCGCAGCGGGATGTCGAACCAGAGGAGCGCCACCGCGGTCACGATCACCAGCTGCACCAGGGCGATCGCGGCGACAGGGACCGTCTTCCCCACCATCAACTCCGCTGCCGAGAGCGGCGAGACGAGGAGTTGGTCCAGTGTCCCCATCTCCCGCTCCCGCACCACCCCCATGGCGGTGAGGAGGAGCGCCATGAGGAGGACGATCACGCCGCACACCGCGGGGACGTTGTAGACCTGGCTCAGAAGCGAGGGGTTGAACCACGCCCGCGCCCGCAGCTCCACGCCGCCGCTCGTCCCACCACCCGCCCGTCCCGCCATTCCCGCCTCCGCCCATCCGGTCGCCACCTCGTTCACGATGCGCTGTGCGTATCCCTGGGCCACGGTGGCCGTGTTGGAGTTGGTGCCGTCCAGGAGGACCTGTATGGCAGGACTGCGCCCTCCCTTGGCGTCGGCGGCGAAGCCGGCCGGGATCCAGATCCCCACGCGCGCCCTCCCCCCGTCCAGCGCACTACGCAGAGTGGAGGGGTCGTCGTGGGTCCCCACCACTCGGAAGTAGTCGGATGCGGTGAAGGCGTCCAACAGGAGTCGGGACTCGAGCGTCCGGTCGTGGTCCACCACCCATGTGGGAACGCGGCGCACGTCCGTGTTCACCGCGTACCCGAAGAGGATCAACTGCAGAATGGGGGAGACGAAGATGATCCCTCGGGTCTTGGGGTCGCGCAGGAGCTGTCGCAGTTCCTTGCGCACCAGCGCCCGGATTCGCGCCAGGCCCGCCCGGCGGGGGGGGATGCGTTCCGGCGTCATGATGGGAGCTCCTTCCGGAACGCGCGGAGGGCGAGCCCCAGCGCCACCAGCGCGAAGACGGCCATGAAGAGCGCCTGCGGCCAGAGAACCTCGAGCCCCACCCCCTTGAGGAAGATGCCCCGGGTTACCGTGATGTAGTAGCGCGCCGGGATGAGGAACGTGACGCCCTGGAGCGCGGGCGGCATGGAGGCGATCTCGAAGAGGAACCCCGAAAGGAGGACCGCGGGGAGGTAGGTGGCCACCATCGCGATCTGGGTAGCCAGCACCTGGGACTTCACCGCCGCGGAGATGAAGACCCCCAACCCGAGCGCTCCGGTAAGAAAGAAGAAGGTGAGGAGGGCGAGTTCCAGCACGCTCCCGTTCAGGGGGGTACCGAAGAGGAGCCGTCCGGCCGCCACGGTCATGGCCACGTCGAAGAGTCCGATGAGGAGGTAGGGGAGGAGCTTCCCCAGAAGTACCTCCACCCGGCTGACCGGGGTGGAGGCCAGCTGCTCCATCGTCCCCCGCTCCCATTCACGCGCAATGGTGAGCGCGGTGAGCATCGCCGCGATGATGGACATGATCACGGCCACCAGCCCGGGCACGATCATGTCGCGGGATTCGAGCTCGGGGTTGTACCAGATGCGCGGCTCCACCCGCACGGGGAGCTCGAGGATGCGCCCCTGCAGGAGGACGTTCCGCGCGAAGCGGCCCACGAGCGCGTCGGCGGTGTTGAGGGCGATGGTCGCAGTATTGGCGTCGCTCCCGTCCAGCAGCATCTGGAGCGCTGCCGGCCGACCGCCTTGCAGGTCTGCGGTGAAGCCGGGTGGGATGACCACGACGCCGCGTACGGCTCCGGTGACCAGCAGGCGGTCCGCTGCGTCACGATGGGCGGGCCACTCCGTGATGCGGAAGTCACCGGTGGCCTCCAGCGTCGCCGTGAGCTCCCGGGTGAGGGCGGTGGCGTCCTCGTCCACCACGGCCAGCGCCAGATTCTCGACGTCCCAGGTGATGGCGTACCCGAAGAAAACCAGGAGGAGGAGAGGGAGCACGAAGGCCAGGATCATGCTGCGCGGATCCCTTCTGAGCTGGATCCACTCCTTGCGGGCCATCGCCAGGAGCCGTGTCCCACTCATCCCACGACCGCCCCCCCGGCGCGCTCCACCTGAGCGATGAAGACGGCTTCGAGCGAGGGAAGCGGACCGTCGCCGGCCTCCTCCTCCCGGAGCGCACGCGGTGCGTCGAGCGCGATGAGGCGTCCCCGGTTCATCAGCGCCAGGCGGTGGCAGTACTCCGCCTCTTCCATGTAATGCGTGGAGACGAAGATCGTGACGCCCCGGTGTGAGAAGCCATCGATCAGGTCCCAGAAGCGCCGACGCGCCAGCGGATCCACCCCCGAGGTTGGTTCGTCCAGGAAGAGGATCGGGGGCTCATGGATCACCGCGCAGCCGAGCGCCAGACGCTGCTTGAATCCCAGCGGGAGCGTTCCGGTGGGGGCGCCCGGATCTCCGGTGAGCTCCGACATCTCCAGGATCCAGCGACGCCGCTCCTCGAACGTCTCCCCCACCACCCCGTAGAGCCCTCCGAAGAGCTCGATGTTCTCCCCCACCGTCAGGTCGGGGTAGAGCGAGAACTTCTGGGACATGTACCCGATGCGGGCGCGGATGCCGCGGCGTTCGGTCTGGATGTCCAGCCCCGCCACCCACCCCCTCCCCTCGCTGGGCGCCAACAGCCCGGCGAGCATCCTGATGGTGGTGGTCTTGCCGGCGCCGTTGG
>JAVVFC010000011.1:0-31395 GCA_032250975.1 Longimicrobiales bacterium | reverse complement strand
GCGGGCCGTGCATCAGACATGAGTCCAGCTGTACCACGCCGTCCGCATTGGGCAGGCCGCCGTAGCCGATCCCGGTCTCCTCCGGGTCCAGCTCCGGGATGTTCACCCCCGCCACCAGCGCGTCCAGCACGTCCTCGCCCTCGGTCATTCCGCGGAAGGCCCGCTCGATCCCCGTCTCGGGGCCGCCGTTCCGGTAGCGGATGCTGCTCACGTCGGCGACGCAGACGGGGCGGCCGGCGGTGGGGATGAGCACGTGCGGCGGCGCGGAAGGGCCGGGACTCGCGGTGGCGGGCGTGGCGGCGGATGCCGCTGCGGCCGAGGCGGGCACGGCCGCGGCGGCGACGCCGGCGGCGGTGGTGCGGACGAAGCGGCGACGATCCATGGAGCGGTTCGGGTGGGGGCGGGAGTTTCGGGGCCCGGGCGGCGGACAGCCGAGTCGCACGGGGGCAGTACAGGGTACCCTACTGCCTCGGGGCGCGGCGGGCCACCATCGGTACGCGCACGCCGTCACCGGCGGGCGTCATTCCCCCCGCACCAGCGTGCCCGCGCGGCGCCACACCGCATCGAAGGTGTCCTCTGTCAGACGCCCGGTGAAGGTGTTCTGCTGGGAGGGGTGGTACGACCCCAGCAGCGGAAGACCGGCGCTCCGGTCGGGGAGGGGGATCCGCACCTCCGCCAGGTGGCCGAAGCGGGGGCGGGGACGGGGCACCCCCGCGCCCCGGGCGGCCAGGACGCGCAGCACCTGGTTCCACGCGAAGCTTCCCAGCGCCACCACCGCCCGCAGACCGGGCTCGAGCAGGCGGAACTCCTCCTCCAGGAAGGGCTGGCAGCGGTCCCGCTCAGCGGTGGTGGGGCGGTTCGCCGGCGGGGCGCACCGCACCGCCGCCGTCAGCCAGGCGTCCCGCAGCCGGAGCCCGTCGTCGGCGCGCTCGAAGGTCGGCTGGTTGGCGAAGCCCGCCCGGTGCAGCGCGCGGTAGAGCCACGCCCCCGAACGATCGCCGGTGAACATGCGCCCCGTGCGGTTGGCGCCGTGCGCCCCGGGGGCCAGCCCCACGATCAGCAGGCGGGCCCGCGGGTCCCCGAACCCCGGAACCGGGCGTCCCCAGTACCGCTCATCCCGGTAGGCGGCCCGCTTCTCCAGGGCCACCTGCTCGCGCCAGGCCACCAGCCGCGGGCAGGCGCGGCACGCCGTCACCCGCTCACGGAGGACGGCGAGCTGCTGCGGCGCGGGGACCGGTACGGTTGGGGCGGCGCCGAAGGCGATCCCGTCCACCTCCAGCAACGCGTCGAGCCGGATCTCGAGGCCCGAGTCGAGGACCAGGAATTCGGCTCTCCCGCGGGTATGCACGTCCACCACGCGCGCGGTGACGCACCGGTCCCCGACCTCGGCCCCAACCGTATCGGCCGGCGCTTCAGGGCGATAGCGGAGGGTGACGAGGGCCCGGCGCATGGCGCGCAACTGCAGCTCGTCGTGCAGGCCACAGTCGATGGGACGGTACGGGGCGTCGCTCACCCGCGCCTCCCGGCGGAATTTCTGTCCTTCTCAGGACCCCCACTCACGCGACCGGCTTCTCCGCCGCGCCCTTCACCCACCGGTCGTACCACTCGATGTAGCGCTTGTAGCGGTCCAACTGGTACGCCGCCGGCCGCAGCCCGTGGGGCTGCCCCGGGTAGACCACCAGCTGCGTCGGGACCCCCCGGCGCCGAAGCGCCTGGTAGAGCTGCTCGGAGTTCTGGATGGGGACGTTCCAGTCGCTCTCGCCCCCCATGATGAGGGTGGGGGTCTGGACCTTGTCCACGTCGTTGAAGGGAGAGAGGCGCTCCCACATCTCCCGGTTCTCCCAGGGGAGCCCCCATTCCCGCTCGTTGCCGAGCTGGTAGTGGTCGTGGCCGTAGTTGGCAACCAGGAGCGCCATGCTGGCCCCGGTGATGGCCCCCTTGAAGACGTCGGGGCGCTTGGTGATGAGGTAGTTGGTGAGGATCCCGCCGTAGGACCACCCGCCCACTCCCAACCGGTCCGGGTCTGCGATCCCCTGGGCCACCGCCTCGTTCACCCCCGCCAGCACGTCGTCCACGTCCGGGACGCCCCAGCGCTGCCAGAGCGCCATCCCGAAGTCGAAGCCGTACCCGCTGCTCCCCCGGGGATTCATGTTGATGACGGCGTAGCCGTTGGCCGCCAGGAGCTGGGCCTCGGTGCTGAAGCCCACCCCGTACATCCCGTTGGGGCCGCCGTGGATGCGCAGGAGGGTGGGGAGGCGCGTCTCCCCGTCCCACCCGGCGGGGGTGTAGATCCACCCCTCGATGGTGGCCCCTTCGGTGGAGGGGACGTGGATGTTGCGCACCTCCGCCAGCGCCAGCGCCGAGACCAGGGAGTCGTTCACCGCCGTGAGCTTCCGGAGCCGCTGCAGGTCGCGGCCCCCGGTGCGGGCCCCCTCCACCAGCGCCATGCGGTCCGCCATGGCCGTGGCCACGGGCCGCTCCGTGACGAAGAGCTCTCCCGGGAGGTGGGGGCGGGAGATGACGGCGGCCACCCGCCCGTCCTCCCCCACGTGGAAGGCGCCGGCGCTGATCTCGCCGCCGATGAGGCGCTCGATCCGCCCCGACTCCAGCTCCACCCGGGCCACGTGTCCCTCCCCCTCGTCCGCCACGGAGAAGACCACGCCCCGGCCGTCCCGGTCCCACACGGGCTGGCGCACGTTCCGGTCCAGCGACTCCGTGAGGATCCTGCGTCCCGCCGCCTCCCCGCCCTCCACCGGGATCACCGCCAGGTGGGAGGTGCCGAAGGCGGAGAACTGCGGATCGTTGGTGCCGGTGGTGTAGGCGATCCAGCGCCCGTCGGGGGAGAAGGCCGGGGCGCCGTCTCCGCCCGCGTAGGTGGTGAGCTGCCGGGGCTCCGCCACCGGCTCCTCCACCTCTGCGGAGACGATCCACAGGTTCGAGTCGGAGTTGGCGTCCGGGTCCTGGGTGCGGTTGCTGGAGAAGGCGATCCACTTCCCGTCGGGGGACCAGGCCGGGGAGCCCTCGTCGTAGCCGCCGGCGGTGATCTGCCGGGTGGTGCGGGTGGCCACGTCGAAGACGTAGAGGTGGTTCTTACGGGGGTCGGTGAGGTAGCCGGTCCCGTCCCGCTTGATCTGGAGCCGCTCGATGACCCAGGGCTCCTTCTCGTCGGA
Source organism: Longimicrobiales bacterium (assembly GCA_032250975.1). GTDB lineage: Bacteria > Gemmatimonadota > Gemmatimonadetes > Longimicrobiales > Gaopeijiaceae > Gaopeijia. The sequence goes on along the minus strand of JAVVFC010000011.1, from coordinate 28,225 downwards.
GGTCCAGGTGGAGTCCTTCGCCTCCTCGTCCCGCATCACCAACAGGAGCTTCGAGCCGTCGGGGGACCACTCGTAGGACGACACCCCCTGCTTCTCGTCGGTGAGGGCCCACGCCTCGCCCCCCCTGCGGTCCAGGACCCAGACCTGGCTCCTGGCATCCTCCCCGCGGGTGGCGGTGAAGGAGAGGTAGCGCCCGTCCGGCGACCACGCCGGCGAGCCCACCGACTCCCCCGCCCGGGTCATGGGGATGGCCTCGCCTCCCGCCGCCGGGACCATCCACAGGCGCGTTTCCCGCTTCTCCTCCTCCAGGTCCGTGGTGGCGACGGTGTACGCCACCCACTCCCCGTCGGGGCTCAGGGCGGGGCTCCCCACGGAGCGGAGCCGGAAGGCGTCCTCCGGGACCATGGGCCGGGGGGCGTCCTGGGCCTGGAGGGGGGCGGGGGCCGCCAGGACGGCGGCCACCAGGAGCGCCGCAACGGTGGCGCGGCTTCCGAAGTGATGCTTGTAACCCATGGGAATCCAGTGCCGTAGGGGGTGCACGAGGGCGAGGGTCCCTGAGGATGTGCCGGACGGGGTGTCGCGGCAAGACGACGGGATCCTGGCCCGGAAGCGCCGCCAGGGCACATCATTCCCGGACGCCGTGATCCGGACGCCCGCACGTCCCCCACCACGAAGAGAGTCCATGACCTTCGCTTCCCGGTGCCTCGTCCGCCCCGCTCCCGCCGCCGCGCCCGTCCGGGTCGCAGCCATGCTGGCCCTGGCCGCCTCCGCGCCCTCCCTGAACGCCCAGACCCTGGGCGACCGCTTCCTGGGCGCCGCCGTGGACTCGGTGGTGGCGGCCCACATGGAGAGCGGCCCCGTGGCGGGGCTCACCGTGGCGGTGGCCCGGGGCGGGACGCTGCTGTACCACAAGGCCTACGGCCACGCCGACCTGGAGCTGGACGTGGGGACCCCGCTGGACGCGGTCTACGAGATCGGGTCGGTGACCAAGCAGTTCACCGCCGTCCTGGTGCTGCAGCTCGTGGACGAGGGGGTGCTGGAGCTGGACGAGGACTTCCGCACCTACTATCCCGACTTCGACACGGGAGGGCGGGTGGTGCCCCTGCGGCGCCTCCTGGACCACAGCTCCGGGATGAAGGGGTACACGGAGATGCGATCCTTCGGGTCGCTGGCCGCCGCCGCCCTTCCCCAGGACTCCCTCCTGCGGCTGGTGGAGGCGGAGCCCTGGGACTTCGAGCCCGGCGAGGGGCTCATCTACAACAACTCGGCCTACTTCCTCCTGGGGCGCCTCCTGGAGAAGGTCACCGGGGAGTCGTACGAGACGCTCGTGGAGGAGCGCCTCTTCGGGCCCCTGGGGATGGAGGGCTCACGCTACTGCAGCAACTCCGAGGTGGTGCCCAACCGGGCCCACGGCTACCAGGCGGCCCGGGACGGATTCCGGCGGGCCCCCTACCTGGACCACCGCTGGCCCTACGCCGCCGGCTCCCTGTGCAGCACCGCCCGGGACCTGGTGCGGTGGAACCAGGCCCTGCACGGTGGCGCGGTGCTGAGCCCGGAGATGTACGAACTCCTGGTCACCCCCGAGCCCCTGACCGACGGCACCCCGGTTCGCTACGCCAAGGGGCTGGTCCACCAGGAGAGCGCCTTCGGCGAGGTCATCGAGCACGGCGGCGGGATCTTCGGCTTCCTCTCCGACGTGAAGTACTACCCCGACGAGGACCTGGTGGCGGTGGCGCTGCAGAACACCGCGGGGCCCGCGGGGCCGGGCACGGTGGTCACCGGCGTGGTGGAGCTCCTGCGGGAGCGCCGGGAGCCGGAGACCGTGCCCTACACCGGCGACCTGTCACCCCTGGCCGGCACCTACGCCGGGCCCGCCCGGGGGATGCCCATGACCGTGAACGTCACCGTGGAGGGCGACACCCTGCGGGTCCAGATGGGCGACGACGGCGATCCCCAGCCCATCGCCTACCTGGGGGACGGCGTGTTCGGGGGCTTCAATACCCGCATCTGGTTCCTGGACGCCCAGGGACGGCGGGTGGGAACCCCCGGTGCGGGGGCGCCCGTGGAGCTCCGCCTCGACGGGGCCTCGGCGCACTACGTACTGAAGCGGGAGGCGGGGTAGGCGTTCCGCACGGAGGGCACTGGGGGTGCCGCCTCCGGCCGGTCCTCAAGGGTTGGATCCTCGCCTACGGCCGCCGCTCACCCACCAGACCATCGAGCCACCATGCGCACCACGAGCGGTGCGCCCATGTCGTCCTTGAGGAATCCCCAGATCGTGTCCCCCCTGGCGTAACCGATCCGCAGATTGTCGGGACCCTCCACGAGGGCGACCCGGTCACCCTCGGCGGAGAACACCTCGGCCACGAAGGGCTCCAGCCACCCCGGCCAGGCGGGGAACCCGGCCATGGTCGTCGGGTTCGTGGGGTCCCGTCGCGACGACGCCGTACTTCGCACCACTCAGATCAGGCCACTCGATGACGCAACGAGCTTCCGGAACCAGGCCTTGTGCTCGGGTGCGGGCGGGAAGCTCCTGGGACGCCCTGATCCGGCCCGAAGAAGCACAAGCCGGAGGCCAGCGCGGTGGAGCTGGCGGAGGCCATGGGCGCCACCCTCCTCACCGAGGAGGAGTACCGGAGACTGCAGGAACTCGGGGATTTCGACACGAAGACGTCGAGCTGGCTGCACACCCCGCCCGACATCAGGAGCCTGGGCGGCGCCGTCTTCGGGGACCGCCGCTTCGGCAGGGTCTGGTTCTATCACAACGGCGCGGAATCCTAGTTACGCCGCGCGGGGCTTCCGCTGCGTGCTGAGGGTCTGAGGCCGCCTCACGCCCCACACCGGGAACGTGGCAGCGCCGCCCGCCGTGGGTTATGGTCGAAACAGGCACCCCTCCCCCGCCCCCCGGCAGGCCGTCATGGTAGAACAGCGCCGGCTCGTCACACAGCTCCTCCAGGGGCTGGACCTGTCCGATCCCGCGCAGGCCGACACGCTCCTGCGCGTGGTCTACGATGAGCTGCGCCGGCTCGCGGGCGCCCAGATGCGTGGGGAGCGCGCCGACCACACCCTCCAGCCCACGGCGCTGGTCCACGAGGCGTACATCCGCCTGGTGGACGACTCCGACCTGGTCTGGGAGAGCCGGGGGCATTTTTTCCGAACGGCGGCCCGGGCCATGCGGCAGATCCTGGTGGACCACGCCCGGCGCCGGAACGCAGCGAAGCGGGGCGGGGGGGCGAACCGGGTGACACTCGATGCCGACGCCGGGTGGGAAGAGGCCGTTACGGCGGACATCCTGGACCTACACCGGGCGCTGGAGAGGCTGGAGGCCCGGGCCCGGCCCCTGGCGGCGCTGGTGGAGCTGCGGTTCTTCGGCGGCCTGACGGTGGAGGAGGCGGCCGACTGCCTGGGGGTGTCTCCCCGGAAGGCCGCCAAGGACTGGGCCGCTGCCCGGCTCTGGCTGCAGCGGGAGCTGGAGGGACGCGCCGGAGAGGAGGACCTCCATGGGTGACGCGGAGACCGTCGCCGAAGGGATGGAGCCGGAGCGTTTCCGCAGGCTCATGGAGGTGGTGGGGGACGCGCTGGAGCACCCGGAAGCCCGGCGGGATGCCTTCCTGGACGAGGCGTGCCGGGGCGACTCCGCCCTTCTGGCCGAGGCCCGCTCCCTGGTGGCCATGGCGCAGCGCACCTCGTTCGAGGCGGTGACGGAGCTCCTGGAGGCCCGGGTGGGCCGCGCCGCCGCCGCCTTCCAGGCCGCCACGGAAGGGGCCGGCGCCGGAAGCCTTCCCGAGACCATCGGCCCCTATCGGATCCTGGAGCTCCTGGGGGAGGGAGGGATGGGGGTCGTCTACCGGGCGGAGGGAACCGGGGAGATTCGCAGGGAGGTGGCGCTCAAGGTCATCCGCGCCGGGCTCCGCTCTTCCGAGGCCCGGGCCCGCTTCGAGGCGGAGCGGCAGGCCCTGGCCCGCATGAACCACCCGGGGATCGCCCGGATCTTCGACGCCGGGACCACCGGTGAAGGCGTCCCGTTCTTTGCCATGGAACTGGTGCGGGGCGAGCCCATCACCGCGTGGTGCGACCACCATCGCCTGGACCTGGAGGCCCGGGTCGCCCTCCTGGCCCAGGTCTGCCGCGGGGTGCACCACGCCCACGTGAAGGGGGTCGTCCACCGGGACCTGAAGCCCTCCAACATCCTGGTGGCGGACGTGGACGGCCGGCCCCTCCCCCGGGTCATCGACTTCGGGATCGCCAAGACCATGGAGGTCTCGGCGGAGCCCGGAGAGATGCTCACCCAGGTGGGGTCGGTCATGGGGACGCTGGAGTACATGAGCCCGGAGCAGGCCACCGGGGACGTGGCTCGGGTGGACACCCGTTCCGACGTCTATGCCCTGGGGGTGATTCTCTACCAGTTGGTCACCGGGGGTCTCCCATTCGACTCCACCACCCTGCGGAACGCGGGGCCTCTGGAGGCGCGGCGGATCCTTCGGGACGGGGAGCCCACTCCGCCCAGCCAGCGCTACCGGACCACACCGGACCGGGTGGCCATCGCCCGTTCCCGAAACGCCAGCCCGCTGGCGCTGGACCGTTGGCTCCGGGGGCCGGTGGGGTGGATCATCCTCCGGGCGCTGGAGCGGGATCCGGAGCGCCGCTACCAGTCCGCCAACGACCTTGCGGCGGAGCTGGAGCGGCTGGTGCGGCAGGAGCCGGTGGAGGCCGGGCCCAGGAGCCGGCGGTACCGTGCCCGCCTCTTCCTGCGCAGGAACCGGACCGGGGCCACCGCCGCGGCCGCCATCGCGGTGGCGTTGGCGGCCGGGGCGGCGCTGGCGGCCTCGGGATACCGGCAGGCCCGCACCGAGAGTCGCCGCGCCCAGGCGGTGAGCGGCTTCCTCACGGACATGCTGGCCTCCGTCCGGCCGGAGCGGGGTGGGCGGGAGGTGACGGTTGCGGAGGTCCTGGACGACGCCGCGCGGCGCATGGAGGCCGGCGACTTCGGCGGCGACGTGGAGACGGAGTCCGAACTCCTGCGGGTCCTGGCCATCAGCTTCGAGTCGCTGGGGCGGTACCCGGAGGCGCTCCCCCTCTTCCGGCGCTCCGCGGAGCTGCGCGCACAGGCCTTCGGCCGGGACGACCCGCGGACCTTCGCCTCCCTCTTCGCCCTGGGAACTCATCTCTGGCGGCGGGGGGACCTGGAGGAGGCCCTGGAACTCCGCCGTGAGTTGGTGGCCACCACCGCGGCACGGGCCCGGAAGGATCCCGGAGCCCACGCCGAGTCGCTGAGCAACCTGGCCAACACCCTGGCGGATCTGGGACGCTTCCAGGAGGCGGTCCCCTACTACCAGGAGGCGGTGGCCATGGGGCGGACCCTCCCCCCGGGGCAGGAGGAGGACCTGGCCCGCTTCCTGAACAACTTCGGCACGGTGCTCCTGGACCTGGAGCGGGACCCGGAGGCGGAGGCCCTCTTCCGGGAGTCGCTGGCCATCCGGGAGACCACCATCGGGCGGGGAAGCGTCAACTACACGGGGACGCTGGCCAACCTGGCGGCCTCGCTGGACTCGCGGCCCGAGACGCTGGAGGAGTCGGTGGCCCTCTTCCGGCAGGTCCTGGTGTACGCCGACAGCCTCTGGGGCCCGGATCACCCGCGCACCGCCGACCAACTCTCCAGCTACTTCCGTCCCCTCCTGAACCTGGGTCGCCTGGACGAGGCGGAGGCCGCCGCACGAAGGGCCCTGGAGATCCGCCTGGCCACCGTGGGGGAGTCCCACTGGCGCACCGCCATGGAGCGGCAGAAGGTGGCGGAGGTCCTCCTGGCCCGGGGCGACGCCCCCCAGGCGCTCCCCCTCCTCAACCTGGCCTGGGAGGGGCTGATGGAAACCCAGGACTCCACCAGCGGGTGGGCCCGGGGATTGGCGGAGGTCCTGGCGGTGGCCTACCGGACCCAGGGCGACGAAGCCCGGGCCGCCCAGTGGACGGCCCGGGCCGGAGGGTGAGGCGCTCCCGGGACCGGAGCGTTCCGGTTTTGTCGCTCCCGTCCTACCGCACCCGCACCACCCAGAGACGCGGCCCCAGGAGCGGGGACAGCGTCCCCCCCGCGCCGTCGGCAGCCCACACCGCCAGCGGGCCGTGGGCGCCGGCGGTGGTGAGGGTGGTGTAGGCCGTCCCACCGCCCACCACGCTCCCGGTTCGCACAAATTCGGCCAGGGGGTGCTCCGGCGGGGTGTGGCGGATCCGGCCGCCGGCTGTGAGCCAGCTCTCCAGCGCCCAGCTGGGAATCTGGAGTGACGGGGCCTGCGCCGGCGTGAGCCGCCCGTCCAGCTGGAGGGCCGCCGCCCACGCCACCATGAGCTCGGCGACCGGGATTCCCAGCAGCGCCTCCATCTCCGCCAGGGGGTCTCCGGAGGGATCGAGGTCGATGAGTGCGGACTGGAGGGCATCCTCGCCGCCGGGGATGACTTCGTCGAACCGGTCCGCCACGTAGCGTACGAAGCTCCACGCCGCACCCGGCGCCGCGCCGGGGTGGCACACGCCGGAGAACCCGAAGAGGGAACACCCCTCGGGCGCGCCGGCCAGCGTGCCACCGGTACCGTTCCACCCCTGGAAGTAGGAGAGTCGGTCGAAGCGCTCGGGGATCCAGAGCTCCACACCCGGGAGGCCCAGAATGGCGGCGCTCTTCTCGTCGGTGCCCCACAGACCCGAGAGGGCGAGCCCCACCCGCTCCACGGCGGCCTCGGCCTGTCCCTCGGCCAGGAACGCGGGAAGGAGGTTCCCTCCCCCAGGGATGCGGCGGGCCCACTGAACGATGTGGGCCATGTGATGGGTCAGCTCCGGCGGGAGATCCTCCAGGACGTTCTGGAAGTCCGTCACCGACGCCGCCTGCGGGATGGCCACGTAGACGATGTGGTCCTCGTCGCTGGAGGGGCAGGTGGCCCGGGGAAGCTGGTCCGCCGCCGCTGCGAAGGCCGGCACCCCAAGCGCCCCCACCTCGGGGACCAGCACCACCAGGACCTGCGTGGAGCCGTCCCAGCCCTGCGGGACGCCCAGGTAGGAGGAGAGGATGTCCACCCCCGTGGCGCCGAAACCGGAAAGGAGATCGTCCATGGCGGAGACGAGGGCGGAGTGAGCCAGCGTCCCGGGCTCCGGGAGCGCGGCGGAGGTGGCCAGGGACAGGCGTCCCGTCGTGTACACCACCTCCACGTTCACCGGGAGGTACTCGGTGCAGGCGTCCCCCCGCAGGTCCGGTACCCTGAGGGCCAGGGCATCCCCCTCCGTCACCGCCTTCGCCACGGGCGGCGGGCTCACCGTCAGGGCCTTGTCGCGGACCATCGCCTCCTCCTGCGCCCGGAGTGCGTACTCCACCTCCGGGGGCGAGGCGCCGGGACCGGACGAAGGGCCTTCCCCGTCATGGATCCGCAATCCGGCGTCCTGGAGGAGTGCCGCGGCCCGGGGGGGCGCCGGGGCGATGCCGCCGGGGTCCATGCCGGTGAGGGCGAAGGTGGTGGAGGCGTCGAACCACCGGGTGGCGGTGAGCCCCACCAGGTACTCCTCGTCGGTCCCGGAGAGGAACTGGAGACAGAAATCCGACGGATCCGAGAGGACGGCGAGCCCTCCCACCGGAAGGGCCATCGCGCCACGCGGCGTGACCCGAAGCGCCGCATCGACGTTTCCGCCCGCACGGGTCACGGAGAGGGTCCGCTCCGCCTGGGGCGTGCACCCGAACGCCGGGATCTCCAGCGTAAGGGAGGACTGGGTCCCGTCCAGCACCGGGACGGGCATCCCTCCCAGCGTCACGTTGTTGGAGGCGGGATCCGGGTGGAATCCCACCCCGGAGAGGGTCACCGTGTCCCGCACCACCACCGAATCGGGCGGGGTGAACTGGAAGGCCACCGCCTGGGCGCCGAAGACCACCGGGGAGCCGGCCAGGGGTTGGGGCTCCGGGTCCAGGGAGTCCGCCACGGCGGCGGCGGCGGTTACGGTGTAGGCCCCGAGGGAAGTCCCAAGGGTGAGGTCGACGCCGGCCACGCCATCCAGGTCGGTGGTCACCTCCAGCGAGTCCAGCGCCGCGTCCCCCGCTCCCCCCGCCACCTCGAAGGTGACGACGACGTCCGGCACCCCGTTCCCGAGATCGTCCACCACGCGCACCTGGATCGGCGCCGGGACCGGCTGGCCGGGGATCTCCGTCTGGGCGTCCCCGGCGTAAGCCGCCATGGCGGTGGGCTCCATGGCCAGCGCCGTGGCGCTCAGCAGCAGGGAGTCCGCGGACGCGCCCACCACCGCGGCGAGCTCCTGGACCCCCGAGGAGGTCCCCAGCGTCCAGGTCGTGGCCGCCTCACCGGTGGCGTCGGTGGTCCCGGAGGCCGGGTCGACACTCCCCCCGCCGGAGAGGATGGCGAAGGTCACGGGGGCGCCGGCCACCGGGTGCCCCCGGGCGTCGAAGGCCCGCACCACCACCGCCGAATCCAGGGCCATCCCCGCGCTGCCCGACTGGGCGTCGCCGGACCCCTTCAAGGAGTCCACGGCCTGCTGAACGGTGATGGACGCGGTGCCGTTGGCCGCGCCCGCGGTGGCGGTGACGGTGGCGGTGCCGTTGGCCACCGCCACCACCCTCCCCTGGGTGTCCACGATGGCGATCCCCGCGTCGGACGACGACCAGCTCACCCCGGTGGACAGGGTTCCGCCGGAGGCGTTCCGTACGGTGGCGGAGAGGCCCGCCGTGTCCCCCAGGGACACCAGGGTGGCGGACCCCGGCGCCACCGTCACGGACGCGGGCTCGCCGTCGTTGCCCGTCCCGGTGGGGGAGTCGCCGCACCCCCAGGCCAGGAGGGCGACGGTCAGGGCGGAGATGGAGGTGCGGAAGGCCCGCGTCCTCAGGCTGATGTTCTTCATGATCCCGCCTCCCGGATGACGCTGAAGAGAATGGGCCGGACGCCGGTGCTGGTCTCCTGACCGCTGATCCAGACCAGGCTCCCGGCGGCGGCCAGCAGCGCCGGCGGCGCATCCACCAGGCGTACCGCCGTCTCCCCGAAGAGCCAGACGCCGTCGGGGCGCTCCAGCAGGATTCCCATCCAGCGGTCGTCCACCAGCGAGGAGCGCAGGTCGTAGCCGTGCACCGAGATCCCGGTGGCGGAGGTGATCCCCCAGACCCGGGCCGAGGTCCCGGTGAGGGCGCCCAGTTCCGTCGCCAGGGGGCCGCCGGCCACCAGGGTGCGTCCGTCGTCGGCGCGCACCGTCACCGTGGGAGTGGGCCACCCGGAGGCGTCCACCGTCCCCACCAGCGTGTCCGGGACCGCGTCCACGCAGCGGACGGGGAAGTCCACCGTCATGGGGGTTGCCGCGGCGTCCAGGGTGACCAGCCGCGGGTTGGGCGCCAGGGGCTGGCAGCTCCCGTGGATGTCCGCCACGCGGAAGACCGTTGGCGACTCGGCGTCCAGGCCCGGCACCCGGGCGGTGCCCTCCTGTCGGAGCGCCAGGACCGACGCTCCGTCCCGCCGGAGGTCATAGCCGTTGGGGTCCATCCCGTCGCCCTCCAGGGTGGTGCGGTACTCCACCATTCCGGCTGCGAGGTCCGGGATGGCGCAGACCACCGGGGGCATGACCTCAGTGACCTGGCCAGCCACCACCACCACCTCAACCGGGTCGGACGCGCACCAGGGCCCCACGTCCACCACCTGCACCGTCCGGGTCCCGGGCGTGAGGCGGGTGAGGAGGAGGGCGGCGCTGTCGGGGAAGGTTCCGTACCGTTCCCCGTCCACCGTCAGCGCCGGCGGGAGCTCCGGAACGGCGCCGAGTCCGGGAAGGAGGACCCGGAGCCCGCCGCTGGCGCCCCGGGGGCCGCACTCGATGTCGAAGACCACGCTGGTGGTGTCCTCCCGGTTCAGGGAGTGGTTCTTCGAGTGGAGCCAGACGTCCCGGGTGGGTCCGTCCAGGACCTGGCAGTTCTCCGCCACCCCTTCCAGCGTCACCCGGTAGTTGGCGATGAGCCAGGGACAGGGGGTCACCAGGGCGTAGTTGGGCACCCCGATCCCGGTGGCCCGCGCTCCCGAGAGGGCCAGCCCCCAAACCGGGCTCATGTTCAGGAACATGTCGGAGTAGACGGCGTTGCAGGGGATGGCCGAGGTCAGCCGGCCGAAGCGGTGCTCGCCCGTGATCCCGGCCAGGTGCTCGTGGACGGTGGGGCTCCAGGCCCTCCCGATGCGCCGGGCGCCGTCGTCGATGATGTCGGGGGTGGAGTCGGTCCGCTGCACCATGATCCGGTAGCCGTCGGGATCCAGGTCCCCCTCGTCTCCCGTGGTGGAGACCGAGGTCCAGATCACGTCCAGGGGCGCCTGCCCCCAGTAGTCCGCCACCGACACACGGCAGCACTCCCAGGTGTCTTCGTAGGAGCGGGGCACGTCCGGGAGGATCCAGCCGGTGAGGGGGATGGTGATCCCGGCGTTCACCGAGACGTCGTAGCCCCCCTCCACCGACACGTTCCAGTTGTCCAGGAGCGGATCCGTTGGGTGGACCTGCGGCCGGGTCCAGGTGGCCTCGTAGAACATGGAGGCTCCGCCCCCCAGCTTGGCGCCCACGTTCAGGTTCTTGAAAAGTCGGTCCGCGAAGTTCGGGTCCTCCTTGGACTCCTTGGTCTCGCAGTTGTAGATGGCGATGCACACCTCCACCCCCACCTCCACCGGGACCCCCACGCGCACCACCACCGAGTCCGGATTGTCCAGGTAGAGGAGCTCCGCCGTGCGGTTCTTGTCGGTGAGCTCGAAGTCCCGGTCGAAACCCGCCGTGGAGGACCAGGTCTGGGTGACCCTCCCGGTGTCGTCGAAGGTGAACTTCACCGTCCCGCCCCCGTTCTTCACCGTGGCCCTGAGGAGGATGAACACGCCGATCTTCGCCTCCGCCGTGAGGTCCTGCCCCGCTGAATATCCCGCCTGGGCCGCCAGGTAGGGGACGGAGACCTTCACCTCGAAGGTGCCGTCTCCCTGCACCCGCACCACGAACTCCCCCTCCACGTTGGGGCGGATCACCGACTCCATCCCGCTCAGCGACGGGAGGATGATCTGGGGGAGCTCGCCCACGTTGGCGATGCGGCACTTCTGCCAGACGGGGGGATTCCAGGTGTAGTTCGGGAAGGACCCGCTCCAGAAGCCCTTGCGAGTGCGGACGGGGGTGCCCGGGACGCAGACCCGGACCGGCGGCAGCGCGGCCTCGGGGATGCTGGGCGCGTACTGGCGCAGCCACTCCACCAGCGCCGCCCCCGTGGGGGTGGTGAGGCACCCCGGGTAGTTCCCCAGGTTGCAGGGGTAGAAGTCCGGCGCGTCGCCCCCCACGATCCCGCCGGGATCGATGTTCAGCGCCACGTCCATGTCGCCCGTCACCCGGATGCGGCCGCTTCGGATCTTCAGGGAGTCCAGCGTCCCGGAGATGCCCAGCTTGGCCACGCCGATGGCGCCGGAGAGGGTGCGGGGCTTTCCGCAGACCTCCGGATCGCCGTTCCCCGGGAGGAGGGCCGCCAGGTCGTGCACCCAGGCGCACACGTCGGTGGGCTGGAAGGTGTGCTCCAGCGGCGGGAGCGGCATCTGGTTGCCGGCCAGGGTGAGGCGCTGCGGCTCGTCCAGCCCCGGGAGTTGCACCCGGGCGGCGTCCTCGGACCCGACGAAGGGGAGGGTGAATCGGTACTCCCCGCCCCGGATGATCTCGTGCCAGTACGCCGGAGCGGTGTCCAGAATGAGTTCTCCGCCCTCCTCCTTCGAGGTCAGGACCCGGCGCACCTCCGGCTCCGCCCCGGGGAGGCGGGTGACGATGAAGTCGTCCCGCACCACCGTGGGGATCTCGCCCTCCGACGCCCGGTACCGCAGGCGGCCGGCGCTCACCTCCGCGGGATCCGAGAGCAGGTCGAAGCGCTCCGGGGGGAGGGGGTGGGCGCGGTCGCTGTAGACCGAGTTGCCCGTGAGGGAGACGGACTGGGCCGCCTCCGGATCGATCTGCGCCTCCGGATCCGGCTCGGACTCGGGTCCGGTCAGGGACGGCCGGTCTTCACAGGCATACAGGAGGAGGATCGCCGCCAGGAGCGCGGCCGTGCGTCGCAGGGTCATGGTTGCCTCGGAGTTCGCGGAGGGCGAGGTGCCACTGTCCTCTCATGCGAAATCCTGGGCCGGGGACTGCACGGGCCGGTCCCTCCCTACCGGATGGGAGGCTCAGCCTCCGCCCCCCACCTCGCCGGACACGACGGTGATGGGCCCGGGATAGCGGATGGGCCCGAGGGATGTCTGGATGGTGGGGATGGCCTGGAGGGTGACGTTCTTGGGCGCGCCGCCCTGGTCCGCCAGGGACAGGGCCAGTTCCGCCAGGTCACGGGCGCTGCCTTCGAAGAACTCCAGGAGGTCGAGCTGGATCCGCACCGGGAAGGTCGTGGGCTGGCCCGGCTCGAAGACGACCTCCCGGTCGAACACGCCGCTCACCGTCTCACGGTCCTCCAGGAGAAGGGTCCAGTCGAACTGGACGAGACGGGCGGCCACCTCGTTGTCCGGCGGGTTGTCCCCCTGGACGAAGAGATCGAACTCCAGGGGAAGCCGGTTGTCGGAGAGCGCCAGCGTGAGCCGGGCGACGTCGGTCACCGTGAGGTCCGAATACGACCTGATCCGGTCCAGCTCCACGCCGGCGAGGTGCAGCTGGGCCACGCGGTCCAGCGAGAAGTCCACCTGGCGGAGGGCGGCGATCTGCTGCAGCGTGGCACAGCCACCGGCCAGGAGCAGGAGGGATAGGACCAGAGGGTAGGCTCGGCGCATGCGGCGCTCCGTGTCTCGGGATCACGTGGTCGTGAATCGGGCGGCTGAAGAGCCACGTCCGTAGCTTACCCCGTCGTCCCCAAGGGACCAAGGCGTGGCGGCGGACCCGGGCCCGGTGGAGTGGCCTGGTACAGGTCCACCCCCAGCCCAGTCGCGATCGGGCGGATCGGCGCGCCCAGGGAGTCGGACAGCGTGATGTAGAGCGGAGTGCGAGCGCGGCCGTTCGGCCGCGCGTACAGGTCCGTCTCCGCCGCTGATTGCACCACCAGGTAACGGTTCCCGGTTGCCGGCCTTGGGGATGAGGAGCGGGGGGCTCGGTCCGGACAGGTGCACGTCCGTGCACTTCGCGCGGAGCGGACCTTCCCTGAACCCTTGCTGGTGACCGTAACCGCACGATCGTGCACCGCACCCTTGCCCGACACCCTGCGAGACTCGATATTGCCCATGAAATGCACGATCGATTATGCGGGAGGCCGGAATGGCGAAGGCACTCGACCACCTCGCGTTGGCGGTGAGGCGGCGACGCGTCGAACTCGGATTGCGCCAGGCCGACCTGGCGGAACTCGCGGGCTGCTCGCAGCGCTTCGTCCATACCGTGGAGCAGGGCAAGCCCACGCTGCGCCTGGACAAGCTCCTGGACGTGCTCGAGGTCCTGGGGCTGGGACTCGCGGTGGTGCCCGGCCGGGGGGAGATTGAGTCCCGACCGGGGGCATCCCTGAAGGAGACCCCGAGTCCATGAGACCCCTGGACGACTTCCGCCAGGTGGAGCGCGCGGCCGTATTCAAACAGGGCACCCGGGCGGGAGTCCTGGAGCGGCGGAGGGATTCGGTCGTCTTCACCTACGACGCCGACTATCGCGAGTCCGGCGGACCGCCGGTGGCCACGACCCTCCCGCTCACTGAGGACCCGGTCATCACCCACGCGCCGGGCGCGCTCCCTCCCTTCTTTTCGGGCCTCCTGCCCGAGGGGCGGCGCCTGGCGGCGCTGCAGCGGGCGGTGAAGACGTCGGCGGACGACGAGCTGACCCTTCTCCTGGCGGTGGGGGGCGACACGGTGGGAGACGTGCAGGTGGTGCCCGAAGGGGACGACGTCCCCGGGACCGAGGCGCGGGTCACGGTCTCGTCGTGGAGCGAGGTACGGTTCGCCGATCTCCTCGCGGCGTCGGCGGGAGGGTGGAGCGGGATCGACCGTGTCGCCATCCCCGGGGTTCAGGACAAGGTGTCCGCGCGGATGATCAGCGTCCCGGTGGCCCGTGCCGAGACCCGCTTCATGCTCAAGTTGGACCCGCCGGAGTTCCCGCACCTGGTGGCCAACGAGGCGTTCTTCCTGGAGGCCGCCCGGCGCTCCGGGCTGGACGCCGCCGACGCGGAGATCGTCGCAGACGCGGTGGGGGCGCCGGGTCTCCTGGTGCGGCGATTCGATCGCATTCCGGCCGACGGCGGCGTGGGGACGGTGGCCCAGGAGGACGCGTGCCAGGTCATGGCCCGGTACCCCGCCGACAAGTACCGCGTGACGACGGAGGAAGTCATCGGCGCCCTGGCCCGCGTCTGCCGCGCCCGCCCGGTTGCGGCGCACGCGCTACTGAAGCAGGTCGCGTTCGCCTACCTGACCTGCAACGGCGACGCGCACGCCAAGAACTTCTCGGTGCGGCGCGTGGGGCCGGAGTGGCGGCCGACGCCCATGTACGACGTGCCCTCCTCCTACCTGTACGGGGACCACACCATGGCCCTCACCCTCAACGGAAAGCGGAGGGAGGACATCGGCCGCGGGGATTTCGTCGCGCTGGGCGAAGCGGTGGGGGTGCGGGCGCCCGCCGTGGAGCGCGCCCTGGACGAGTTGTGCGACGGCGTGGGCCTCTGGATCGACGAACTGGGGGGCCTCCCCTTCGACCCGGGGCTGCTGGCGAAGCTGCGCCGCGCCATCGTGTGTCGCCGGGAAAGGCTCGGGCGACACAGAGGCGCGTCCCGGTGACCGCCCCTCACTCCGCCGGGAACGCCTCCGCCATCACCTCCAGCCGCCGATAGCGCTCCCGCGCCCACGCCCGCGTGGCGTCCAGGTCCACCTCGGAGGACTTGAAGCGCCGCTGGCGCCGGAAGTACTCGGCGGGGTCCGACCAGTCGGGCACCTGGTTGATGCGCCAGCGCTTCCCGTCGAAGACCTCGAAGAGGGGGAAGAGGCCGCTGTCCACCGCCAGCCGCACGAGCTGTATGGACTCGGCGGGCTCGGACTTCCATCCCGTGGGACAGGGGGAGTGCATGAGGAGGAAGCGCATCCCCCGGGTGGTGAGGGCCGTCTTCAATTTCCGGCGAAAGTCCTCGGGGTGGGCCACGGAGAGGGTGGCTGCGTACGGGATCCCATGGGCGGCCAGGATGGCCATGACGTCCTTCTTGGCCTCGGACTTCCCGCCCGGGGTGGTGCTGGTGCGGGCGCCGGGGGGCGTGGCGGAGGAGCGCTGGCCCCCGGTGTTGCCGTAGATCTCGTTGTCGTAACAGATGTAGAGGATGTCCTCGTTGCGCTCCGCCGCCGCCGAGATGGTGGCCAGGCCGATGTCGTAGGTGCCGCCGTCGCCGGCCCAGCAGATGACCTGCTGGTCCTCGCCGGTGAGGTCGCGGATGGCGGCGAGGCCCGACGCCACCGCCGCCGCGGAGGCGAAGGTGGTGGCCACGGTGGGCATGGCGTAGGAGGTGGTGGGGAAGGCACCGGCGGTGACGGCCCCGCAGCACGCGGGAATGGCCAGGTGGGCCTTCTGGTCCAGCTCCTCCAGCGCCCGGCCCAGCCAGGTGAGCCCCACGCTCATCCCGCACCCGCCGCAGTTGGTGTTCCCGGGGCGGAGGAGCGGGTCGCAGGAGCCCGCGTCGAGGTAGGCGACGTCAGGCGCGCCGTCCGGGGCGCTTCCGGAAAGGCCGCCGTTCACGGGAAGTCGGGTGGTGCTCACGCGCGGGCCTCCCGGGTCTCGGCCTCGCTCTCCACGGGGCCCGCCAGCTCCCCGGGCGGGGTGGCGGGAGCCGGGACCCGGGCAGGGTCGTGGATCCCGATCCACACCGGGGCGCCCGCCGTTTCCCGCTGCCGCAGGTCGTCCAGCGCCTCGCCCACCCGCTCCAGGGTGACGTCGCCGCCACCGATCCCGGTGAGGTAGCCCTGGATGAGGAGATCGTCCCGGTGCCCCTGCATGAAGCCCCGGATCTCGTGGTGCCAGATTCCCCCGAGCCCGGCGGCGTAGTTCCGGTCCAGCACCCCCAGGCGCCTGGCCGAAGCGCAGGCGGCCCGGAACTCTTCCTCCGGGAAGGGGCGGAGCATGCGCAGGGTGACGAGCCCCACCTTCTCGCCGGCGGCGCGGCGGGCCTTCACCACCTCCCGGGCGGTGGTGGCGATGGTCGCGGTGGCCACCAGGACGGTGTCGGCGTCCTCCGTCCGGTAGCTGTCCAGCGCCCCGGCGGGGTCCCGGCCGAAGACGTCCAGGAAGGCGTCGCGGCACTCCTGGAAGACGGCGGGGACCCGCTGGAAGGCCTCGTCCGTCTCCTTGCGGAGGGTGACGGTGGCGTCGGGCCAGACCAGCCCCCCAAGGGTGCGGGGGGCGTCGGTGCGCATGCGGTGCGGGAGGTCCAGGGTGGGGAGGTAGCGGTCCACCTCCTCCTGGGTGGGAAGCTCCGCCTCCATCTGGGTGTGCGAGACGATGAAGGCGTCCATGCACACCAGCACCGGGAGGAGGATCCGGGGGTCCTCCGCCAGGCGGAAGGCCAGGAGGGTGAGGTCCGCCACCTGCTGGTTGTCCTGGGCGTAGAGCTGGATCCAGGGAAAGTCCCGGAGCATGAGGGTGTCGCCCTGGTCCGCCCAGATGTTCCACGGCGGGCCCAGGGTGCGGTTCACCGCCACCATGACGATGGGGAGACGGTAGAACCCCGCCACCATGACGTTCTCCACCATGTAGGCCAGGCCGTTGGACGACGAGGCGGTGAAGGCCCGGGCTCCGGCCAACGACGCGCCGATGGTGACGCCCATGGCGGAGTGCTCGCTCTCCACCGGGACGACGCGCCCCCTGGTGAAGGGGAAGGCCGCCACCCGCTCCACGATCTCGGTCTGGGGGGTGATGGGGTAGATCCCGCACGCCACCCCGCGCGCGCTGCGGTTGGCCTCGCCGGCCATGCTCAGCGCCAGCCCGGCGGCGTGGTTCCCGGTGACGATCTCTCTGGGCATGGGTCAGCCTCTCACAGGTGGCTCATGAAGATGACGTTGCGCGGGCACTCGGTGACGCAGATGCCGCACCCCTTGCAGTAGGCGTAGTCGAAGACCAGCCGGTGCCCCACCCGCTTGAGCACCCCCTCCGGGCAGTAGCTCACGCAGATGTCGCACTCGTTGCACACCCCGCACGAGAGGCAGCGCTGCGCCTCCGAGGCGTCGGTGAGCCCCTGGTGGATCTCCTGGAAGTCGTGGGTCCGCACCCGCGCGTCGAGCGCCTCGCCGTGCTGTTCGGGGGATTTCTGGAATAGATGCATCCGCAGCGCGTCCGCGCGGATCACCTCGTCGTGCCACGCCTCCACGTCGGAGCGGATGCGGGACCGGTGACCCCCGTCCACCACCTCGCCCGTGAAGGTCTGGTGGATGTGCAACGCGGCCCGCCGCCCGCTCCCGATGGCGCCGGCCACGGTGCCGTCCCCGGTGGCCAGGTCCCCCACGGCGAAGACGGGGTTCTCCAGGAGTCCCAGGAGGTCGTCCCCCTCGCGCACCTCGGTCCCTTCGGGGAAGACGCTCAGGTCCGGGGACTGGCCCAGCGCCAGGATCACCCGCGTGCAGGGGAGCGTGAAGTCCGAGTCGGAGACCTCCACCGGACGGCGGCGGCCGGAGGCGTCCGGCTCGCCGAGCGCCATGCGGCGGCACTGCAGGCCGTGGCTGCCGTCGTCCCCGTCGGCCTGCGACTCGGCGTGCAGCGCGACGGGCTGCACCAGCTCGTGCAGCAGCACCCCCTCCTCGAGCGCCTCCTCGATCTCCTCGGCGATGGCGGGCATCTCCGCCCGCGTGCGCCGGTAGACCACGCGCACCTCCCGCGCGCCGACCCGCAGGGCGGAGCGGGCGGCGTCCATGGCGGTGTTGCCGCCCCCCACCACGATCACGGTCTCGCCGTCCATCCGCACCTGGCCCCGCTTCACCCGGTCCAGGAAGTCGATCCCCTGCGTCACCGAGTCGGAGCCCCCCACGCCCAGCCGCAGGTCCCGCAGCTCCTGGAGGCCGGTAGCCACCAGCACCGCGTCGTACAGGCGGGCCAGCTCCATGAGGCGGGACCGGTCCACCCGGTGCCCCGTGACCACCTCCACGCCCAGCCCGCTGATGCGGGCGATCTCCCGGTCCAGCACCTCGCCCGGGAGCCGGAAGTCCGGGATCCCGGTGCGCAGCAGCCCGCCCACCTGCGGGGCGCCCTCGAAGACCGTGACCCCGAACCCCGCGCGGGCCAGGTGGTACGCGGCCGTCAGTCCGCCCGGGCCCGAGCCCACCACCGCCACCCGCTCGGGGCGGGGTTCGGGGCGGGGGAGCGCGACCGCGCCCCGGTCCCCCGCCAGCCGCTCCAGCTGGCGCACGTTCACGGCGCCGTCCAGCTCCTTGCGGTTGCACGACGCCATGCAGGGCGCCGGGCACACCCGCCCGCACACGGCCGGGAAGGGCGAGGTGCGGAGCAGGATCTCGAGGGCGTCGTCCACCCGGTCGTCCGCGAGCGCGTGCAGGAACCCCTGCACGTCGTTCCCCGCGGGACAGACGTGGTTGCAGGGGGGGATGTACTGCTGGCGGTGCGGCTGCTCGGAGGCCCAGTTCCCCGTACGGATGGCGGGTGCGGCCGCACCGCCCCCCTCCAGGAAGGTGACGGTCCGGTCGGCGGGCGCCGGACGGGCGCCGGGGGCCGACGCCGGGAGCGGGTCACCGGCGCGCTCGGCGGTGGCGTCGAACGCGGCACGGGCCGCGGACACGTTTCCGCCGCCGAAGCCCAGGTGCTCGAAGCCCGCCAGCATCTCCTCCAGCGGGATCTCCAGGATGCGGGCGACCGCCCCCGCGAGCGCGGTGTTGACGATGGGCACGCCGCGGGTGCCGAGCCGGTTGGCGAGCGCGATGCCGGTGGCGTCCACCACCGCCACCCGGTTGTGCGGGAAGTCGCCCGCTACCTCGTTCAGCGGGCGGTCGGTGTTCACCAGGACCCAACCGCCGGGCTTGAGCCCGTGGGTCACCGCGGCTCCCAGGAGGGTGGGGTCCAGGATCACCACATGATCCGGCTCATAGATCAGGCTCCGGTCCGTGATGGGCTCGGGAGAGAAGCGGCAGAAGGCCTGGATGGGCGCGCCGGAACGCTCCGCCGCGTACAGCCCGAAGGCCTGCACCGAGTGGCCCGTGAGGAAGCGGGAGGTGGCGATGAGTTTGGCCAGCGTCACGCCGCCCTGCCCGCCCCGCCCGTGGATCCGGATTTCGACCATGACGTGCCTCTCCAGGAGGTCCGGACCCGGGGACGACGACGCCCCCCGGCCCGCGCCCCCCATGGGTCAGGGGTTGGGGAATACCGCCCTTAAAGAAAGCCGCCGGGGCGCAGGGGAGGATGCAGGGAGTCGTCCGGTCGCGAGCGTGGGGAAAGACCCCGGGGCAGGGCGTCGTTGCGAAGGGCCCGGGGTCGGGCGCATCGTGGGTGCGGCGCCCCGACCCCACACCCCCCTCCCAGGAGCCGGCCCGGTGCCCGAGAACGGTGACGCACGGCACGCCCTCCTCCCCCCCGGGGATCCCGCGGGAGTGGAGCGGTTCGTGGCGGTCCTCTACGACGATCTCAGCCGCCTGGCGCACGCCAAGCTGCGGTCGGAGCGCCCGGACCACACCCTCGACACCGTTGCGCTGGTCAACGAGGCCTACCTCAAGCTGGCGGACCACACCCGTGTCGAGTGGCGGAGCCGCAGCCACTTCCTGGCGGTGGCCGCAATCTCCATGCGGCGCATCCTGGTGGACCACGCCAAGGCACACAACGCGGAGCGCAGGGGCGGGGGACGGGCGGTGCTGGTCACGCTCGATGGCCAGCCGATCCCCGTGGACGGGCACGGCCCGGACGCGGTTGATCTCCTGGAGCTCGAGAACTCGCTTAATCGATTGGAGGCCTTCAATCCCCGGGGGGCGAGGGTCGTGGAACTCGGATTCTTCGCGGGGCTGACGCATGAGGAGATCGCCGAGGTGCTGGGCGTGTCGGTGCCCACCGTGCGGCGCTCCTGGGCGGTGGCGCGGGCGTGGCTCGCGCAGGAGCTCGGGTAGCGTGGTGTCCCCCGATGCGGTGCGCGGGAGCGGGCGTGAGATCCGGGCGCGGTGACCCGGACGCGCGGCGCTGGGAGCGCATCGAGGCCATCTGCTTCGAGGCGATGGCGCTCGAGGGGCAGGAGCGCAGCAGCCTCCTGAGCGTCCGCTGCGCGGGCGACCGCGACCTGCGGGACCGCGTGGAGGCATTGCTCGCGGCACTCGATCGCGCACCCGGGTTTCTGGAGAAGCCGCTCGTCTCCCTGGGCGGAGCCTCCCCCCTCCCGACCCGGGACCGCGGGGCCTTCGAGCTCCCGGAGGGAACGCGTGTGGGGCGCTACCGAATCCTGCGTCCCCTGGGCCACGGCGGGATGGGAGACGTCTTCCTGGCGGCCCACGAGGGGGACGGCTTCACGCGCGCGGTGGCGCTCAAGCTCGTCCGCAAGGGGCTCGACACGGAGCGTGTGCTGGAGCGGTTCCGCCTGGAACGGCAGATCCTGGCCGGGCTGCGGCACCCGGGGATCGCCCCGCTCCTGGACGGCGGCGTGGGGCCGGACGGGCGACCCTACTTCGTCATGGAGTTCGTGGAGGGCGAGCCCATCGATGCC
This sequence comes from Longimicrobiales bacterium, assembly GCA_032250975.1. GTDB lineage: Bacteria > Gemmatimonadota > Gemmatimonadetes > Longimicrobiales > Gaopeijiaceae > Gaopeijia. The sequence continues at coordinate 7,608 of JAVVFC010000011.1, read as the reverse complement.
TTCTGCGCCCAGCGGGACCTGTCGGTGCGGGAACGCCTCGCCCTGGTGGAACGTGTGTGCGACGCCGTTCAGCACGCCCACCAGAACCTGGTGGTTCATCGCGACATCAAGCCGGCCAATATCCTGGTCACGGCAGACGGACGCCCCCGCCTCCTCGACTTCGGGATCGGCAAGGTCCTGGACCCGGGCGGAGGCGGAGGCGAGGAGGTCACGCAGGTGGAGGAGCGGGCGCTCACCCCGGCCTACGCCGCGCCCGAGATCCTGCGCGGCGAGACGGTCACCACCGCCGTGGACGTGTTCGGCCTGGGCGTCCTCCTCTACCGGCTCCTCACCGACGCGCTTCCCTACCCCTCCACGGGCACCCTTCCGGAGCGGCTCGCCGCGCTGGAGCGGCCACCCCGGCGCCCCAGCCTGGCAGCGCCCCCCGGGCGCCGCATCCCCACGGAGCTCGACGCGCTCGTCCTCAAGGCGCTCGCCGGTCGCCCCGAAGACCGGTACGGGAGCGCGGCCGCCCTGGGGGACGATCTGCGCCGCTTCCGCGAAGGGCGGCCCGTCCGGGCGCGGGCGCCCGGCGTTCTCTATGGCGCCCGCAAGTTCGTGGGCCGACACCGGGTGGCGGTGGGCGCGGCGGCCGTGGCGCTCCTCTCCCTCGCCTGGGGCGCCGGCGCGACGCTCCGGCAGTCCCGCACCGTGGCGCGGGAACGGGACCGGGCGCTGGAGGTCCGCGGGTTTCTCCTGGAGAGCTTCGGGGCGGCGGGCGCGGATCGGACCGTGGGCGACTCCGTCACCGCCCGCGCCCTGCTCGACGGACAGGCGGCCGCTGTGCGGGAAGCGTACGCGCACGACCCCGACCTGCAGGCCGAGATGATGCTGGTGCTGGCGGAGGGGTACGAGCGGCTCGGGCTCTTCCCCGAGGCGCTGACCTGGGCGGAGCGCGCCCTCGACCTCAGGCTGTCGGGTCCGCCCGGCCCCCGCGCCGCGGCGCGGGGGCTGGTGGCGTGGATCACCCATCAGCAGGGGCGGCCCGACGAGGCGCTTCCCCTGCTGGAGGCGGCCGTGGAGGAGGCGCGCCGGGACCCGGACGCGCAGCGCTCGCTGGCGCGCAACCTGAACGACCTGGGGGTGGTCCGGGAGGCTCTGGGTCAGTTCGACGAGGCCGCCGCCGCCCACGCCGAGGCGATCACGCTCCGCACCGACCTCTTCGGCCGGGACCACCGGAGCGTGGCCGTGAGCGCCAGCAACCTCTCCGTGATCCGTTACCGCCAGGGAGACTTCGCGGGCGCGGTGCGCGAGGCCGAACGCGCCCTCGGCTCGATGCGCGCCGCGCTGGGCCCCGATCACCAGCGGGCCGTCATCATCCAGAGCAACCTCGCCGTTTTCAAGCTGGTGGCGGGGGACCTGCAGGGCGCCGAGGACGACTTCCGGGACCTCTGGGCGCGGCAGGCCCGGGTTCAGGGACCGGAGCATCCGGTCACGGTCCGGGTCATGAACAGCCTGGCCTCGGTCCTGCGCCAGCAGGAGAAGTGGATGGAGGCCGAGTCGGTGCTGCGCGAGGTGCTGCGCATCATGGAGGGGTGGGAGGAACCGAACCCCACCGAACTGGCCACGACCCTCGCCAATCTGGGGGACGCGGTCTCGGTGCGAGGGGGCTTCTCAGAGGCGGAAACGCTCCTGCGGCGGGCGCTGGAGATGCAGATCTCAGTCCTGGGTCCGGACCACCTGGACGTGGCGGATTCTCAGGGATTCCTCTCCAACGTCCTCGAGCGGAGGGGGGACCTCGACGCCGCCATCCTCTGGCAGCGCGAGGCCGCCGGTACCGTCGAGCGGGTCCTCGGACCCGGACAGGAACCGACCCTCTCGCAGTCCCTCGAACTGGCCCGGCTCCTCACGGCCGCGGATAGAGCAGAGGAAGCGGGCGAGGTGCTGCGGACGGTTCGGGAGCGCGCCCAGGCGTCCCTCCCCGCCGACCACCCTCTGCTCCAGGAGGCGCTCCGCGCGCTGACCGCCCTGGGGGGATGATCCCCTCCGCCCGGATTCCTCGCGTATCGGGTCATGAGGCCCCTGTGGCCTGGAACCCGAATGCCGAGGACCGCCATGACCCCCCGAATGCATCCGCGCGGCACCCGACTCGCCTGGACCGCGCTCCTCACCGCCGCGCTCTTCGCCGTCAGCTGCGGCGACGACGAAACTCCGACACAGCCCGATCCCGGCGGGGGTGACGGAGGCGGCGGACCCACCAATGGCGCCCCCGTCGCCGCCGCGGGAGCGGACCTTACGGTCAGCGCCGGCCTCCCCGTTACCCTGGACGCGTCCGGATCCTCCGACCCGGATGGCGACGCCCTCACGGTGAGCTGGTCGCTGGCCGTGCCCGCCGGGAGCGCCGCCGCGCTCGACGACGCCTCCAGCCTGACCCCATCCTTCACCCCCGACGTTGCGGGTGACTACGTGGCCACGGTCACCGTGTCCGACGGAACCGACAGCGCGGACGACGCTGTGACGGTGACCGCCGAGAACAACACCGCCTCTGCCACCGTGAGCGCCGCCGAGGGCGGCGTGATCCAGTCGTCGGACGGGCTGCTGACGCTCACCGTCCCCGCGGGGGCGCTGGCCGAGGACACCGAGATCCGGGTCACGCGTGTCGCCGAGGTGCAGATTCCCGAGGCCGTGGCTGGCCTGCCGGGAGATCTGACGGTGTACGACCTGCAGCCGGACGGGACCGTCTTCTCCACCCCCGTGGAGGTCGCCTTCGACGTCGCGGACGCGGTGACGGCCTCGGCCGGCGGCGCCCAGATCGCGGCCGCCTTCCTGATGTCGGAGTCGGAGGGGACGGTCGAGTCGCTGGCGGACGTGACGCTCGTCCCCGACGACGCCGATCCGACCCGAGCCACCCTCACCGGGGGCCTCTCGCACTTCTCCCACGCGATCTTCGCGTCCCCCTCCCTGACGTTCCGCATCGAGGCGCCGGACGACGCCAACGTCGGGGAGCCCTTCGACGCGACCTTCACCCTCGACGTCTCGGGGATCCCCGACCCGATCTTCTCCGCCTTCCTCGAGAACCTCTCCGCGGGCCCGGTCGCGCCCGACGCGGACGCGGTCCTCCGCGCCGACTTCCCGCCCGAGGGGCCCGTCAGCGTCGTGACCAACCGCTACGTCTGCTCCGAGGCCGGGGACGGTGAGGTCCGGGTGTGGCTCGACTTCGCCTCCCCACCGCTGGTCGCGCTGATCCAGCTGGCCAAGACCGTCACCTGCTCCGTGCCCCCGCCCCCCCTGGTGACGACCCTGATTCCGGACCTCTTCCGGGTCCAGCGTCTCCTGCCCATCCCCGGATCGGACGAGGAGATCACCACCGGTGGGCTCGTGCGCCGGGTCAACCTCACGTCAGGAGCCGTGACCGAGCTGAGCGAGGCGGACGGTGACCCCCCCGAGTGGGTGTTCGCCCTCTCGGACGGCAACTTCCTGGTCCACACGACGCTCGGAAAGGTACGGTTGTTCGTTCCCGACCTGGATCCGCAGACGCCGCCGCCCCCACCCGTGACGTTCTTCGACCAGCCGCGGCACGTGACGCCGGTGAGCGAGAACACGGTGGCCCTGGCCTCGGCGTTCGGGGATCTCAGCTTCATGACCTACACCCCGGGCGGCGCCTTCGGATCGTTCCAGGACGCTTTCCGCAATCTGGAGTCCCAGACCGTCCCCCAGCAGGATCCCCTGACGAATCTGCAGGCGATCTGGGTCTCGCCGGACGCGCAGACCTTTGTGGGGGCGGTGACCGAGGGAGACGGCGACTCCGCCTTCGAGAAGACGCAGGCCGCGATCCTGGACGTGGACGTGGCGTCGGGAGCCATTTCGGTCATTCCGCTCCCCTCCGTCATCGACTTCATCCTGGACACGGACAAACGGCACCAGTTCGATCTGGACTGCGACATCCTCCAGGGGAGTGTGACCAGCGAGTACCTCTGCGTCTTCACGAGCGGCTTCGACTCTCCGGCGGCCACCTCCGATCCCAACATGGACCTGGAGGGCGACGGATACATCGCGATCTTCACCGTCGACCCCTTCGACCAGACGTCCGACCTCCTCTACTGGGACATCGGCAACGGCTACGTGGGGGCCAGCGTCTTCCCGTTCGACGGGAGCACCACCGGCGTGGCGGTCGCCAATCAGTTCACCGGCGACATCGACGTGTGGCACGTCCGCAATCGCGAGGTCGCCGCCGCCTTCTCCGTTTCGCTCGACGGTCAGTGCCCCGCCCCCATCGACCTGATCCTCGTCGGATTCGGCGCCCGGGGGGCGCTCGCCTGCCAGACGTCGACGGCGTTCTACAACCTCCTCACGATCCAGAATCTGGATTTTCAGAAGCCGCCCACCCCCTGAGCCACCGGCGGGGGGCCGGCCCGGAAGCCCGGGCCGGCCCCCGTCAGCTCACGGGCTGCGCCCCTGACCCCTTCACCCAGCGGTCGTACCACTCCAGGTAGCGCCGGTGGCGGTCGCGGCGGTACGCCACCGGACCGATGCCGTGCGGCTGGCCGGGGTACACCACCAGTTGCGTCGGGACCCCGCGCCGCCGCAGCGCCTGGTAGAGCTGTTCCGAGTTCTGGATCGGGACGTTCCAGTCCTTTTCGCCCCCCATGACCAGGGTGGGCGTGGTAACCCGGTCCACCTTGTTGAAGGGGGAGATGCGCTCCCACGCCTCCCGGTTGTCTCCCTCCCACGGCAGGCCCAGCTCCGCCTCCCACTGCCGCTGGTAGTGATCGTGGCCGTAGTTGGCGATGTAGAGCACCTCGCTGGCTCCGGTGATGGCCCCCTGGAAGCGATCCGTCTGCGTGATCACGTAGTTGGTCAGGATCCCGCCGTACGACCACCCGCCCACCCCCATCCGGTCCGGGTCGGCGATCCCCTGCGCGATCAGGTGATCGACCCCCGCCATCACGTCCTTGAAGTCCGGGTTCCCCCAGTCCGCCCATAGCACGGAGGAGAAGTCCTGCCCGTAGCCGGACGACCCCCGGGGGTTGGGGGTCAGCACCACGTACCCGTTCGCCGCGAAGAGGTGGGCCTCGAAGTTGAACGCGTGGCTGTACTGCGACACGGGGCCGCCGTGGGGCCGGAGCAGGAGCGGATAGCGCCGCCCCGGTTGGTAGTCCGGCGGAAGGTGAACGAAGCCCTCGACCATGACCCCGGGCTCGCTCTCCCACCGCTCCTCCCGGACCTCCCCCAGAGCCAGGGCACCCAGCAGGGAGTCGTTGACGGCCGTCAGCCGGCGGAGCCGGGCCGTATCCGCCTCGCCCCGACCCGCCGCCTCGGCACCCTCCACCCGAAATACGTCCCCGGGCAGGTCGGTGCGCGCCACCCGCGCCACCATGTCTCCAGCCGCGTTCAGGTCCATGCCGCGCACGCTCAGGGGGCCCGCGCTCACCCGCCGCACGGCGCCGGTTCGCAGATCCCACGCTGCGATGTGGTTCTCCGCCGAGTCCTCGACGCCGAAGTAGATCAGCCGCCCGTCCGGAGAGAACCGGGGGGAGGAGACGTTCCGGTCGAGAGCCTCGGTGAGGACCCGGGCCCCCGTCCCGTCGACCCCCACCACCGCCAGGTGCGTGGTCGCGTACCAGATCAGGTCCGGGCGGTTGACCGTGGTGTGGGCGATCGTCCGTCCGTCCGGAGACCACGCCGGCGAGCCGTCGGACCCGGGGTTGGCGGTCACCCGGAACGGTTCCGACACCGGCTCCGCCGCGTCGGCGTCCACCACCCAGATGTCCGTGTTGGCGTTGGTGTCCGGGTCGGGAGTGCGGTTCGAGGTGAAGGCGATGCGCGTCCCGTCGGGGGACCAGACCGGCCCGCCCTCGTCGTAGCTCCCCGCCGTGAGCTGTCGCAGCGCCCGGGTGGCCACCTCGAAGACGTACAGGTGCCGCTTCCGGCTATCGGTGAGGTAGCCGGCGCCGTCACGCTTGAACTGGAGCCGGTCCACCACCCACGGCTCAGGCTCGTCGGAAGTCCACGCGCTGTCCGCCTCGGCCGCGTCCCGGATCCCGAGCGCCAGTCGCGTCCCGTCCGGGGACCAGGCATACTCGCTCACCCCCTGCTTCACGTCGGTGAGGGCCCACGCCTCGCCCCCCCTCCGGTCCAGCACCCAGACCTGCGGGCGCGCCCCCTCGCCCCGCGACGCCAGGAAGGACAGGTAGCGCCCGTCCGGGCTCCAGCCCGGGGATCCCGCGGACTCCCCCGCCCGGGTCATGGGTATCGCCTCTCCCGACCCGTCCGCCGCCGTCATCCACAGACGGGTTTCCGTCTTGCCGTCGTCCGCATCCGTACTGGAGACGGTGTAGGCCACCCAGCGTCCGTCCGGGGAGAGAACAGGCGCGCCCACCCCCTTCAGGGCGAACTGGTCGTCGATGGCGACGGGGCGTGGAGCGGGGGGCTCCTGGGCGGCGGCGGCGGCGGCCGTGACCAGAACGCCCAGCAGGGCAACGGGCAGCATTGGTCGGGCCACGATGCGGCGGATCTCGAGCATGGGATCGGACCTGTCGGAGCGGGGGGAGCGGGGGGTGTCCGCGGAAGCTGACGCGCCACCCACCTCCACCGCAATCGCCCACGCCGCGTCCGTCCCCGCCGGAACGCGAAAGCGGAGGCCGGGACGCATCCCGGCCTCCGCCGTCACCTCACTCCGCCCGAGGCCCGGGGAGCCGGGTGGCCCCCGCGCCGTCCGGCCGGAGTCCCGGCATCACTTCGCGGGCGGGAGGATCACCGTGTCGATCACGTGGATGACGCCGTTGGAGGCGGCGATGTCGGTGGCCGTGACGGTGGCGTCGTTGATCATCACCGAGCCGCCGTGGACCATGATCTTCACGTTCGCGCCGTTCACCGTAGTGGCCTCGGAGAGCTTCACCACGTCGGAGGCCATCACCTTACCGGCTACCACGTGGTAGGTGAGGATGGCGGTGAGCTGCTCCTTGTCCGCCAGCAGCGCCTCCACGGTGCCGGCCGGCAGCTTGGCGAAGGCCGCGTCGGTGGGCGCGAAGACGGTGAAGGGGCCCTCGCCCTTGAGCACGTCCACCAGACCGGCGGCCTGCAGGGCCGCGGCCAGCGTGTTGAAGCTGCCGGCCTCGACGGCGACCTCCACGATGTCCTTCTCCATCTGGGCGGCAGCGGGGGCCGCCACGAGGGCGGCGGCGACTGCGGCGCCGGCAGCAATGCGTGTGATGCGGTTCATGGGTGGTGCTCCTGCGTCGTGAGGGGTGCTGTACAACCGATGTCGAAGAATCTCATCCCCGGACGCCGCGATGTCAAGAGCTTGTACAGGTATTGTTTTGACAAAGCCTGTACACGCCTCTAGCTTCTCCGGCATGAACCCGCCCTCCGACCCCCGACACCCCCGGCACCCCATCCGCGTCGTCGCGGACCGGACCGGCCTGAACCCTACCCTGCTGAGGGCGTGGGAGCGCCGCTACGGGGTCGTCGATCCGGGCCGGAGCGACGGAGGTCAGCGCCTCTATTCGGACGCGGACGTCGCGCGTGCCGCGGTGGAGGCCGGCGCATCCCTCGTCAACGACGTCCGCGGCCTGCGTGACGCGGCCCTGCGCGCCGCCTGCGCGGAGCTCGGCGTCCCCGCCGTCGTGT
>JAVVFC010000119.1:0-8558 GCA_032250975.1 Longimicrobiales bacterium | reverse complement strand
AGGTACTGCTCGACGGCCTCGTCCAGGGTCCGCGCCAATAGCGTGGCCGTGCGGTTGCCCGTCTGCTCGGCGATCTTCTCCAGCGACGGCACCAGGGCGCAGTATTCGCCCAGCGAGTCCCAGCGCAGGTGGCCCTCCTCCTCGAACTGCTGCACGTGCTTGGGCGCCGATCCACCCGCCCCGGTCTCGAAGAGCCCGCCCCCGTTCAGCAGCGGAACGATGGAGAGCATGCGCGCGCTGGTCCCGATCTCCAGAATCGGGAAGAGGTCGGTGAGGTAGTCCCGCAGCACGTTGCCGGTCACCGAGATGGTGTCCTCGCCCCGGCGGATCCGCTCCAGCGAGAAGGCCATGGCGCGCTCGGGCGCCATGATCTCGACATGGAGTCCGGTGGTGTCGTACTCCTCCAGGTAGCGCCGCACCTTGGCGATCAGCTGCGCGTCGTGCGCCCGCCCCTCGTCCAGCCAGAAGACCGCGGGTGTGCCCGTGGCCCGGGCCCGGCTCACGGCCAGCTTCACCCAGTCCCGCACCGCCACGTCCCGGGTCTGGCACGCCCGCCAGATGTCTCCCGACTCCACCGCGTGCTCGAGCAGCGTGCGGCCCTCGCCGTCCACCACGCGCACGGTGCCGGGGGTGTGGATCTCGAACGTCTTGTCGTGCGACCCGTACTCCTCCGCCTTCTGGGCCATGAGTCCCACGTTGGAGACGCTCCCCATGGTGGGGGGATCGAACTGCCCATGCGCCTGGCAGTCCCGGATCACCACGTCGTAGATCCCGGCGTAGCTGGAGTCGGGAATCACCGCCTTGCAGTCCTGGGGCGCCCCATCGGCGTTCCACATCCGCCCCGAGTCGCGGATCATGGGCGGCATGGATGCGTCGACGATCACGTCGCTGGGGACGTGCAGGTTGGTGATCCCCCGGTCCGAATTCACCATGGCGATGGCCGGCCCGTTCTGATACACGGCCCGGATGTCCGCCTCGATGGCCGCCCGCTCCGCCTCGGGCAGATCGCGGATCTTGGCCTCCAGGTCGCCCATGCCGTTGTTGGCGTCCACGCCCAGGCCGGCCAGCACGTCCGCGTACTTCTCGAAAACCCGCCGGAAGAACACCCGCACCGCGTGCCCGAAGATGATCGGGTCGGAGACCTTCATCATGGTGGCCTTCAGGTGCAGCGAGAACAGCACCCCGCGCTCACGCGCGTCCGCCACCTCACGGCCCAGGAAGTCCACCAGCGCGTCCCGGCTCATGAAGGTCGCGTCCAGCACCTCGCCCGCCGTCAGCGGCAGCGCTTCCTTCAGCACCGTCACCGCCCCGTCCGGATCCACGTGCTCGATGCGCGCCGTGGTGGCCGCCTCCAGCGTCACCGACCGCTCGTTGGCGCGGAAGTCGCCGTGGTCCATGGCGGCCACATGGGTCTGCGAGTCTTCGGGCCACGGCTGCATGCGGGGCGGGTGCTTCCGGGCGAACGCCTTCACCGACCGCGGCGCACGCCGGTCCGAATTCCCCTGCCGCAGCACCGGATTCACCGCGCTCCCCTTCACCCGGTCGTAGCGCGCCCGTACCTCCCGCTCCTCCTCCGTGGCGGGCTCGGCGGGGTAGTCGGGCAGCGCGAACCCCAGCCCCTGAAGCTCACGCACGCACGCACGCAGCTGCGGGATGGAGGCGCTGATGTTGGGCAGCTTGATGATGTTCGCCTCAGGCGTCTCCACCATCCGGCCCAGCTCCGCCAGGTCGTCCGGCACCCGCTGCTCCTGCGGGAGGCGGTCCGCAAAGGCGGCCAGGATGCGGCCCGCCAGGGAGATGTCCCGCGTCTCAACGGGCACCCCCGCCGCCGCCCCCGCGAAGGCGCGGATCACAGGCAGGAAGGCATGGGTGGCCAGGGCGGGGGCTTCGTCGGTCCAGGTGTAGATGACGGGGGGTGACTGACTCATGTCCGGATTCAGGCCTCGGATTCGGGTGGCGGGAAGGCCCCGCAATGTAGAAAGCCCGCCCGCCGGCCGGAATCGGTCGTCTCCCCACGCCGCCCGCGCGGGCCGGTATCGGTGCCCTCCCCACGCTGCCCGCGCGGGCCCGGGGTGCGTGGGCCGGGGGCCGGGGCGCGCGGGCCGGGGGCACGAGGTGCCACCCGGACCCCGTACCTTCTCCCCGAGTCGGCCCCCCGCTACTCCTCCAGCGCCGCGCGGTACACCTGGCCGAAGGGGTCGGTGGCTTCTACGCTCAGAGCGCCGTGCCCCGGGGGCACGGGCGCGTAGTACAGATGGCGGGTAGGGTAGGGATCCACCCAGGGGCGGTGACGGGGCCGGTCGGGACCCGAATGCTCCGCCACCGCGCGCGGGTCCAGACCCTGACGCCGGGCCATCCGCCCGCGCCGCTGCCCGTTCTCGTACCACACCACCGTCCAGCGCTCGTCGGCGTCCCAGACGTTGGCCACCATCTCCTCGGGCGCGTGCGCGTCCGCGCCGCGCGGGTAGAGGCGCATCTGATAATCCGCCGGCATGCCGGTGGCCTGGTAGCGCCAGCGCACCTCCTCTCCCGCGACCTCGTAGACCGAATAGCCGTTGGGCGTCCCGTCCGCGCAGATGTCGCCGCTCCACCACGCGCCGCACACGGTTCCGCTCACGTGCTCGTGCAGCGCGCCGTGCCAGAGGTGGTCGTTCTCGTGGGTGTGCCCGGACACCAGGTGCGCCCGGAAAGGCTCCAGCAGCCGGAAGAGGATCTCGCGGTTGGTCACCGAGACGGAGTCGCCGGGGCGGGTGCGCCCGTCCCGCTCGTGGCGCGACCCCAGCGCCGGGATGTGCAGAAACACCACCACCGGTTTGCCCGGCTCCACCCGCGCCAGGTCCGCCTCCAGCCAGGCCAGCTGGTCATAGCCCAGATAGCCGATGTACCCGGATCCATGCCAGAGCACGTCGTCCAGCACCACGTAGTGCACGGCGCCCCGATCGAACGAGTAGTAGCGCGGTCCGAATCGCCGGGAGAAGGTCGCGGTGCTGGCCTCGTCCCCGCGCCCCTGGAAGTCCAGATCGTGGTTGCCCACCACCTGGAAGAAGGGCCCGCCCACCTGCGCCACGCCGCGCTCGTACTCGGGGTAGAGCGAGAGGTCGTCGAACATGATGTCGCCCACCGAGACGCCCAGCACCGGACCGGCGGCAGCCGCCGCCGTAGCGCGCAGATCGGGCACCGTCTCGGCGTGGAAGCGGGCCATCTCCCACGCGGTCTCCGTCTGGATGTCGGGCAGCGCCAGCACGGTGTGGCGCTCGTCGCCTCCGGGGAGGGTCTCCAGGTCGAAGGACGCCACCGCCTCGCCGGCCGCATCCGGCGACAGAGGCTGGTGGAAGCGGGCGACGACCCCGGGGCCGGCGGGGATCCGGTAGCCGGCCGGGAGGGTCAGGTAGACGAAGGGGCGGTCCGCGCGCGTCACCATCTGGTAGGAGCCGTCGGACGCGGTGGCCACCACCTGGAAGCCGTCCGTGACCGCCACGCCGGCCAGCCCGCGCCCGCCCACCACCACCTGGCCCCGCACCCGCACCGGCGCCGCCGTGGAGCCGCGCATCGTGAGACGATAGGGATCCGCCAGCACGGACTCGGGCACAAGGGGGGCGGCCGCGAGCGCGGCGCCCAGAGAACGGAGGAAGGTGCGGCGGGTGGACATGGGCGGGACCTCGGGGCGGAGAGGGTCGGCGTGTGCGAGAGCGAAGGCGTGATCCCGCAACATGCCGACCCCCGGTGACGCCCGCACCCGCCTCCCGTAAAGCGTGCGTAACACGCGCCCCGTGGAGACAACGGCCGAATCCGTGCGCGCCGCGCCCTCCAGGCGCCCGCGCCCGACCGCGCCTGCCCTACCCGCGCACCTGCCCCTCCCCGTGCACCACGAATCTGCGGGTGGTCAGCTCGCGGGCGCCCATGGGCCCGTAAGCGTGGAGCTTCGAAGTGGAGATTCCGATTTCCGCTCCCAGGCCCAGTTCCCCACCGTCCGCGAATCGCGTGCTGGCGTTCACCAGGACAGTCGAGGACTGCACGCCCGCCACGAACGCGGCCGCGGCGCCCGGGTCCTCAGTGATGATGGCCTCGGTGTGGTTGGAGGCGTAGCGCGCGATGTGCTCCAGCGCCCCCTCGAGATCGTTCACCACGCGCACCGCGAGCACCAGTTCCAGGTACTCGGCCTCCCAGTCGGCTTCGGTCGCGGGCCGGACCGGGACGCCCGGCAGCGCCGCCACCGTGGCCGGGCACCCGCGCAGCTCCACACCGGCCGCCAGCAGCGGGGCCGCGATCGCCGGTAGGCGCCCCACCGCCGCGCGGTGGACCAGCAGCGTCTCCACGGCGTTGCAGACGCCCGGGCGCTGCACCTTGGCGTTCACGACGATGGCCGCGGCCCGCTCCGGATCGGCGGCGGCGTCCACGAACACGTGACACACCCCCTTGTAGTGCTGCAGAACCGGGATCCGGCTACGGGCGGTGACGGCCCGGATCAGCCCCTCTCCACCCCGCGGGATCACCAGGTCGATGCGCCCCTCCTGCTCCAGCAGCAGATCCACGGCGGCTCGCTCCGGGGTCGCCACGAGCTGCACCGCGTCCACCGGGAGCGGCGACGCAGCCAGCCCCGCCCGCAGCGCCTCGGCCAGCGCGCGGTTGGAGTGGAGCGCCTCGGAGCCGCCCCGCAGGATGACGGCGTTGCCCGCCTTCAGGCAGAGCGCGGCCGCGTCCGAGGTCACGTTGGGGCGGCTCTCGTAGATCATGCACACCACGCCCAGGGGAATGCGGACGCGCGCCACCCGCAGGCCGTTGGGACGGACCACCACCTCCTCCTCGCCGACCAGCGGGTCCTCCTGGGCAGCCACCTCCCGCACCGCGGCGGCCAGCGCGGCCACCGCGCCGGCACCCAGCCGGAGCCGGTCGCGCAGCGGACCCGATACCCCGCCCGCGTCCGCGGCCTCCAGGTCGCGGGCGTTGGCGGCCAGAATGGCGGGCGCGTGGGCTTCGAGCGCGTCGGCCATGGCCTGAAGCGCCCCCGTCCGCTCCGCGGGCGTACTGCGTGCCAGTGCCCGCGACGCCGTGCGGGCGGTCGTCGCCATCGCCTCGACCCGCGCCCGCAGCGCCTCGGAGTTGGACGCCTCAGCGTTGGACGCCTCGGCGTTGGACGCGGCCGCCGCCGGCTCCACGACCGTCGTCATGGCGCGCCCGCCTCGTCCAGCATCACCATGCGATCCGGGCGCATCACCACCCTGGAGCGGTCCGGGCCCAGTGCGGCCCGTACCTGGTCGGTGTGCAGCCCCAGGATGCGCTCCAACTCCCGGTCGTCCAGGCGCACGATCCCGCGCGCCCGCTCCACCCCATCGGGGTCGAGCACCGACACCAGGTCGCCCCGGCGGAAGCGGCCCCGCAGCGCCACCACGCCGCTGGGGAGGAGGTTGGCCCGCCCGCGCAGCGCGCGCACCGCGCCCGCGTCCACCACCAGGGCGCCCGTCAACCCCTTCTGCGCCGACATCCAGTGTCGCCGCGCGGCCAACGGGCGCGGCGCCGCACCGATCCACGTTCCGGCGGGCTCGCCGGCGAGGACCGCGCGCACCGCCTCCGGGTCGCTCCCCCGGGCGATGACGGTGGGGATCCCGTAGCGTCCCGCCTTCTCGGCCGCCTCCAGCTTGGTGTGCATCCCCCCCGTGGACTCCGCCGCCTTCTTGGCGAAGCAGAGACCCCGCAGCGCGGCTACGCTCGGGGCATACGGAATCACGACCGCCGAGGGATCCACCGCCGGATCCCCGGTCAGCACCCCCGCAACGTCGGTGAGCAGGACCAGCAGACGGGCGTCCACCAGCGCCGCGGTCGCGGCGGCCAGATTGTCGTTGTCCCCGACCACGATCTCCTCCACGCTCACGGTGTCGTTCTCGTTGACCACCGGGACGATGCCCGCCCCCAGCAGTGTGTGGAGCGCCTGCCGGGCCGCCACGTAACGGCGGCGGTCGGTCAGGCAGTCGTTGGTGAGCAGCACCTGGGCCACCTGGCGCCCCACCTCGGCGAAGGCCCGTGACCAGAGCGCCATCAGATGCGTCTGCCCCACGGCGGCGGCCGCCTGCCGGTCCCGGGTGCGTAGGGGGGGACGGGCGTGGCCCAGGTGCCGGAAGCCGGCGGCGACCGCACCGCTGGTGACCAGCACGACCTCGGCATCCGGCGCCGCCGCAACCTGGCGCGCAATCATGGACATGCGGCCGGGATCAAGGTCGGGCGCCCCATCGGTGAGGAGACGGCTGCCAAGCTTGAGAACCACGCGCCGGCGGCGGGGCGCAGCTACTTCGTCAGGAGATGTGTTGTTATGCATGATTAATGCATAAACAATCATTCACGTTCGCGCCAGTCCTGCGCCCTCGGCGTGGGCGACGGGTTCGCGGAAGCGCGTGGCGACTGGCGTAGGCCGGGTTCGCAGAAGCGCGGGCATGGGGACGCTATGCGAACCCGCCCCCTGTCCGAACCCGTCCGCCCCGGTAGCGAATCCACCAAACGTAGTATACCCGCAGAGCGCGTGGTGCCTTCGCTACCTATACGGTCGTCAATCGACCAACGGATTCGACGGCGGCAGGACGCGTGGTGGATTGACTACCCATAGGGTAGCAAAAGGACCGCGCGTGCGCGGACCTTCCACGCGCGGTCGATTGGCTACCGTCCCCCAGGCGGCTTGAGCGCGGTGGCGCGCGGTGGCGCGTGCTGGCGAGCGCAGGACGGGCGGAAACCGGCTGTGTCAGCCGCCGCCGCCGCCGCCGCCACCGCCGCCACCGCCACCCGGAGGCCCGCCCCGCGGCGGATCGGGAAGGGGGGGCGGGGAGGCCGGGCGACGGCCCGGACGGGGGCGATCGGACTGCGGGCCCACCGGCGGCTGCCCGGCCGGGCCCACGCCCACGCCGCCAGGGACGGGCGCGCCTCCGCCGGGGGCGGCCCAGGCCGGAGGTCCGCTGCCGGCCGGCCCCATTGCGGACCCCAATCCGGACGCCGCGGCGGGCAGTTCCCGAAGGAGGTCGGCGTCGCCGGCTCCGGCGGCGAGGCGGTCCCGGACACGGGCCAGCGCTGCGTCCGCGGGAAGGCCCCGGTCGGCCAGCCCGCCCAGGACCAGGAGCGGCACCGCCAGCGAGCGCCCCGCTTCACCGGTACGCGCCAGCGTGCGTACCTGCTCGGCGTCCGCTCCCATGCGCAGGGCGGTGGCGGCGGCCTCCACCTCCCCCGCCCGGGGCGGGCGATCCGGCAGCGCGAGCGCGGTGTGGGCGGCGCCCAGTTCGGACAGCAGGAGATCCACGGCGGCGAGCACCTCCGCGCCGCTCCGGCCCTTGGCGACTCCCTCCAGCGCACGCCGGGCCAGCGCGGCCTCGGGCAGGTCCCCCGCGCGCGCCGCCTCGATCCGTGCGGCGACGGCCTCCGCGAGCTCGGCGGGGAGGCGCGCCTCGAGGAGAGCGACGGCATCGGCGGGGCGCGGGGCCACCTGCGCGGCTGCGGGGAGGGCGGGCACGAGCACCGCCAGCAGGGTGAGCAGCGCCAGGACCATCAGCGCGGACCAGAGTGCCAGGAGCGTGCCGGCGGGGACCCCGGGCGAACCGGAGGGATGGGCGGCCTGACCGGCGAGCACCGTCCAGAGGCGCCCCCCCCGAGGCGCGTCCGCTCCCCGTTGTGCCCGGACACCGCGCGCGCGCGATTGCGTCTCGGTGAACACGCCCCGTTGCGCCCTGTCGACGCGGGCGTCCCTGCTCTCCGATACGTGGTTCATGACCCCCTCTCCGTAGCGCTGCCGATCGGGACCCGGCGTTCGGCGCCCTGCCGTGACCGGCCCCGTCTGAACACCCCGGCCACCCACCGCCGGTCACACCCGGACGCGCGGCTCACGATGCCGACACCACCAGCAGTCCGACGCTCCCCCCGAATCCGTCGTCGATGCGGGGGACGTCGTCCGGCACCACCCACCGCTCGCCGTCCACCACCAGGTTGAAGCGGTGCACCCCGGGGGGGACGGGCTCGGTCAGGACCCAGCGCCCTCCGCCGTCGGCCCGCAGCGGGGCGGGCGTCCAGTCGTTCCAGTCGCCGACGATGGCCACCGACCGGGCCGCGGGCAGGCGGAAGCCGATCCCCCCCGACTCGGCCCGCTCGCGCGAGAAGACGAGGGGCACCGGGATGTCCGGGGGCACGGGGCGGGCCCGGCGGGCGGTGATGCGGAAGCCCAGGGTGAAGTAGTCGCCGCCGGGAATCCCCTGCAGGATGTCCGGAGCGTAGCGCCCGCCGGACACCACCAGGGCGGCGCGCGGGGTGATCCAGGCGGCGGCGCTGGCCCCCGCCCACCACGATCCGGTGGGCGCCAGGTCGGAGAACGGGTCGTCGCGCACGCCCCCGAAGGCGGTCACGTCCACCGCCCCGCGGCTGAGGGCGACGGTCAGGTTCGCCTCCGGCCACGACGCGCCCTCGAGGCGGGTGAGCAGGCCGCTCAGCGTCACGCGCGCGGGTCCGCGCCGGAGCCAGACGCCCACGTTGGGGGAGAGGGCGCTCACCGTCCCGTCGTCCAGGGAGTTGCGCGCGACGGCCGCCCCCACCCC
>JAVVFC010000118.1:0-8667 GCA_032250975.1 Longimicrobiales bacterium | reverse complement strand
GGACCTCCCACGGGAGCAGCTGCTCGCACGCATCGCCCGGGCCGCTGACGCCGTCGACGCGGCGCTCGGGGACCTCGATCCGGAGCAGCTGGGGAAGGACTGGCCCGGAGGGGTCGTCCACGGACGGGTGAACACCGGGCGCCTGCTCGTCCACCTCACGGCCCACTGCGCCTACCACCTGGGGCAGGTCGACTACCACCGCCGCCTGGTTGCCGGGGACGCGACGGGGGTGGAGGCGCAGTCGATGCGTGAAATCCTGGGCGACCCGGGGGCGGTCTAGAAGACCTCCCCCCGGATTGTCCGGACCGGCCGCCTAATCGGCGTCGCCGCCGTCCACGTCGTGGTCGGCGCGGTTCTTCAGATTGCGGATGCCGGCCCGCCCCTCGGCCAGGAAGACCACGTCCTCGGCGATGTTGGTGGCCAGGTCGGCGATACGCTCGATGTTCTGCGAGATGAGGAGCAGTTCCAGCCCCCCGCCGATGTTGCGCGGGTCCTCGAGCATGTAGCTGACCATCACCCGGAAGAGCGACTTGCGCAGGGAGTCGACCCGGTCGTCTGTGCGCCGGACCCGGCGCGCCAGTTCGGCGTCCCGGGCCGCGAAGGCGGCGAGCGCGTCGGCCAGCATCTCCCGGGCGATCTCGCCCATCTCGCCCGTCTCACGAAGCTCCGGGGTGGGCGGCGACTTGCGCTTGCGGCGCACGGCGCGGGCGATGTTGACGGCGTGGTCGGCCACCCGCTCCAGGTCGTTGGAGACCTTCAGCACCGTGAGCACCAGGCGCAGGTCGGTGGCGACCGGCTGGTGCAGGGCCAGCAGCTGCTGCACCCGCTCGTCCACCAGCGTCTCGAGTTCGTCGACCTCGTCGTCGCCGGCGCGCAGATCGGCCGCCGCCTTCGCGTCGTTCTCCTCGACGGCCGCCAGCGCGGCCGCCACCGCGCGCTCGGTGTGCCCGGCCATGGTGAGCAGCAGGTCCTGCAGCGCTTCGAGCTCCTCGTGGAAGTGGCGCTTGGCGGTGGCGTCGATGTTCATCCGAACCTCCCGGTCACGTAGGCTTCGGTGCGCTCCTCGGCGGGGTTGGTGAAGAGGAGGTCGGTGGGACCGTACTCCACCAGGTCGCCCATGTAGAGGAAGGCGGTGTAGTCCGAAATGCGAGCCGCCTGCTGCATGTTGTGCGTCACGATGACGATCGTGTAGTCCTTCTTGAGCTCGTAGATGAGCTCCTCGATGCGCTGGGTGGCGATCGGGTCGAGCGCCGAGGCGGGCTCGTCCATGAGCACGATCTCCGGCTTGACCGCCAGCGTGCGGGCGATGCACAGGCGCTGCTGCTGCCCGCCGGACAGGGCGTAGGCCGAGTCCCCCAGCCGGTCGCTGATCTCGTCCCAGAGCGCCGCCTGCCTGAGCGACGCCTCCACCAGCTCGTCCATGTCTCCCTTGAAGCCGTTCACCCGGGGCCCGAAGGCCACGTTCTCGAAGATCGACTTGGGGAACGGGTTGGGCTTCTGGAAGACCATGCCGATGCGCCGGCGCACCTCGACCGGGTCCACATCCGGGTGGTAGAGGTTCTGGCCGTGAAAGTTGACCTCCCCCTCCACCCGGGCGCTCGGGACCAGGTCGTTCATCCGGTTGAAGCAGCGCAGCAGCGTGCTCTTTCCGCACCCCGAGGGGCCGATGAGGGCCACCACCTGGTTCGCCGGCACCACCAGGTCGATCTCGCGGACCGCCTGTGTGGCTCCGTAGAAGACGGAGAGCCCGCGCGCCTCGAGTGCCGGCGCCCGCCCCCCGGTGTCGATATCGTGAATCGTGGGCATGGGATCAGAGCCGGTTCTGGTACCGGTTGCGCAGGAAGATCGCAGCGGCGTTCATGGTGAGGAGGAGCCCGAGGAGGACGATGATCCCCCCGGCGGCCAGTGCGTGGAACTCCTCCTGGGGGCGGGAGATCCAGTCGTAGACCTGCAGCGGCAGGACGGTGAAGCGGTCCATGACCCCACCCGGGGTGCTGGCGATGAAGCCGACCGCCCCCACCATGATGAGCGGGGCCGTCTCACCCACCGCGCGGGACAGTGCCAGGATGGTCCCGGTCAGGATCCCCGGAAGCGCCATGGGGAGGACCTGATGGCTCACCACCTGCCAGCGCGTCGCCCCCAGCCCGTACGCCGCCTGGCGGATGGACGACGGCACGGCGCGGATGGCCTCCTGCGACGCCATCACGATCACCGGGAGGATCAGGATCGAGAGGGTGAGCGCGCCCGAGAGCACGCTCCGGTCGAGCGCCAGCGCGCGGACGAAGACGGTCAGCCCCAGGATCCCGTACACGATCGACGGCACGCCCGCCAGATTGGCGATGTTGAGCTGGATGAGCCGGGTCCACCGGTTGCGGGGTGCGTACTCCTCCAGATAGATGGCAGCGCCCACCGAGAGCGGGAAAGAGATGGCGGCGGTGAGCACCAGGATCCAGACCGAACCGTACAACGCGGCCTTGATCCCGGCCCGCTCCGGAAAGCGCGACTGGAACGAGGTCAGGAAGGCCAGGTCCAGCTCGCCCACACCGTCCCGCAGGATGTCCACCATCAGGACGCCCAGCGCCACCACGCCCACCAGGGTGGCGGCCAGGCCGACTCCCTTGAAGATCGCCCCCCGGCGGTGGCGGCGGCGGTCGCGCTCCGTGGCGCCCACCCGTACCGGCGTGCCGTTCACTCGTACTCCTCCCGGAAGCGCGCCAGCACCCACTGGCTGAGCACGTTCATGATCAGCGTCACCACGAAGAGCGCCATCCCCACCGCGAAGAGTGTCTGGTACTCGATCGTGCCGTGCGGAGTGTCGCCCTTGGAGACCTGGACGATGTAGGCCGTCATGGTCTGGATGGACTCGAGCGGGTTCACGGTGAGGTTGGGCATGTTGCCGGCCGCGATGGTGACCGCCATGGTCTCGCCCACCGCGCGCGATACGCCCAGGATGAAGGAGGCGATGATCCCGGAGAGCGCCGCCGGCACCACGACGCGCGTCGAGACCTCCATGCGGGTGGCGCCCAGCCCGAAGGCTCCCTGCCGGAGCGAGTCCGGCACGGCGCGCAGCGCGTCCTCGGAGAGGGAGGCCACGGTGGGGATGATCATGACGCCGACCACGAGGGCGGCGGCGGCGGCGTTGAAGATGTCGGTGCCGGGGAAGACGGTGCGGAGCAGCGGGGTGATGAAGGTGAGCGCGAAGTAGCCGTAGACGACCGTGGGGATGCCGGCCAGGATCTCCAGCAGCGGCTTGAGGATCCCCCGCAGGCGGTCACCTGCGTACTCGCTCAGGAAGATGGCGGTGAGCAGCCCGACGGGCAGCGCCAGCACGGCGGCGCCGGCCGCCACCAGGAACGAACCCGCTGCCAGGGGGAGGATGCCGAAGTGGGCGTCCCGGAAGAGCGGGGTCCAGCGGGTGTCGGTCAGAAAGTCGACGATCGACACCTGCCGGAAGAAGAGCAGACTCTCCCCCAGCAGGACGGCGACGATGCCCGCGGTGACCAGCGTGGAGATGCCCGCGCAGGTGAAGAGCACCGCGCCGATGAGGCGTTCCTTCAGGTTGCGGCTCGCCCGCGACGAGAGGAGGAGTGGCCGGACCGCGCCGGCCGCTCCTCCTCCGCCTCCGGGGGTGGCGTCCACCCGTACGTCAGTCCGCGCCACCGGCGGCCTCGGCGACCCGGCGCAACCCCTCGGCGTACTGCTCCGACCGCAGCGCATGGTAGCCGGTGGAGGGCACCAGTTCGGCGGCGTTCCCCAGCATGAAGTCCACGTAGGACCGCACCTCCGGGCGCGTCAGCGACCCGGTGCTCACGTAGACGTAGAGCGGGCGAGCGAGCGGGGCGTAACTCCCGTCCTCGATGGTCTCGTCGGTGGGGAGAACGCACCCGTTACCGCCGTCGATCTCCAGCAGCTTCAGGCGCTCGGCGTTCTCGGCGTAGTAGGCGTAGCCGAAGTAGCCCAGCGCATACCGGTCGCCGGCGATCCCCTGGACCAGAATGTTGTCGTCCTCGGACGCCTGGAAGTCCGCGCGGGAGGCCCCGGACTCGCCCACGATGCTCTCGGTGAAGTAGTCGAAGGTGCCCGAGTCCGTCCCGGGTCCGTACAGCCGGATCTGCTCGGCGGGCCACCCGCCCCGGACGTCCGCCCAGGTGCGGACGGTGGAGCCCGGCTCCCAGATGCGGCGGAGTTCGTCGACCGTGAGGCACATGGCGAAGTCGTTCGCGGGGTTGGCGAGCACCGAGAGCCCGTCCCAGCCCACGGACAGTTCGAGGAAATCGACCCCGTTTTCGCGGCACACCTCGGCCTCCGAGTCGCGGATGGGCCGCGACGCGTTGGAGAGGTCCGTCTCCCCCGCGCAGAAGCGCTTGAAGCCGCCGCCGGTGCCCGAAACACCGACGGTCACCTGAATTCCGGGGTTGGCGATCTGGAACTCCTCCGCGACCGCCTCGGCGACCGGGAAGACGGTGCTGGATCCGTCGGCCTCCACCGAACCGGAGAAGCTGCCGCGGGCGCCCTCACCACCGCCGCAAGCGGCCAGCAGGAGGACGGTGAGGAAAGAGAACAGGGCGCGGGACGGGACAGATTGCATGGCTCGAGCCTCCTGAATGGTCGAAGATGACAAGCATACCGGGCCAGGGGCACCGTTATGTGTGCGTAACGTCACGGGTCTGTAACGCAATGCCTGGTTCTGTGACATGCGCGATCAACTCCGCCCGGGGCGGGGAAGGGTGAAGTTGACCGTGGTTCCGGACCCCAGCTCGCTCTCTGCCCAGACCGCGCCGCCCATGCTGGTGATCAGGTGCCGCACGATGGCCAGCCCCAGCCCCGTCCCTCCCTGGTCCCGGGCACGGGAGGAGTCGGCCCGGAAGAAGCGCTCGAAGATCCGGGGCAGGGCCTTGGAGGGGATGCCCTCGCCGTCGTCGGAGACGGCCACGTGCACCACCTCCAGTTCCTCGCGGATGGCGACGCTCAGTGATCCGCCCGGGTCGGTATGGCGCAAGGCGTTCTCGTACAGGTTGCGGAACACCTGCAACAGCCCCGCCGGATCCGCCACCGCTACGCCGCTCCCCACCACCTCGAAGGAGCGCTCCAGGGCGAGCGCTCCGTCCGCCAGGGGCTCGAAGGCCTCGTGCGCGACGCGGGCCACCTCCAGCTCGCGGCAGTCCGCGACCCACCCGCCCGACTCCAGCCGGGAGAGGTCGAGCAGGTCGTCCACCATGTTCTGGAGCCGGATGGTGTTGTTCAGGATCGACCCCAGGAAGGTCCGGGCCACCGCCGGTTCAGGATCCCCTTCGAAGAGCGTCTCGGCGAAGCCGCGGATGGAAGTGAGGGGCGTCTTGAGTTCGTGGGAAGCGTTGGCCACGAAGTCGCGGCGCACCCGCTCCGCGCGCCGGATCTCGGAGACGTCGAGCAGCCCCGCGACGCCCCCGCCGCTCCCCAGCGGATGGGTGGAGACCACCACGTCCCGGTCCCCCAGCCGCACCTCCCGCCGGATCTCGCGCCCCCGGGCGGCGCCGGCCAGGATCTCCTTGAGATCCACGCTGCGCACGAGGGCGGCGGCCGAAGTGAGCGGCGCCAGATCTGGAGGGAAGGCGAGGAGCTGCGCCGCGGCCCGGTTCCAGCGCGTGATCCGGCCGTGGGCGTCCAGGGCCAGAACGCCCTGGTCGAGCGAGTCGATCACGGCCTGGACGGCGTCCCGCTCCTCGGAGAGCTCACCCACCCGGCTCTGGAGTTCTTCGCCCAGGCGGTTGAAGGCGGAGGCCAGGTCGTCCAGCTCCCGGACGCGGCGATCGACGGGCACGCGCAGGCCGAGGTTGCCGGCGGCCAGCAGGCGGGCCTGCTCGGCCAGGCTGGCGAGCGGGCGCGCGAGCCCGCGCGCCAGCAGCCAGGCCACCAGCAGCGAGAGCGCCATGGCAAGCAGGCCGGTCAGCACGATGCGCCCCTGCAGCAGCGCGACCGCGGTCTCCACCCGCACAAGGGGAGCGGCGATCCGCAGGACGACCTCCTCCTGCCCGACCCGGGCGAGCTGCGCGCCGTAGAGGAAGGGGTCGTCGACGGTGGCGCTGACCCGCAGGTCGAACGAGCGCCCGCCCGCGAGCGCGCCCGCGACCTCGGGTCGGGTGGCGTGGTTCTCCACCGCCGGCAGCGCCGCTGCCGGCACGTCCGAGTCCGCGAGCACCGTGCCGTCCGTCGCGATCACGGTCACGCGGTGGCCGAGTTCGGCGGCCACCCGGTCCACCACCGCGCCCATCGAAGCCCGGTCCTCCCGGGCGAGGAAGAGGCCGGCGAGGTTCAGCTCCCGCCCCAGCTCCGCCTCGAACGTGCCCCGCAGTTCGGCGCGCACCCGGCTTCCCGCCAGGCTCGCCATGAGAAAAACCACGAGGCCCACCACGCCCAGGAAACCGGCGAAGAGCGTGTGGTGAATGCGGATCCGCATGGGAATGGGGGTGGCCCGGGTCGGGGGCGGTGGTGAATCGGGGCGGGGCGCGGCGCGGCGCCCCGGATGGGGGTTGGTGAATTCAGAAGTAGAGGAAGGTCTGCACCTTCAGGCTCCACTCCGAATCGCCGGTGTCCGGCGTGTAGTAGTCCAGGTTGAAGCCGATCTTGTTCTTGCCCTGCACGTAAAGCATGAGGCCGGGCGTCACGAGCAGGCCGTCGTCGTCGTCCAGATCCGTATCGGGATCCCCGCCGCTCACGCGCAGCAGGGGCTCCCACGCCACGAACCGGCCCCCGCTGAGGGGAAAGTAGTAGCTCCCCAGGGCCTGCCAGGCCAGAAAGGTGCTGGGATCACCGGCGTCGTCGGGGTTCTTCCAGTTGTCGCCCCCCAGCAGCCCCGCCTGCAGGAGCAGGCCGTCCCGGTAGCCGCCGTACTGGGCGTCCACCCCCCAGGCGTCGGCGTACTCGTCCGAGCTGTCCAGCACGAAGTCCTTGGCCGCGTAGTTGACCGCCACCTGGACGCGCTCCGAGGCCTGGAACCCGATCCGGGCCATGAACGTCTTCTCGTCGTTCTCGTCCGCCCGGTTGATCCCCGTGCCGTTGGTGACCGAACCGGCGACGGAGAGGCGGTCGAGCGACAGCTCGGCCAGCAGCCCCTGGTCACGGTTCCCGAGCCCCAGGCTGCTGCTGAAGCGGCCGTAGCTGCAGATCCGGCCGACGCCCGCGCAGCTGTCCAGGCCGTCCACCCGACCGTCCCGTTCGACCAGGCTCATGTCGGTCGAGCTGTCCAGCTCGAAGCGGTCGAAGGGGCGCTTGAACTGCCCCATGGTCAGGCGGAACGCCTCCGAGAAGGTCAGGCGGACATAGGCGTCCGTCAGGTGGGCCGAGCCGCCGCTGAACTCCGGCTGGACCCGGCCCGAGAGGAAGTCGTTGATGACGACGTCGGCGGTCAGGCGCGCGCGGCGCAGGAAGAACTCGGACTCCGACCCCTCGGCGGAGGAGCCCTGGTACTGGGCGTGCAGGCGGCCACCCAGCCGGATGGAGGCGCCGCGGGCCGAGATGTCCACCTGGGCACTGGCCGGGAGCGCCGCCAGAGAGGTCAGCACGGCCAGCAGGGAATGCAGACGGATCTTCGAGGTGTTCATGGCTCGTCGGCGCGGGCGCGCGATGGGGGTGTGTCGTGGGACCCGCAGGAAATTCCGGCGGCCAGATGTCATTTGAAAGACGGATTTGTAACAGATCCGCTACAACGTGATGGATCCGTTACGGATCCGTGGCATCTTCGGTGGAGGGTGGGGGCGTTCCGCGCAACACGCAGGCGCGGATCGCCCCCCGTCCACGCCGCCCGCCTCTGGCCGATCGCGCGTGTGTACGCCACCTTCGGGAGATGGCCCCGTGCGAGGCCGCCCCCTCACCCCCGTCCTGCCATGGACCCCTGTGCGCAGCTGAGACGTGACCTCCAGGACGCCCTGGCCGAGCGCGACCGCGAGCTTGGCGAGGCGAAGCGGCGCTTCTGGCTCGCCCTGCTCGGGCTGGACTTCGTCCTGGACTGGGAGGAGCGAGGCGGGGTGGACCGGGCGCTCTCCGGATTTCTCTGCATGGTGCAGACCGGCGAGGTGGTGCTGGGTCTGCAGGAGCTCTTCCGCATCCTGCGGGCGCTGGCCGGCGCCGCCGGCCGCACCTCCGCCGAGCGGCTCCTGGGGCGCCTGGCGGGCCGCGTCGTGGGGATGGCCGCGCTCGGCCTGCTGCTGGTGGACATGGTGTCGGGCTACGTGCGTTGGGAGGAGGAGGAGGCCCGCATCCGGCGCCGCTTCCACGTCCGGCTGCAGGAGCTCAGAGAGACCGCCGGGTGCCCCGACGCCGACGCCGTCTTCGCCGAGGCCGGGGCCGCGCAGCCATGAGGTCCCTTCTGCTCTGGCTGCTGGAGGATCTGTACCGGCTGCTCGATCCCGGGCGCGCCCAGCTTGAGGGGCTGCGGCGGGGCATTCTGCGGGCCCGGGGCCGGCACGCCCACCACCAGGCCGGCGCCCGCGACGCGGCCGCGCGCATCCCCTCGCTGCAGCGCAGGGTGCGGGCTCTGGAAATGGCCCCCGACACACCCCTGGACGCCCTGGTGGTCGCGCGCCGTGAGTTGATGACCGCCGAGGGCGACGTCGCGCACCACCGCACCCGCGCCGGGCAGGCGGAGGCGCTGCTCACGCTCATGCGCGAGGACCGGGCCGCGCTGGTGGC
>JAVVFC010000117.1:0-8698 GCA_032250975.1 Longimicrobiales bacterium | reverse complement strand
CCCCGCGCAGCTCGGTCTGCTCGAAGAAGCGGAGGCTCACCTCCTCGTGGTGAGCGGGAACGTGCGCCGGCTCCAGCTCCTCGAGCGCGTGCGAGTAGGCGTAGTGCCCGATGTCGTGCAGGAGGGCGGCGTAGGGGACCAGTTCTGCGTCCTCCCACGCCTCGGCGGGCGCCGACTCCCGCTCCCGCAGCAGGTGGAGCGCGGTGCGCGCCAGATGGTAGACGCCCAGGGCGTGGTCGAAGCGGGTGTGGGTGGCGCCCGGGTAGACCAGGTGGGCGAACCCCAGC
Organism: Longimicrobiales bacterium; assembly: GCA_032250975.1. Lineage (GTDB taxonomy): Bacteria > Gemmatimonadota > Gemmatimonadetes > Longimicrobiales > Gaopeijiaceae > Gaopeijia. The sequence continues at coordinate 8,411 of JAVVFC010000117.1, read as the reverse complement.
TGGCGGATGTAGCGGAGGCGCTGAAAGGCCGGGGTGTCCACGATGCGGACCGCGCCCGGGGCGAGCCGGACGGTGTTCCAGACCGGGTCGCGCACGATGGTGTCTTCTTCTCGAGTCATCCCCGACTCTACCGGGGGGGCGGGGCGGCTGCAATGACGGGATGGGACGCGCGCATCGCTCCCGCCCCGCCCCTGCGTCGGGGGGACGGCGGCCACCCCGCACCGAGGCCGTCCGCACCATGGGAGCGCCCCCGCCGGTGGCGGAAATTGCAGGAACCAATGCCTCCCCGCACCGGTTCCGGGAGGGGGTCCGGAGTGGTTTCCACCCCCCGGGAACTCTCTCCACCGGGGGGGGTCCAAGGCTCAGGGTCTTGACGATCGCAGCCGCAGGACAAAGCTTCCATGGCTTTGTATCTTCGGCCGGGATCCGACCCGGAGTCGAACCTTGCAGGACCGGCCCACGCCGGTCGTCGGAGTATAGATATGGCGTCTGGATCCACTTCCAAGAAGCCCCGCCGCAAGCGGGGCCGCGGCAACCTCCTCACCGGCTTCGACGCCTCGGTCGAGGAGCAGACCGCCCTGGATCAGTACCTCCGGGACGTGTCGCGCCACGAGCTCATCACGCCCGACGAGGAGAAGATCCTGGGTGCGCGCGCTCAGAAGGGCGACGAAGAGGCGGTCCAGGCGCTGGCGCGCGCCAACCTGCGCTTCGTGATCTCGGTGGCCAAGAAGTATCAGAACCGCGGGGTCTCCCTCACGGACCTGATCCAGGAGGGGAACGTGGGGCTGGTCACGGCCGCCCGGAAGTTCGATCCCGAGCAGGGGGTGAAGTTCATCTCCTACGCCGTCTGGTGGATCCGGCAGGCCATCCTCGCCGCGCTGGCCAACCACGGCCGCTCCGTGCGGGTGCCCCTGAACCGTGCCAGCGACCTGGCCCGCATCTTCCGCGAGAAGGAGCGGCTCAAGCAGGAGCTCGGGCGCGAGCCCAGCTCGGAGGAGCTGGGCAGGGCGACCGACCTCACGCCCGAGCTGGTCGAGTCGCTGCAGACCCTCAACGCCGCCGAGATCCGGCTGGACGCGCCCATCGGGGACTCCGAGGACTCCCAGCTGGTGGAGCGCTTCATCACCGAGGAGGCCGCCGAGCCCGAGATCGAAGTGGAGAGCCGGCTGCTGACCGAAAAGGTGAGCGAGGCGCTGGCCACGCTGGAGGCCCGCGACGCGCGGGTGCTCCGCCTCTACTTCGGCCTGGAGGGGGAGCGGGAGCACACGCTGGAGGAGATCGGCAACATGCTCGGGGTGACCCGGGAGCGGATCCGTCAGCTGCGCGACCGCGCCCTGCGGCGCCTGCGCGAGGGTGGGAAGGGCGACGCGCTGGAGTCCTTCGCGGCGTGACCCCGGTGGGCGCGCCCCGACGCGCCCGCACGGCGTGAGACCCGGCCTACCCCCGGCCGGGGCCCCCGGCGAAACGCCGGGTTCGATCCCGGACTCGATCTCCGGCTCAATCCCCGGCGTGGTCACCGCGTCGGGCGGGGGCGGCTACGACGTGCGCCTCGACGATGGCGCCACGGTGCACGCGGTGCTGCGAGGCCGGCTCAAGCAGGAGGCCCGCACGGGCGACCGGGTGGTGATCGGGGACCGCGTGCGGGTGCGTCCGGCCGAGGCGTCCGCCCCGCCGGACGGCCCGGAGGGCTGGGTGGTGGAGGCGATCGAGCCCCGGCGCACGCAGATCGTGCGCCGCAGCGTACGCGAGCGACGGCCGAAGGTGGTCGCCGCCAACGTGGACCGGATGCTGGCGGTGGTGGCGGCGCGCGCGCCGGAGCCCCGGCTGAGGCAGCTCGACCGCCTGCTGGTGATCGCAGAGGCGAACGGCGTCGCCCCCGTCGTCCTGGTGAACAAGGTGGACCTGCCCGGCGGGCCCGAAGTGGCGGCGCGCCTCAGCGAGGTGTACCGCGACGCCGGCTACCCGGTGCTGGCGGTGAGCGCCCACACGGGCGAGGGGCTGGAGGCGCTACGGGCGAGGCTCTCGGACGGTGTCTCCGCGCTGGTCGGCGTTTCAGGGGTGGGGAAGTCGTCCATCCTCAACGCCCTGGCCCCGGGGCTGGACCTGCGCACGGGCGAACTGTCCCGGGGGAGCCGCCGGGGCCGGCACACCACGGTGCGCGCCCGTCTGCTGCCCCTGCCCGGGGGTGGGATGGTGGCCGACACCCCGGGTTTCGGCGACGTCTCGGTCTGGGGTGTCCCCGAGGACGCGGTCGAGGCGTGCTTCCCCGAGATCCAGGCGCTGGCGGGCGGCTGCCGATACCGGGGCTGCGCCCACCTGGCGGAGCCCGGGTGCGCCGTTCGGGACGCGATCGCCGAGGGCCGGCTGGCGCCCTCCCGCTGGGAGAGCTACGCGGCGCTGCGGGGCGGACCTCAGGAGGGGTGAGGGCCCGGAAGCGGGACCACCCGCGGGGAGCCGGTGAGTTCGTCGGTCCGTACTGCCACCGGCCACCGGTAGACGGCCGTGACCGTCTCCGGGGTGAGCACCTCGGCGGGCGTGCCCGTCGCCGCCAGCCGGCCCCGGTCCAGCAGCAGGAGGCGGTGCGCGTAGCGGGCCGCCAGATCCAGGTGGTGCGTGACCAGGAGGATGGTGATGCCGCACTGGGCCGAGCCCGCCAGCAGCTCCAGGATGGCCATCTCGTGGCGGATGTCGAGGGCGGCGGTGGGCTCGTCCAGAATCAGCGCGCGCGGCTCCTGCGCCAGCGCGCGGGCGATGCGCACGCGCTGCAGTTCGCCCCCGGAGAGCGTCTGCACGGTGCGCTCCGCCAGGTGGGCCACGTCGCAGCGGCTCAGGGCGGCCTCGACCGCCTCACGGTCGCGCGCTCGCTCGCGCGCGAGCGGACCCAGGTGGGCGTAGCGCCCCATGGACACGAGCTCCCGCACCGAGAGTGGAAAGGGGAGCGGCTCGGACTGGGGCACGACGCCCACGGCGCGGGCCAGGGCGCGCCGACTCCACTCCGCGACCGGCCGTCCGTCCAGAAGCGCCTCCCCGCCGGCGAGGGGGACGGCGCCCAGCAGCGCGCGCGTGAGCGTGGACTTGCCGGAGCCGTTCGGACCCAGCACCGCGCAGAGCGCGCCCTCGGCGACCTGGACGGAGACACGGTCCAGAGCAGGGTCCGGAGCGCCCGGGTAGCGCACCGTGACCTCGCGGGCTTCGAGCCTCACGCCGGGCCTCCGCGTGCCCCGGGGCTCACGGGACCGCCATCCGGCGCCGCAGCAGCGCCAGGAAGAGCGGCACCCCGACGAGGGCGGTGACCACGCCGATGGGGATCTCCGTGGGGGAAAAGAGGGCCTGTGCGGCCGCGTCGGCGGTGGCCAGGAAGGCGGCGCCCACCAGGAAGGAAAGGGGGAGGAGCGTGCGGTGCCGCGACCCGGTCACCAGCCGGAGTGCGTGCGGCACCACCAGCCCCACGAAGCCGATGACCCCCGCCACCGCGACCCCGGCGGCGGTCACCAGTGACGCGGCCGCGAAGGCCACGCGCTTGACCCGTTCCACGTCGGTGCCCAGGTAGAGCGCGGTCTCCTCGCCCACGGCCAGCGTGTCCAGGGCGCGCGCCATTGCGGCCAGGAGGAGGGCGGTGGGCAGCGTGTAGGCCGCGGCCACCCCCACCGCCCCCCACCCCGCGCCGTAGAGCGAGCCCATCATCCAGAGCACGGCGGTGCGAACCGTGCCGGCGTCGGAGAGGGAGAGGATGAGCGAGATGAGCGCTGCGAAGAAGGCGCCCACCACCACCCCGGCCAGCAGCAGCACGCGTACGTCCAGGGCCCTCCCGGCCGCGGCCGCCACACGGAAGACGAGCGCCAGCGCGGCCACCGCCCCGGCGAAGGCGGCCAGCGGGAGGGCGAGCGACGCCCCCCCGACCACCCCCGCCGCCAGGGCCGCGACGGCGCCCAGGGCCGCCCCACTCGAGACCCCCAGGATGTAGGGCTCGGCGAGCGGGTTGCGGAGGAGGGCCTGGAAGGTGGCGCCCGCCATGGCCAGCCCGCCGCCCAGGAGCGCACCCAGCAGCAGGCGCGGGAGCCGGATGGAGAGGACGATGTCGCGGTGCGGGCCACCCCCGCCCCCGCCCAGGATCCGCAGGATCTCGCCGGGGGGGATGGCGACGGCCCCCACGAAGAGCCCCAGCGGGAGCACCAGCAGCGCCGCGGCGGCCACGGCCGTCACGCGCGCACCCCCGAGGCCCGCGCCCGGGCGTTCCACCTCCGGGCGATCCCGACCTGCGCTCATCGGACGCCCCCGACCTTCACCCGCCCCCGTCCAGCCCCGGGTGCAGCGCCCGCGCCACCGTCCAGGCTGCCCGGCCCAGGGCGGGCCCCGGGATCTCCACCCAGGCCGGCATCTCGACCGTGCGCCGTCCCGACCGGACGCGCGGATCGATCCGGCTGCCGCGGGTGGTGAGGATCACGTCGATCTCGCGGGTGAGGAGCACCTCGGTCCCCACCGGAGCATAGAGCCCCGGAAGGTCGTCGAGCGCATTCGTCGCGCCGGCGACCGTCAGCAGGTCGGAGATGAAGCTCCCGGGTCCCGCCGCCAGCGGGGGCGAGCCGCCCAGCAGGTACACCGCGCGCACCCGGGGACGCTCCGCCACCGCGGCCCGCACCGCCTCCAGCTCGGCCTCCAGCTCGGCCACCAGCTCGGCCGCGCGGGCGTCGCGTCCGACGAGCGCGCCCACCTCGCGGATGATGCGGGGGACGTCGGCCAGGCGGTCCGGGCGCACCGCCAGGACCGGAATGCCGAGTCCCTCCAGCGCCGGGCCGGTCCGGGGGTCGGACTCCCCGGCGAAGGCGATCACCACCTGCGGCTCCAGCGCCCGCACGACCTCCAGGTCGGGTCCCAGGCCCCCGCCCGTGGAGGGCAGATCCCGGAGCACGGCGAGGGTGTCGTAGTCGGTGCGCCCCACCAGCACCTCGGCCGCGCCCAGCCGCACCACGATCTCGGTGACCGAGGGGACGAGGGAGAGGACCCGGGTGGCTGGGTGGGGGAGCGCGGGTTCGTCCCGGCCGTCCCGGCACCCGGCCAGGAGGGTGGGGGTGAGCAGGGCGAGGGTGAGGAGGAGGGGCGGGAAGGGATCCCGGAGGCGTCGTGGGCGCATCCGGTCAGGCGCCCGGCGCCGGCCCCGCGCAGCGCTCCTCGAAGACCCGCACCCAGCCGCCACCGCGCCGGTCGAGCGCCGCCATCCAGCGCGCCTGCTCGCCGAACACCTCCAGCAGGATCTCGGTCTCGCCGTCCTCGTCCCAGTCCGCCTGCTCGAAGTAGCGCATGGCGGCCTTGCCGTCCTCGACACGGCGGTAGTCCATGTAGGCCATGCGGTAGCTTTCCGGCCCGCCCGTGCCCAGGATGAAGATGCCGTAGGCGGCGCGCGTCAGCGGGGGACCGACCCGGAGGGCGTCCTGGAAGAGGAAGGTCCCGGCAATGGCACCGGTGGGGTCCCCGTCCAGCGGAAGGGCGCGCATGTCGGCGCGCGTCTCCAGCACCGACCCGGGCCAGGGCGCACCCGAGCGGGTGATGGCCTCGGTGGCCAGCTCGAGGCCGGCCACGCGCTGGTCGTAGCTGTGGGCATGGTCGCGGAACTCGCCCCCCTCGCGCGGCAGACCACGCCCGCGCGGAAGCGCGGCGAAGCCCGTCAGCTGGGCGGCCTGGGGGAGGAGCTCGAGGACCACGCCGGCGGTGGGCACCGGGCCGCAGCGGCCCGGCTCGAAGGCCACCGACTCCACGCGCGCGGTGCCCACCCTGAAGCCCTGGGCGAAGAGGGTGAACTCGCGCCCGGGCGCCAGCCGGTCCTCTACGAAGAGTCGCGTGAAGCCCTCCTCGCCCGGGGGCGTCCAGGGGAGGGAAAGGAGCGTGTCGGGAGCGATGGCGGCGACCGGACGCAGGACCCCGCGCCCGGGATCGTTCGATCCCGTCCGGGTCACGGTGTAGAGGACGGGACCTTCCGGAAGGGTCGGCTCGGCGGGAGCGGCGGCCGCCCCCCCGCTGTCGGCTGACGCCGCGAGCGTATCGCCCGAGCCCGGGGGTGGGTCGAGACCGACTTCCACCCCACCCCACTCCACGTTGTCGCACCCGGACAGCGCGAGTACAATCAGAAAGGCCCCGAGGGCGCGGTGAAGGAGACCTGGCACGGGTGGGCGGAGTGGCCGGAGGGACGGTGCCGGCGCCGGAACGGGCTCCGGACGGTGGGCTCCCCAAGCTATCCCCCCTCCCGGCCGCGTGCCAACGTCCCCGGGGACTGCCGGCGGGGGCACGGTTCCGCGTCCAGCCGTCCGTACGCCGGTCCGTCCGAATGGTGCAACGCTTCCTCTTTCCCTCCGCGCATGAACCAGACTCCGCCCATCGCCGCCCCGGACGCGCTGCGTCGCGTCATGGCGGCGTTTCCGACCGGGGTGGCGGTGGTCACCGCGCGAGACGCCGGGGGCGAGGCCGTGGGCCTCACCGTGAACTCCTTCACCTCGGTCTCGCTGGACCCCCCTCTGGTGCTGGTCTGCCTGGACCACGGCTCCGCCTCCCACGCGGTGGTGCTGGCGGCCGGGACCTTCGCCGTGAACTTCCTGCCGCGGGGCGCGGAGGCGGTCTCCGAGACGTTTGCGCGCGGGGAGCCGGGGGAGCGCTTCCAGGGATTGGCCTGGCGCGAGGAGGTCACCGGCAGTCCGGTGCTGGGCGAGGCGCTCGGATGGCTGGACTGCCGGGTGCACCAGACCCACGTGGCCGGGGATCACACCATTGTGGTGGGGCGGGTGCTGGCCTGCGCGGCGACGGAAAGCGCGCCGCTCGTCTACTGGCGGGGCGGCTACCGCGAGGTCACGGGGCCGTGAGACCGCGGCGGGGGGTGGCTCTGTTCCTGCTGGGCATGGCGGTGGCGGTGGTGGTGGAGGCGGGGATGGGCCTGCTGCTCTTCGTCTCGCCGGGGTTCCTGCCGGCGCTCACCGCGGTGCTGGCGCTCGCGCTCGGCAGCCTGGGCGCGGGCCTGGCGCTGGGACCGTCGCCCGTCGGCACGGGGGGCGCGGGGGACGGCCGCTGGCGCTGGTTCCTGGCGGTCGGGAGCCTGCTGGTGGCGGCGGCGGTCTCGCTGGGGTGGAGCTTTCAGGGACCGATCCCGGACGGCGCGCTGGGACGGGGCGTCCATCTGGCCCTGCTGGTGGCGCTGCCCCTCTACGGGCTGGGGGCCTGCCTGGCGGACGTGATGCCTCGCCGGAGCGGCGCGCGCGGGGCCGCCCTGGCGCTGGCGGGGGGCGCGGTGGGCGTGGTCCTGCTGGCCGTCGCGCTGCTGCCGCGCTTCGAGCCGGTGAGCGTGTATTCGTTCTGCATCCTCTGTCTGGCGAGCGCGGCGCTCGTGCGGGAGCCGGCGTGAGAGTCGCCCACCTCTCCGACCTGCACCTGGGGCACCGGGCCTTCTCGCGCTCCGAGCACGGCGAGAACGTGCGCGAGCGGGATCTGGCGGCCGCCTTTCAGCGGGCGGTGCGGGCGGTGGTGGAGGAGGCGCCCGACCTGGTGGTGGTCTCGGGCGACGTCTTCGACCGGCCCGACCCGCCCCCGGGGGCGCTGGTGGCGCTCACCCGGGGTCTGGAGGCGCTCCACGCCAGCCTTCCCGGCACCCGCATCCTGATGGTGGCGGGCGCGCGCGACACCCCGCGCCGCACCGGGGACGCGGGTGCGCTGGCGGCACTGGACGCTTTTCCCAATGTGGATGCCGCCGCCATCCGGGCGCGCACCGTGGTGCTGAGCGGGCAGTCGGCCCAGGTGGTGCTGTTGCCGTACCGGAGCGCGCTGGTGGAGCCCCGTCCCGCTCCGGAGCCGGACCCGCGCTGCCGCTGGAACGTGGTGGTGGCGCACGGCCGGCCGGGAGCGGGCGGCGTGCCGCTCGCGGACCCCCGTTGGGACTACGTGGCTCTGGGAGGCGTGCACTCCTTCACGCGTGTCGGACCCCGCACCGCGTACGCGGGGGCGCTCGAGCGTGTGGGTCCGGTGCCGTGGGAGGAGGCGGCCGAGGAGAAGGGCTTCGTGGTGGCGGACCTGAGCGCGGGCACGATCGCGTTCCGCCCCGTGCCGGGCCGGCCGGTGGTGGACCTGGCGCCGACGCGTGTGCCGCCCGGCGCGCCGCGCGCGCTGCAGGAGCGGATCGTGGAGGTCATGCGCGAGATCCCCGGCGGGATGGACGGCAAGATCGTGCGCATCCGGCTGCTCGGCCCCACCCCCGAAGACGTGCGCGGGCTGGAGCCCGGATTCCTGGCGGGGCTGGTGGACCGGGCGCTGCACCTGACGCTCGAGTTCGAGGACGCCCCGGACGGGCACGGCGCGGCGCCCGGACCGCCGCCGGGAGTCCGCGCGCTGGCGGCGCTCGGTCCCGAGGACGGCCGCGCGCGGTCGCTGCTGGAGCG
>JAVVFC010000116.1:0-8848 GCA_032250975.1 Longimicrobiales bacterium | reverse complement strand
GGAGCGTTACCCGTCTTCAGGGGCGAGGATCCATCGATGGGTCCGGGACGGGATTACGGGGGCCCGGGGGGGTACCCGCGCCCGCCCTCGAACGGGTTCCGGTCGCGGCTCCGGTGGTTCAGCAGGCGGTTCAGTAGCCCCGGGCCAGTGCGCGCGCCACGTCGTCGATGCGCTCCCGCACCTGACCGGCGGGCAGCCCCGCCCCGTTGCTCAGGATCGAGAAGATCAGTTCCCGCCCCGAGTCGGCGACCAGGTACCCGCTCAGGCTGTTGACGTTCGAGATGGTCCCGGTCTTCGCCTGCACCCGTCCCCGAAGGTCGAGCAGGCGCTCCTCCAGGGTGCTGTCCGCCTCACCGGGGGCGGCGAGCGCTTCGCGGTACGTCTCCGCGAGCGGTCCCCCCGCCATCCGCCGCAGCACCGCCACCAGCGCACGGGGCGTGACCAGGTTGTAGGCCGAGAGGCCGGACCCGTCTCTCAGATCCACGTCGAGGGAGTCCAACCCCGCCTCCCGGATCAACACCTCCTCCACCAGATCGAGTCCGTGCTGCCGGCCGGCGGGTAGGCCGCGAGCGAGCGCCAGCGCCCCTATCAGCTGCTCGGTCATCCAGTTCTGACTGGGCTCGAGAATGCCCCGCACCACCTCGGAGAGGGGTGGGGACTCCAAGCGCGCGAGTCGCTCGGCCCTGGCACAGCCGCGCAGGGCCCCGGTGCGGCAGCCACCCCCGAGCGACACCCCGGAGTCGGGAACCACGGCGAACCCGCCCTGAACCGGAATGCCGGCCGAGTCCATCAACTGCAGGAGCCGGCGTCCCGCCTCCCGGGTCGGCACGCGGGTCGAGAGCGGGAGCGTATCCACCGCCCCGGCGGGGATGCTGCCCCAGAGGATGTGCCGGCCTTCCTCGGCCCTCCACGTCGTCCCGACCTCGGCGGTGGAGTCGTCCTCCGCGACCGTTCGCACGTCGCCCTCCACGAACCCTTCCGTACCGAGCGGATACCAGTGCGTACGGGCCGCCTCACCCGCCACCGCTCCCCCCTCGACCACCACCCAGGTGGTGCCCTCGGCGATCGCGAAGGGCGCCGGCAGCGCCGAGAAGCCCCAGGGGAGGTTTCCGATCATCCAGGAGGCGGGCGCGGGCACCGTGTCCCAGGCGGAGACGTCCACCACCAGCCGCCCGGCCACGCCCCGTAGCCCGCGGTCGCGAAGGGAGTCCACCAGCGCCCGCAGCGGGGCCTCGTCGTCACCCCAGTACCTGCGGGAAAGCGTCGGGTCCCCCACGGCCGGGATCACGAGGTCGCCTCGGACCACCCCGGCCGGGTCGAGCGCGCCCGCTATCCACGCCTCCGTACCGAAGCGGTACTCGGGGCCCAGCTCGAGCAGCGCCGCCGCCGTCACCAGCAACTTGGCGTTGGAGGCGGGCACGAAGCGACGCCGGGCATTGCGCTCGAAGACCACGGCTCCGGATCCGGCATCGAGGACCAGCACGCCCCAGTGGAGCTGATCCATGGGCGCGGCGTCCAGCACCGAGTCCAGGACGGCCACCGGAGGGCGCGTCCCGCCGGGGGCGCCGCCTCCGGCGGAGGCGCACCCCTGGAAGCCCAGGGCGAGCAGCAGCAGAAGGGCTCGCCCGGGGCGCGCGAACCGACGGCCCGACCACGACGCCGATCGCCACCGGGGCGCCGCCGCACCTCGCCCCGCCCCTGGCGTCATGCCACCGAGGCCAGCACCACCGCCGTGCCATAGCAGAGCATCTCGGCGGCACCCTTCATGACCTCGCAGGTCTGGAAGCGGACCGCGACCACCGCGTCCGCGCCCAGGGCGTCCGCCTCCTCGATCATGCGGTCGACCGCCTGCTCCCGCGCCTCGGCGAGCATCTTTGTATACTCGCGCACCTCCCCCCCCGCGATGTTGCGGAAGGCGGCCTGGATGTCGTGCCCCAGGTGTCGTGTGCGGATCGTGTTCCCCCGCACCAGCCCCAGCACCCGCTCCACCTGTCGTCCCGGCACGTCCGGGGTCGTCACCACGATCATCGCTCGATGTCCCTGTAGGGGTCACTCTTCCACTCCCGCGACCGCTCGAAGATGGCGGAGCCGAGGAGGATGAGGAAGCCGATCAGAAGGGCGCCCACCGAGAGCTTCTCCACCGGATTGGCGGCACTGGTGGCGAAGATCCAGATCCCGAAGCCCGACCAGCCCAGGAACCCGACCACGAGCAGCACCCACCCGAAGGGCCGTGCCAGGCGGCGGTTGACGGCGGACCATACCGAGGGACCCGCGCCGGCGCCCTCTCCGAGGGAGCGCAGGTCCCGCTGCAGGGACCGGTAGATGGCCAGCTCGCGCTGCAGTTCGGTGGAGGCCGCCAGCGCCGCCTCCACGCCCCGCCGCTCCTCGTCGGCCAGTTCGCCGTCCAGGTAGCGCATCAGGTCCTCGTGCGAGGCGTCCCGCCGGGTGCGGCCGTCGTCCGCCCTTCCGCCGCCGCCCGTACCGGGGCCAGAGCCCGGATGGTTCGTGGTCATGGGTAGCGCACCCCCAGGTCGTCGAGCGCTGCGCGCAGCGCTCGACGCGCGTGGTAGAGCCGGCTGGCTACCGTGCCCTCGGGGATCCCCAGCACCTCGGCGATCTCCGGATACTGGAACCCCTGGATCTCGCGCAGGATCAGGATCTCCCGGTGATCCTCGCCCACCCGTTCCAGCCCCTGCTGCAGGATCTCGCGCGCCTCGGACCGCTCCCGCGCGCGCAGCGGTCCCGCCGCGCCGTCCGCCGCGTGCCGGTCCAGCCTCTCGTCCCGGATCTCGCGTCCACCCCGGCTGTTGCGGGCGCGGATCATGTCGCGGCACTGGTTACGCAGGATCTGATAGAACCAGGGCCCGAACGCGCGCCGGGTGTCGAAGCGGGACAGGTTGCGGAAGACCTTGACGAAGGCCTCCTGCAAGGCGTCCCGGGCCTCGTCCGGATCGCCCATCATGAGCGTGGCCAGCCGGAGTCCCGGTGCCTCGTAGGCCCGCACGAGCGGCTCGAAGAACCTGGCGTCTCCCGCGCGGCATTTGTGAATCAGCTCCACCTCCACCTCCGAGACCAAGGGCATTCCTCCGCAAGGGCAGGTCGGAGCGTGTACGGACCGGCGGACAATACTCTTCAAGGGGGGGGTGGGAGCAAGGGGGGCGGGATGCCCGCGTCGCGCCCCTGGCCCATCTGCCGCCGCCCCATGTTGTGACAGAGATTGTGACAGAAGTGGATTGTGTCTGTGACGGAGATGCGCCGACATTGGATACAGAGCCGTTACTCTGCCGTCACAATTGCGCGAGGGGAAGCCATGACGAACATCCTCGCCCGGGCGTTCCTGGCCGCCATCCTCCCGGCCGCCACCGCGCTGCTGGGAGGGTGCGCCGCCGGGGTCCGACCGCCGATCGCCACGGTTCCCGGCCCGGATCCGTCCGCCGAGGACGTGTCCTGGGTCGCCGGCCCCACACCCGAGGTGCGTTCTCTGGTGCTGCGCCCGGCCCCCGTGGGGACGCTCAGGCGGGGCGACACCGGCCCACTGCCCCTCTCGGTGGGGGCGTTCCTGGCGGAAATGCAGACCGACTCCGGGTCGCTGCATCACCTCGCTCTTCTGTTGCAGCTGGACGGGGACGACCCCTCCGCGGCCCTGGACCTCGGTCGAGGGGTCCTGCTCGAGATCGACGGGGCGGTCTACGTGGGCGACGCGGGCACCCAGGACGGCGGGAGGCACATCCACAACGGTCCCCGGGGCCGTCGGCTCAGCCTGAGCGTACCCATTGCCGAGGCGGACCTGCGGCTCCTCATCCAGGCGGACGAAGTGCGCATCCGCCTGGGTGGCTCCGAAGCGCTCACGCTCCCGGTGCGGGATCGGGACCGACTTCGGCTGCTGGTGGAACGTCTGCCCGGACCGGCGGCTGCGCCCCCGGCCCGCCTCGTGCTGGCGCGGGCCTCCACTCAGTAGCGCGGGCCCTCGGGCTCAGTTCCCCTGGTCGGACACGGCGGCGCGCTTCGCTTCCCGCACCATCCGCTTCACGTCTTCCAGCAGCTGCTTCGCGTCATAGACGATTCCGTCCTTGACGGTGTAGCTGATTCCGCCCACGCGCTCGACCTGGCCGGTCTCGTCGTTGAGCTTCACGGTGCCGTTTCCGTAGAGGACCTTGAGGTTCTCGAGCGGATTCTCTTCCACCAGCACCAGGTCCGCCTTGAGACCCGGACGCAGGATCCCGAAGGCGATCTCGTTCTCCAGCCCCTTCGGCTTGTGCAGCTGCAGGGCGCCGTTGTAGGTGGCGGACCGGATCACCTCGATGGGATGGAATCCCGCCTCGCGCAGCAGTTCGAGCTCACGGATGTAGTCGAAGCCGTAGAGCTTGTAGATGAAGCCGGAGTCGGAGCCCGTCGTGACGATGCCGCCGGCGTTCTTGTAGTCGTTCAGGAACGACATCCATTTCTGGTAAAACCGCTTCCAGTGATACTCGTCCTCGCTGGTCCAGTAGAACCAGTAGGATCCGTGGGCTTCCCGTGACGGCTGGTAGAAGTCCCACTGCGAGGGAAGGGTGTACTCGTCGTGGAAGTCGGCCTCGCGCGCGCGCATCACGTCGCGGCTGGCTTCGTAGATGGTCATGGTGGGGTCGATCCCGAAGTCCAGCTCCAGGAAGCGCTCGATCAGCGCGTTCCACGCGTCGGATCCCCGTTCGGCGCTCTGGTTCCAGAGACGGCCCACCTGCCCGAAGCGGTGCTGCTCGTTGCTGTAGTTGTAGTCCAGCGGCCAGTCCTGGATGGAGTAGTCCGTGAGCATGGACTCGAAGAGGCCGTAGTAGTGGGTCATCATGTCCAGCCCCGCTTCGGCCGCGTCCAGCGCCGTCATGCGGGCCACGCCGGTCTGGGCCAGGTGGGCCACGGTGCCGAGGCCGTGGCGGTGGGCCTCGTCGATCAGCGCCTCCATGATGGGCGGGTCGAAGGCGGTGAGCTTGAGCCCGTCGATGCGGGCGCCGTCCACCTCGACCCCGGCGGCCCAGCGCACCCACTCCCGGGCCTTCTCGGGAGAGTCGATGGAGCCCCGGTCCCAGGCCTCTCCGGGACGGGCATACACGAACATGCGGGGAGCCACGATCTCGTTCCGCTCCGCCGCCGCCTTCTCCTGAAGGGACCAGAGCATGGGCCCGTGTCCCACGCCGCGGGTGGTCGTCACGCCGTGGCCCATCCAGAGCTTGTAGGTGTACTCGGCCTGCGGGGCCTTGCCGGCACCCCCGGTGTGCACGTGCATGTCCACGAATCCCGGAAGCACCCACTTCCCCTGCCAGTCGATCTCCCGCTCGCCCGCCTGCGGACGACGACGCTCGTTGATGGGCACGCCGGGATACCCCACCGACCGGATCTCGGTGATGACGTCGTTCTCGATGACGATGTCCACCGGGCCCTGGGGCGGCGCTCCAGTCCCGTCCAGAATGGTGGCGCCCCGGATGATGAGGCGGGTGTAGGGTCCGCCGCCCTCGTCCGCGCCCCGGCGGGTTGTGACCTCCATCCCGGCATTCTGGCGCGCCACCGCCTGGTTGTTGGCGTCGGCCTGCTGGGCGCCGGCGGGCGCGGCCAGGATCGCCAGCGTGGTCAGCAGGGATGCGGGCAGGAAGCGGGAGCGAGGCGTTCTCATGGATCCTCCATGGAGGGACCGTGCGGAGGGCCGGCGCGTCGGTGCGGGCCGCCGGCCCGGGGGCTGCAGGGAAGCTGATATAGAGCCCGACCGTCCTGGGGCGCAACGCTGCCGGGAGTGTACGGCTCGACGCCGAGGCCCCACTTTAGACGTTTCGGCCACACCAACGTCCGGCAGTACGACGGCCCTTGAGCCAGACCCCCTTCGACCTCGAGACTCCCGCGGACAGGCTGGACGCGTCCGGGGCGGAAGCGCTCGCCTGCGGACTGCGTGCGGCGCTCGACAGGCATTCGTACCTCTACTACGTGGAGGCGCGCCCGGAGATTTCGGACGCCGAGTACGACCGGCTTTTCCGCCGCCTGCAGGAGGTCGAGGACGCCTTTCCGGCGCTGGTGACGCCCGCGTCTCCGACCCAGCGGGTCGGCGTGGAGCCGCAGGACGCCTTCCGGACGGTGGAGCACGTGGCGCCCATGCTCTCGCTGGACTCCAGCGACCAGGAGGCCGCGCTGCGGCGCTTCGACGAACGCATCCGGAAGGCGGTGGACGAGCCCGTGCGCTACCTGCTGGAGCCCAAGCTGGACGGGGCATCGCTGGAGCTGGTATACCAGGACGGGATCCTGGTTCGGGCCGTGACGCGCGGCAACGGGCGCGCCGGCGAGGAGGTGACCGGCAACGTGCGCACCATCCCGGCGGTGCCGCTGCGCCTGCGCGAGGACGAGCGTGCGGCCCCGGCGCTGCTGGCGGTGCGGGGCGAGGTGATGATGCACATCTCCGCCTTCGAGCGCTTCAACGAGGCCCTCGTGGAGCGGGGCGCCGAGCCCTACGCCTCGCCCCGCAACTCCGCCGCCGGGGCCGTCCGGCAGCTCGATCCGCGCGTCACCGCCGAGCGGGAGCTGGACCTGCTCGCCTACGACGTGCTGCACCTGGAGGGGGCAGAGCCCTTCCACTGGGACCACGAGGCGGTGGAGGCGCTGCGCCAGTGGGGCTTTCGCACGCCGGAGCGGGTGCGGGTGGTGGAAACTGTGGAGGAGATACTGGCCTACCATGCCGGCTTCGAGGCGGACCGGGACGCGCTCGACTACGAGATCGACGGGGTCGTCATCAAGCTCGACCACGTGGACGTGCGCGGCGAGCTGGGCACCACCTCCCATCACCCCCGCTGGGCGATGGCCTACAAGTTCCAGCCCCGTCAGGAGGTCACCCGTGTGCAGCGCATCGCACTCTCGGTGGGCCGGACCGGCGTGCTGACTCCGGTGGCGCTCCTGCTGCCGGTGCAGGTCGGGGGCGTGACGGTCTCCCGCGCCTCGCTGCACAACCGCGAGGAGGTGGCCCGCAAGGACGTGCGCACCGGAGACACCGTGCGCGTGCAGCGCGCGGGTGACGTGATCCCGCAGGTGGTGGAGCGCATCGCCGTGGACGGCGAGGAGCGGGGCCCGCCCTTCGCCATGCCGGAGACGTGCCCGGCCTGCGGAACCCCGGTGCGCGAGGACGGCCCCCGGACGGTGTGCCCGAACCGGTACGGGTGTCCGGCCCAGCTGAAGGGGCGCATCGTCCACTTCGGCTCCCGCAACGCCCTCGACATCGAGGGGCTGGGGGAGGAAACGGCGGTGCTGCTCGTGGACCGGGGGTTGGTGCGGGAGTTGGCCGGGCTCTTCGATCTCACCGTGGAGCAGCTGGTGGATCTGCCGGGCTTCGCCGAGAAGAGCGCCACCAACCTGGTGGAGGCCATCGCGCGCCGGAAGCGGACCGAGCTGGCCCGCTTCCTTCACGGGCTGGGCATTCCCGAAGTCGGGGTGGCGGTGGCGCGCGATCTGGCCCGCCACTTCCGCGACATCGCCGCCGTGCGGGAGGCCGACCGGGAGGCGCTGGAGGCCGTGGACGGAATCGGTCCGCGCATGTCCGAGGTGATCCACGCCTTTCTGCACGAACCCCGCAACGCGGAGGCCATCGACCACGTCCTGGCGCGCGGCGTGGAGCTCTCGCCGCCGCAGGCGGAGCCTGCCTCGGACGCCCTCGCCGGCGCGCGCTTCGTATTCACGGGAGGGCTCAGCCGCCTCTCTCGCGGCGAGGCCAGGAAGCGGGTCGAGGCGGCCGGCGCCAAGGTCGTGGGTTCGGTGAGCCGGTCGACCACGCACGTGGTGGTGGGCGAAGGCCCGGGCTCCAAGTACGACCAGGCCGTCGCGCTGGGGATTCCGGTCCTGGACGAGGCGTCGTTCCTGGCCCTGTTGCGCGAGGCGGGCATCGATGTGCCCGGTGCGGACGACGAGGGGCGGGAGTCCCCCGCGGAGGCGTGATGGAGAACCTTGACGTCGCCCGCATCCTGGACGAGGTGGCCGACCTGCTGGAAATCCAGGGGGCAAACCCCTTTCGCGTGCGTGCCTACCGGGGCGCGGTGCGCACCGTGGAAGGTCTGACGCAGCCGCTCTCCCGCATGGTGGAGGAAGGGGAGGATCTGACCGCGCTGCCGGGGATCGGCAAGCAGGTGGATGCGCACATCCGCGAGCTGCTGCAGACGGGGGCGCTGTCCGTGCTGGACGAGATCGGGGCCGAGATTCCGCGCACCCTGGTGGAGCTCACCCGCCTGGACGGCGTGGGTCCCAGGAAGGCGCGGAAGCTGTGGGAAGAGCTGGGTGTGGAGTCGGTGGCCATGCTCGAGGCCGAGATCGCCAGGGGAACCGTGGAGGCGCTGGCGGGCTTCGGCAGCCGGAGCGTGGAGAAGATCGGGCGCGCCATCGAGGAGTACCGCAAGCGGGGGAGCCGCTTTCTGCGCGCCGATGTGGAGCGGCTCATCGCGGGGCTGCTGGAGCACATGGCCGCCGCGCCGGGGGTCGGGCAGCTGGAGGTGGCGGGCAGCTACCGCCGCCGCCGGGAGACGGTGGGGGACGTGGACCTGCTGGCCGCCTGCGACGGGGATGGCAAGGCGGTGGTGGACCACTTCGGGGCGTTCTCCGGGGCGGTGCGGGTGGAGGCGGCCGGAGAGACGAAGGGGAACCTGATCCTGCCTTCGGGGCTCTCGGTGGACCTGCGGGTGGTCCCGTCGGGGTCCTGGGGTGCGGCATTGCATTACTTTACCGGCTCCAAGGAGCACAATGTACGCCTGCGGACCCTGGCGGTGAAGCGCGGCTTGAAGGTGAGCGAGTGGGGGGTCTTCCGGGTGGCGCGCGCTGCCGACGGCGGGGCGGCCGCCGACGAGGACGGCGAGCG
>JAVVFC010000115.1:0-8918 GCA_032250975.1 Longimicrobiales bacterium | reverse complement strand
GACGCCGACAGCGGCGACGGCCTTTTTCGCCAGGCGGATGACATCATCGTCCTCGGTCAGGGTAAAGCCATTGTAGGCGCGTTCTACCCGAACTTTGGCCTCGACACCTTGCTTCTGGGCCATCTGCTCCAGCGCCTCGGTGATGGCGAGCGAGTGGACGCTCACGGTGCGGGACACCTCGTCGGTGAAGATGAAACGGTTGGGGAGCATCTCGATGTTGCCGTCGAACACCAGCCCCACCACCTCGCCGGCCCGGTTCACGACGGGGCTGCCCGAGTTTCCGCCGATGATGTCGGCGGTGGAGACGAAGTTGTATGGCGTGGTGAGGTCCAGGCGGGCCTCGGCGGCCCGCCACCGCTCCGGAATGCGGAAGGGGGGCTGGTCGTCGAACTCGGCGCTGCGGGCGAAGAGCCCATAGAAGCTGGTCCTGTAGGGCGCGATGGTCCCGTTGTAGGGGAAGCCCTTCACGACCCCGTCGCTGATGCGGAGGGTGAAGGTGGCGTCCGGCGGGAGGGCGGTGCCGTAGGCGGCGAAGATGGCCTGGCCCAGCTTCTCGGTGTTGGCCGCGACCACGGCCTGGAGCTGGGCCGCCCGGCGCTGGTAGCCGCGCGCGACCGGGTCCAGCTCCAGCACGGCGGCCACCAGCGGATCGGAGCAGGAGCGGAGCGCGTCCAGTCCGCCCTCGACCAGCGGGGCGCGGTCGCCGAGGTCCAGCAGGAGGCTCTCGCTCAGGAAGCGCTCGGCGGCCGCGTTGGGGGTGCGGGGACCGAGGAGCGCCCGCACCAGCGGGTCCTGCGGGCCCAGCTCGTCCAGGGCGGCGGCCAGCCAGGCTTCCAGCTGCATCCGCTCCAGCGCCACGTCCGTCTCGTCATCCCGCAACAGACCCGCCCGCACCCGGGCCGCTCCCTCACCCCGGAAGGCGGCCAGGCGCTCGGACTCGGGCCGCTCGGACTCGACCGCGAGCCGCACCACGCTCAGGGCGCGCGCGAGCAGGGTGGATCCGTTCAGGGCGTAGGTGCGCAGCTGGGGCGCGAAGGTGGCCAGCTCGAGCTGTGCGTCGGCGATCTCGTCCCAGGCGCTGCCGTAGCGCGCGTCCAGGGCCGGATCGGCCTGGATGCGGCCGCGGAAGTCCTCCTCGAAGGCGCGCTTGCGGGCCATGATCCCTTCGTCGAGCAGGCCGGCCAGGTAGCCGGTGGTGGCCTTCCTGGAGTTCTCGATGCCAAAGATGGTGTTCTGATGCACGCGCAGGGCGTCCGGGTGCGCGTCGGTGTAGGCGTACAGGACGTCCAGCCGCTGGTCGTAGCCGGCCAGGCGGGCCGGGTAGTCCACGTCCCGCAGGTACTCCATCTGGGCCAGAGTGAGCAGGCGTCCGGTGGACCCGGGGTTGCCGACCACGAAGATGGGCTCGTCTTCGACCGCGCCCGCCTCGCTCCAGGCAAGGTGGTGCTCCGGGCGCAGCGGTGCTCCGTTCAGCCACACGCGCAGGAAGGTCACGTCCAGGTCGTAGCGCGGGTAGGTGAAGTTGTCCGGGTCGCCCCCGAAGTAGGCGGCGTCCAGCTCGGGCGCCATGACCAGGCGGACGTCGTCGAAGCGGCGGTACTGGTAGAGCGAATACATGCCGCCGTTGTAGAAGGCCACCACCTGGCAGCGGTTTCCGGAGTCGGCTTCGCAGCGCGTCCGGATGTCGTTCAGCACCGCGGTGCGCTCGGCCAGCTGGGCCTCGGGGTCGGTGGCGGTGACGGCGGCGCGCACGCGGCCGGTGACGTTCTCGATGGAGACCAGCTGGTCCACGTAGAACCCGGGACAGCTGAGCTCGTCGGCACGGGTGGCGGCGACGAAGCCCTCTTGCATGAAGTCCGTTTCGGGGGGTGAGACGGCGGCGATGCAGGAGCGCGCGCAGTGGTGGTTGGTCATGACCAGCCCGTCCGCGGAGACGAAGGACGAGGAGCATCCGGGCAGCCGGATCGCGGAGAGGCGCAGGTGATCCAACCATTCCTGCGTGACGTCGAAGCCGTAGCGGCGGGACCAGTAGTCGACGGGCGGCGCGTCGAAGGTCCACATGGTGCCGAACTCCAGCACGGAGCCAGCTGCGACCGGCGCCGCGGGCGCGGCCTGCCGGGCGCCGGCCGGAGCGGCGAGGAGGGCGGAGAGGGCCGAAACGGCGGCGAGCGCGGCGAGTGCGGCAAAGAGCCGGCCCGGGCGCGCGGCCGGCCGGGGGGAATAGCGGGTCATGGCGTTCGCTCCTGGGAAGTGCCGTGGGGAGCGACGGCCGGAGGGGCACCGGGGGCGCGCGGCGCCGGGCCCGCGGGGGGCATTCCGGCACGGGGCCGGAAGGGAGGGGAGCTCCGGGCGGAGCGGGGCGCGGGCGTTCCCGGGACCAGCGGACGTCGCCCGACCACGAAAGCTAACCGCCATGCGCTCGGGCGTCAGGACGGGAGATCTCCCATCCTTGACGGGGAGGGCTCCCCGCCCCAGTGTGAAACGTTTCGTTTCACCTTGATGGGTCCGACGTGCCCCGGCACGTCTTCTTCATAGCGGCGTCCCGCAGGTGGGCACGCCGCCCTTCCCCGGAGGTGAATCATGCGCTACCGCTTCCTTTCGCTCGTCCTTCTGCCCCTGCTGGGCGCCTGCACTCAGGAATCGCCCCGCCCCGAGAGGGCCGCGCTCGACGACGCACCCTCGGCCGCGGCGGCCGTATCGGTCCGGGAACAGGCGGTCGCGGATCCATCCGACCCGGTGGCGGTCGCGATGAGCGCCGCCCCGCCGGCGATCGGGCAGGGGGCCACCATCATGCGCCTGAACGACTCCGGCGAGATGGTGGAGCTCCGCGCCGGGACCAACGGGTGGATCTGCCTGCCGGACGAGAATCCGGCCGCGCCGGGGAGCGCGCCCATGTGCATCGACGGATACTGGCAGGAGTGGATGGGCGCCTTCATGGCGGGCGAGACCCCGGACATCGACGGGATCGGCACGTCCTACATGCTCCAGGGCGGCGCCTTCGCCAGCAACTCGGATCCTTTCGCCAAGGCGCCTCCCGCCGGAGCCGAATGGCTCCACGACGGACCACATCTCATGATCGTGGTTCCGGATCTGGCCATGCTGGAGGGATACCCTACCGAGCACAGCGTCGGGGGACCCTACGTCATGTGGGCCGGGACGCCATACGCCCACCTGATGGTGCCGGTGAGCGGGATGTGAAGCCGGGCGTCGGGCCGGGTACGCTCCCCTCCCCGTTCGGGGGGGAGCGCCCGGCCCGCGTCAGAACGGCTTGGTGAAGGCGAGCGCCCCGGCCAGGAGCGCCAGCAGGGGCACGGCCACCAGCACCTGCGCAGCCCGGCGGGGCGAGCGGCGGGCCGCCAGCGCCGCCCCCAGGATCAGCCAGAGTCCCAGCTTGGCCAGCACCCACCCCGGGAATCCCACGCCCAGGCGGGCCAGCATCCCGAAGCCGCCCAGCAGGACCAGGAAGAGGGCGACGCCGTGGCCGGTCACCAGGGCACGCCGCCAGGGGTCGGTGAAAGCCCCGCCCCCAGGGGCGTCCCCGCCCCCGCCGGCGGCGGGGACGCGCGCGGCCAGCGCGGCTCGGGACAGGGCCGCACCCAGGACGGTGACCAGAAGGAAGATGCCGGCGTAGTGGACGATCTTGTAGGCGGCGTAGGGGATCATGGCGGGGCGGATGGATGGGGACGGAACCGACCTCGGCCAAACCCCGGCGCGCGGCGGCGGTTCCGGTTTCCCTACATGCGCAGCGCCAGTCGCAGGTCCTCGGGGAGTTCGTCCGTGGTCCCGCCCCGCGTGAGGAAGGACACGCCCAGGAACACGGCCAGCGAGGTGACCAGCGCCAGGGCGGAGGCGGTGACGCCGGTGGGGAGGGAGAAGACGCCCCGGTAGGCGAGCAGCTCGAGGCCCAGGGTCACGGCCAGCCCGGCGGCCAGCGAGGCGACGGCGCCGGCGCGGGTGGCCCCCTCCCAGTTGAGCCCCAGGGCCAGCACCGGAACCAGCGCCGAGGCGAAGAGCCCGTACCCGAAGATCCCCAGGAAGATGACGAGCGCGTCCGAGAGCTGGGCGGTGAGCGCGGCGGCCACCGCCAGGGCGACGGTGGCCAGACGGCCGTGCAGGAGCTCGTTCCGCACGGATCGGCCGAACGCGCGCGGGAGGTCGTGGGTGAGGGCCGCCGCTCCCACGTTCACGAATGAGTCCACGCTGCTCATGATGGCCGCCGCGATCCCGCTGAAGACCACCGCCGCCAGGACGAGCGGTGTGTGCCCGAGCAGGAAGAGGGGGGCGACGTCGTCGGGATTGGCGACGGGTGGGATGGCTTCCCCGGCCACCAGCGCCTTCATGGCCATGCCGATCCCGAACATGATGAGGATGACGAGCACCATGGCGACCGTGACCAGGAGCGGGTACCACTTGAGCCGCCGCGGCTCCCGGATCATGAAGAACTTGTGCATGACGTGGGGCTGGCCCAGCACGCCGACCGAGAACACCAGGTACAGTGAGACGGCGGCGAGGGGCGAGTACAGACCCCACGGGGAAAGGAACTCGGGCTCGGTGGCCAGGATGGTGCGGGAGATGCCCGCCATGCCCGAGCCCGCCTCCAGCACGAAGAGGAAGACCAGCACCGAGGCGGCCGCCATCAGGACGCCCTGCGCCAGGTCGGTGTAGATGCCGGCCTTGATGCCCCCGGTGACGGCGTAGGCCAGCACGACCGCGGTCCCCAGCCAGATGCCCCACCCCTTCTCCAGCCCGAAGACGGAGTCCATGATCACGCCCAGCCCCGCCACCTGGGTGGCCATGTAGCCCACCACCCCCAGCAGGATCGCCAGCGCGGCGAGGCCCTGGGCGGCGCGCGAGCCGTAGCGGAGTCCGACCACGTCGGGGAGCGTAAGCACCGGGCGGATCTCGGCGACCAGGCGCAGCCGTTTGGCCAGGACCCAGGCGGAGAGCGCGTTGGTGAGGGTGGCGGGAAGGACGAACATCATGGCGCCCAGCCCGGCCAGGTAGAGGAAGCTGGGCCCGCCCAGGAAGGTGAAGGAGGAGAAGGTCGAGGCGAGGGCGGCGAAGGTGAGCGCCAGCAGGCCGATCGCCTTGCCCGCCAGGAAGAAGTCCTCCGCGGTGCGCGTCCGGCGACCCGCCCAGACGGCGATGGCGGCCACCACCGCCAGGTAGACGAGCGCCACCGCCACGATGGTGGGACGGGCGCCCGGGGGGATGACCGCCTCCTGCGCGGCCGCCGCGGGCGCGGGCGAGGCCGCCAGCGCGGAGGAGGCCGCCAGCACCGCGAGTACTCCGCTCACCGGCCCCGGTCCCCGTCAGCGGTGTCGCCCGCCCGCTCGCCCTCCTCCCGCACCCGGCGGGCAACGTCGTGCAGCCGCGCGAGGTCGTCGGGGGGGAGCGTGTCGCGGTCGAAGACCAGCGCGTAGGCCAGCGGCACCACCAGCCCGGGGGCCAGGCCTACGCCGAGAAGCAGGAAGGCGGCCCGTCGGGGCAGCCCCAGCACCAGGGGGGCGTCGGCGGGATCCACCCCGGGCAGGGCCAGCAGGGCCAGGAGCCCTCCGCTCACCCAGGCGGCCGTCCCCAGGAAGAGCCATCCCACCCCCGGCCGCACCCGCCCGTGCCGGCGCGCGCCCAGCATCAGCAGGCCCGCCAGCAGCGCGCCGATGCCGACGGCCAGGAGGGGGGGCGACCACCCGGGAGGATCGCCCGGGAGGAGCGCGGCGCCGTACGCCGCCCCCGTCAGTAGGGTCCCCGCCGCGACCAGCGGGAGACCCGCACGCCCGAACAGGGGATCAGCTCCCGCAGCGGAAGGATTCCAGGATGGTCTGCAGCTGGATCATGTACTCGTACTTCTCCCGCCCGGGAGCGTAGAGCCACGCGTCCAGCAGGTAGAGCCGGTTCTGGGCCGGGCAGGCGACCGCCCAGAGCAGGAACGGTCCCGCGGCCGGCCAGCTGGCCTCGGGCGGGTTGTGCCACACCGCCTGCACCTGGTACGCGCTCAGCCCCTCGTGGTGGAAGGGCTCCGCATCCACCTGCGAGAGGTCCACCGCCTGGGGGTAGGCGTAGTGCAGGGCCGCCAGCTCGGCGCGCCACGCCAGGATTTCCTCGCCCTCCAGCTCCCGCGGTATGGGCGTGCGCCACGTCACCGTGACCTGACGGATGAGCTCCGAGGGATCGGGGTTGTCGTTGCGGAAGACGAAGACCGAATCCCGCCGGCTCCACTGGTATACCTGCGGCACCAGCAGGGAGAAGCCCGCGGTGCGGGCCAGGGTGTCGGCGAGTGCGCTGTCCCGACCCGTGATGAACATGCGCGCCAGCGCCAGGTCCCGGAACTGCCGGTCGTAGATGCGCCCGAGGGTCTCCAGCTGACCGCGGAAGGCGTCCGCGCGATCCCCCTGCTCGGGCAGGAGCACCACGGTGACCAGCTGCGAGCGCGCCCAGACGTCCCGGACCTGGGCGATGCGCGGCCGCGGCTGTGTGCCGTCCCCGTCCAGTCGCCGGACCACGTCCGCCATCCACGGTTCGGACCCGGTTCCGACCAGCAGGAGCTGCTTGAACTGTTGCAGCCGCCCCCAGGTGGGATCGCGCGGATCCTGGTAGGTGACGGTGAACTTCCGCTCCTCGGCCACGGTGCGGATGGTGGGCTCCAGCGCCTGCAGCACCTCGTCGTCCACCTGCGCCCAGAGCTGCGCGTCCATGGCGGTGACGATGCTGCTGGCGTCGCCGTACGCGCCCGTGCGGTCGCATCCGGCGAGCGGAAGCAGCAGCCCCGCGAGAGTGAGGAACGAAAGGTACCGCATGTGGCCTCCTGAAGGTGAACCCATACTTACGCTTCGACGGGTCCCAGATTTCTGTGGATGAGCGCCTCCGGATCCGGGTCGCGGCCCATGAATTCGCGAAAGAGCTCCTCCGGGTCGCGGCTGTCTCCGCGGGAGAGGATGGCGTCCACGTATGCCCGGCCCGTCTCCGGGTTGAAGATACCCTCGCGCCGGAAGCGCCCGAAGGCGTCCGCGTCCAGGACCTCGGCCCAGAGGTACGAGTAGTAGCCGGCCGCGTACCCCCCCGAGAAGAGGTGGCTGAAGGAGGTCAGGATGTGGAAGTCGGCGAACTCGGGGTCGGGTGAGAAGGCCAGAAAACGCTCCCGCCCGAACGCCATGGCCTCCTCCGGTGACGTGTGCGCCGCGCGCGCCGCGAGCGTCTCGTGCAGGTCCAGGTCTACCGTCCCGAAGCCGATCTGCCGCATCATCGCCCACCCGCCCATGAAGCGCCGGGCCGCCTGCATGCGCTGGAAGAGCGGCTCCGGGATCGGATCTCCGGTCTGGTGATGGCGCGCGAAGAGGTCGAGCGCCTCCCGCTCCCAGGTCCAGTTCTCCATCAGCTGGCTGGGCAGCTCGACCCAGTCCCAGGCCACGTTCACGCCGCCGAGCGGCCGCACCGGAACCCGCGAGGTGCAGTGGTGCAGCAGGTGGCCGAACTCGTGGAAGAGCGTCTCGACCTCGCGGTGGTTGAGCAGGGCCGTCCGTCCGTCCGCGGGCGGGGTGAAGTTCCCGCAGATCACACCCAGGTGCGGGTCGAAGCCCCCGTCCGGCCGGGGGCCGCCCGACACCAGGTCGTGCATCCAGGCGCCCTGACGCTTCTCGCGGCGCGGGAACCAGTCCGTGAAGAAGGCGCCCAGGCGGGTGCCGTCCTCGTCGTGCAGCTCGTAGAAGCGGACGTCGGGGTGCCAGACGGCCTGGGCCTCCGCCTCCCGGACCCGGATGCCGAAGACCCGCTCGGCGATCCGGAAGAGTCCCTCCTGCACGCGGTCGAGCGGAAAGTAGGGGCGCAGCACTTCGTCGTCGAAGTCGAAGCGGGCCCGGCGCAGGCTCTCGGAGACGTAGCTGACGTCCCACGGGCGCAGGCGCTCCAGGCCCAGTCCGGCGGCGTGTTCGCGCAGGGCCCGCACGTCCGCCTCCCAGTGGGGGCGCGCTCTCTCCGCCATCCCCGCCTCGAAGTCGCGCGCGCGCCGGCCTTCGCGCGCCATGCGTTCCTCCAGAACGAAGTCGGGGTAGGAGGCGTATCCGAGCAGGGAGGCGACCTCGTGGCGCAGGGCCAGGATGCGGACCAGCAGCGCACGGTTGTCGTGCGCGCCCTCCCGGCAGCGGGTGGTATATGCGTGGTGGATCTCCCGGCGCAGCTCTCGGTCGTGGGCGTACTTGAGCACCGCCTCCACCGAGGGGTGGTCCAGTGTCAGCAGCCACCCCTCCTCACCCTTCTCCTCAGCGGCGCGCCGGAAGCGGGCGCGGGCGTCCTCCGGGATGCCGTCCAGCCGGGTCGGATCGCGTATGAGCCGCTCGAAGGCGGCGGTGGCGTCGAGGACGTTCTCGCTGAAACGCTGCTCGAGCCGACTCAACTCCACCTGTAGCGCCTCCAGGCGCTCCCGCTCCTCCGCATCCAGCTCCGCCCCGGCCCGCCGGAAGGCGCGCAGCGTCTTCTGCAGGTGACGTGCGCGCAGCGCGTCCAGGCCGCGCGCCTCGTCGGTGTCGGCGTACGCCTTCAGGCGCCGCCAGAGGCCCTGGTGCAGGTGCAGGCGGGTCCAGAAGGCGGAGATCTCCGGGAGGACGGCGTTGTAGGCCTCACGCAGCTCCGGGGTCTCCGCCACCGACATCAGGTGGGTGGCGGGCGTGATGCGCTCCTGCACCCAGCGAGACAGGCTGTCCAGCGGCGCCACCACCGTCTCCCAGGTCGGCTCGGAGGCGTCGGCCGCCAGCGCCTCCAGCCGATCCCCTCCGTGGCGCAGCGCCGTCCGGATGCCGGGCGCTACGTGCTCGGGGCGGATGCGGTGGAAGGGGGGCGGGAAGCCCTCCTCCAGGAGCGGGTTTCGATCGTCGGTCACGAAGGCACTCGGGGGATCGGGGGTGAGGGGTGGTCGGTGCTGCCGG
>JAVVFC010000114.1:0-8931 GCA_032250975.1 Longimicrobiales bacterium | reverse complement strand
CGGAGATCGCCTCACGGAGCCGGTTGAGCTGCTTGCCGATCCGCCCGGCCTTGAACAGATCCCCGCCGAGCGGGATCAGGCCGGCGAGGCTGATGGCTGCGTTCCCGCGCTCGCCCTGGCCGGCATAGATCCCCGCCGCCAGCCCGTCCGCGACCCCGCTCGGGTCCACCACCCCGACCACATCGAGCGCCGCGAGAAGAACATCCTCGCCCTGCAGGACATGGTTCCCACCGAAGTCTGTGCCCGGGAGGCGGCTGACGTCAACTTCGACGTCGATCCGGTCCGTCTTGATCGTGAGGCTCGAGCCGTTCTGCCCGCAGAGGACAATGTCGCAACTGGCCCGCCCATCCGGATCCACCAACCCCGTGGGATTGCCGAGCACGTAGTTGTACCCGCTCCACCCCGGGAACTGATCGGCGAGCGGATCGACCGCCCCCCACCGCCCCACCGCGGCCATGTAGTACCGCGCGCCGAAGTAGCTCAGAGATGTCTCAGCGTCGAGCTCTTTTCCTGTGAAGGACGCGTCGCCTTCCGATCGATCAACCCATTTGAAACAGCGAGGAGCCGTATTTCAACAGGCTGCTAGGCATCTTCAACTGGGACAATCGGAAACGAGTTGATGATGGATCGATGATACGGTGATGGCACTCTACTGCTTGCTTCGGGCCGAGTAGTTTGTTGTTTGCGGTTACGTCGTGCGATGCATATCAGTAAAGAAGCTGTGGTTGGGAAGGAGGTTAGCCGGAATTCCACTGACCGGCTTAACCAAGCCGGAGTTCCTTCCGCCGGACAGCCTTGACGTTCCGGGGGCTTGGAGCGCCTCGTCAATCGCCGCCATTTCGGAGGGGCAATGCTCATCCGGCCGATATCATGTGGGATTGTACTTCTGCCCGTGGTCTGCGGCTCCCTCTCGTGCCAGAGTCGCAACAGCGGAATGCAACCCCTTTCCACTCCTCGTTGCGCCCTTGAATTGGTTGATGCCGTACACCTGGTAGACCGCAGTGGTGACCCGCTGTTTATCGCGCCTAATGACGTTGTCGTGGATTCGGCTCAACGGGTCGCCTTCTTCGGTGGTCCATCCGCCTCGTGGCAGCCTGATGCAGAGACTGGGGAGCAGCACATCCCTTCGAAGAGTGGGGAATACGTCGGCGCCATACTCCAAAGAGATGGGAGCGTATCGCTGATCGAATCGCCCAGACCGGACCGGACGTTTTCAAACCTGAGAGCTACCTCGATCGGTGAGGGGGCCTTCCACGTCTTCCTCGCCGAAGTATCCCACGACGCGAGTCAGAGCATCCCTGAAAGGACCCGTGCCCTGTGGTTTGGCACTTGGAAGGCCGGGCAGTGGCTTGATCTCATTGCAGACTCCAGTGAAATGGCACGGCAGATCGTGGCGGGGGGGGCGTCAGATATCGTCACGATTGGTGACACCGTTCTTGTGGCAGCCCCGAAGTGGGGCTCCGACGGATACAGGGGTCTGTCGGTCATCATCTTCCAGGGCCAACGGATCAGCGTGACATCGGTTCCCGTCGAATCACAGCCGGCGTACGTCGACCTGGCAGTTGATTCTTCTGGTGAGCTGCTACTGCTGGTCGTGCAGGCCGTAATTCGAACGGAACAAGGACGTCTCTCGGATCGAAATTCGATGGCCAGGTATCAACGGGCCCCATCTGGTACCTGGGAGCAACAGCAAGAACTCGTCGTCGATGCGACCCTTGGAAACCCCGTCTACTGGCCCGACCTGTGGCTCCATCAAGGTCAACCACAGGTGGTCTGGATTGAGGACGATCGCAGCTCGGTGGACCTGGCCGACGGCGCAGTGGGCGTGTCTCCAAACCTGAAGTCGGTACTTGCGCTCCCTGGCGCGGCGTCCCACGCACATGGCGTCGAAGGGTATACCGACCTTCCCATGGTCCTCGCAGTCAGCGAGGCCGACGGGGACAAAGTGCTTCGCTTCGTATCCTATTCTGGGCTTGGGGTCGAGGCAGTCTCCGAGTACCTGACCCATTCATTCTTCTCCGACCCCCTGGCCGCGGCACCCGATGCGAAAACCGTCATAGTGGTGACGGACTCCATCAGCCCGGATAGACGGTGGGCTCAGACAAGACTGCAAAAACTTCAAATGATGTGTCAGAAATAGCCTCTGACAGAGTTCCCGCGGGCCTCTGTGGTTCGCATTTCCTTCCCCCCCGCAGCGCGAAAGGAGCGAATCGATGTCCCGACCGTCGCAGATTTCGACAGCGGTCACCTTCTGCCTGATGGTAATGCTTTCCGCGGCTTGCCAACAAGAAGCCGTGAGTCCGCTACCGGAGGTAGCACCGGCCCCGCCAGTTTCAGCGCAGGATGCCCTGGATACGAACTCTGGACCGACTTGGGACGAGTCGCCTGCGATGTCTAACTCAATCGCACCTGGCGAGGCCTCGGGCACCCTCTTCTGGCGGTACCGAGCCACGAACCACTCGGCTCGGATGAACCTCACAATCTATCGATACGACGAGCCGTATGACCAATCGCCAGATTACCCGGATGTTCGTGACGGTATTAACAATATCACAAGCACTATGGGCATAATCAGCAGAGACTTCGGCATCCCTTACCAGTCCTGTGGCCTTCGTGTGAACGGTTATGGAGAGGTGTCGATCTGGAATGAATTCCTACCGCCGCTCGACTACCCGTCTGGAACTAGTACCAAGAGCGCCTCTGATTTCGCTGCGCTACCCAACTGTCCCACCGAGGAGGTGGATGAACCCCAGGATCCGACTGGTGGACCAAGTCCAGGCGCCGGCGGTGGCGGTGGCGGCTGCGCGACGTGTGTTGACGACCCTGTCGAGCCGTCCGGCCCGAATTACTGCCGCGTGAAATACTGGTACGATATCGCCACGGGTGATATCATTCGTTCCATGACGCTGTTCTGCTACTGATAACATTAATGACTATGGGGAGCTATCGCGAAATGACATCCAGACTCCTGGGGGTGGTGCTTCCGATTGCACTTCTCCTTATCCCTATCTGCGTAAACGCGCAGACTCAGAATCTCGAAGAGGCAGTGATCGTGATCCCGAGTGCCTATCCGGCGTTTACACTCTCCGATGTGCCAGCGGGTATTGATGCAAAGCCTTTGAGCGCATTAATCACACTTCGAGGCGACGGAGTGCCTGTACTCCTGCTCAACCCTCCAGAGATCCGACTTCCGGTGGTTGCTGAGGGTCTCCGCCGGATCGCAGCACTGAGCGAAGGCGGTCCGACTACGTCACCCGCCTGGCAAGTCATCGCGATTCCGCGTGGGTTCGGCGACGGGCGGTCCGCGAAGTCGGAATGGCACACTGAACGCTTCGCACCATTCCTCGAGTTGGCATCTGAGATAATCTCAGCCTTGGAACATGCGCCGGTCTCATACGTCATGGAGGCAGGAACACGAGGTCGATCCATGCGCATCCCACTATCGGAAATTCGGAGCCGGTTGGATGGGCGATGATGTAATGGAATGTGCCAACCGCGAGAGGCGCCCCTCGTCCGCTCGGTCGCGTGGCAGGTCCTCCGCTCGGTAGGATGGTACCTCGTGTTTGCAGCGGCGGTGCAGTTTACCTGGTCGCCAGGAGATCCGGGCCGATGCGGTCATGAAGAGTCTGAAACGCCGGGCCCGGCGGTCTATGCACATCCGCACTCCGCCGCCGCCGGTTCCCAATCTCCGCCCCCTCGCACCTCTGGCTCCACCGGAGCTCTCGGACCGCCGAGGACTGGAGCTTCACGGCGCAAGTAGACCCTTTTGCAACAGCCTTCTAACGGGTGTCCTCGCCGCCAGCGTCGTGCGTGTCCGCCTTACCGGAACGCCGTGCCAGCCACACGCCCAGAAGCATGGCGACCGTGAGGATCAGCAACGCGTAGTCACGGGCGAAGGCAAGGTCCGTGAATTCATTGACCAGAACCAGGGCCACCGCGACAACGACGATGAGTCCGGCAGGGAGGGCGTAGCGTTGCTTCATTGCTCACCTGGGGTCCAGGGGGAGTCTGTACCCAAGGGGTCCACGGACCACGTCCGGCACGGTGGAGGCAGGGTCACCGGCCGGAATCGGGTGCGGGCTCCAGAACCACGATGAGAAACGTGGCGATGGGCCCGAGGAACAGCGAGAAGAACCACTCCAGTACTCCCATCTGTGGTCCGTTCACCCATCCGGTCACGCCGGACACGCAGCCCACGCAGGAGTGAGGGGGCGTTGGCGATCCGGCCCCCCCCCGGGCCCTGTGCGTCACGCCACCGCGGTCGCCTCCAACTCGATCATGATCTCGGGCTCGAACAGCCGGTGGACGCCGAGGAGGGTGCCCGCCGGTTTGCATCCATCCTCCGCATAGATCGGCACGAGCTCGCCCGCGGCGGCCATGAAGGCGTCGACGTCGGTGGTGTACATGTTCAGCCGGACGACGTTCGACGGCGTCATGCCGGCGGCGGCGAGGGCGTCCTTCAGGTTCGACCACGCCTGCCGGAACTGGGCGACGAGGTCTCCGGGGTGCAGGGGAGCGCCGTCGGACGCGTTCGAGGTCTGGCCCGAGAGGTAGAGCACGCGCTGGCCTCCGGTCACCTCGACGCCGTGATTGATGTTGAAGGCCGACAGCCAGTCGGTCGGGTTGATCTCTCGCTTCTGCATGGGGAGCCTCGGTGGCCGGGGGAGTGCGCTTCGGGGGTGCGGACACGTTCCCGCCCGGGGACGGGCGCGTCAAGGCGGGCGGCAGGGGTCCCGGCCCGGGTGGTGAACTTTCCGAGTCCCGCATCCGTTGACCTACGGATGGGCGTGTCGGACCATTCCCGATGGTGGGCGGGCCCGCCAGAGCCGAGCTTGCATGCGACCCTCGCGTCGCACTCTGGACAAGGACCCCCGTGTTCCAACGCTACCGTCGGCTCCGCCGGACGCCCGCTCTGCGCCGCCTGGTATCGGAAACGCGCCTCGACCCGGCCGAACTGATCCTGCCGCTCTTCGTGACCGAGGTGGAGGACGAGCCCACCCCGATCACGTCCATGCCGGGCGTCCTGCGGTGGCCGGTGGACCGGCTGGCGGGCATCGCGGCGGAGGCCGTGGAGGCGGGCGTGGGGGCGGTCCTGCTCTTCGGTATTCCGGCGCACAAGGACGCCCGCGGCAGCCAGGCCGACGCCCAGGACGGCGTCGTGCAGCGCGCGGTGCGGGCGCTGCGCGCCGGGGGCTTCGGGGGGGTGGTGCTCACCGACGTCTGCCTCTGCGAGTACACCGACCACGGGCACTGCGGGCTGCTGGACGAGGACGGCGGCGTGCGCAACGACGCCTCCCTGGATCGGCTGGCGGCCACCGCGGTCTCGCATGCGCACGCCGGGGCGGACGTGGTGGCGCCCTCCGCCATGCTGGACGGCATGGTGCAGGCCATCCGCGCGGCGCTCGATGCGTCCGGCTTCGAGCACACCCCCATCCTTTCCTACTCGGCCAAGTACGCCTCCGCCTTCTACGGCCCCTTCCGCGAGGCGGCGGACGGCGCGCCGCGCTCGGGCGACCGGCGGGGCCACCAGATGGACCCCGCCAACGGCCGGGAGGCCATGCTCGAGCACCAGGCCGACGTGGAGGAGGGCGCCGACATCCTGATGGTGAAGCCGGGGCTGGCCTACCTGGATGTGGTGCAGCGCACCCGCCGGGCCTTCCCGAACCATCCGCTGGCGGCCTACAACGTGAGCGGGGAGTACAGCATGGTGAAGGCCGCCGCCGCCCAGGGGTGGATCGACGAGCGGTCGGTGGTGCTCGAGACGCTCACCAGCTTCCGTCGGGCCGGCGCGGACCTCGTCATCACCTATCACGCACTCGACGCGGCGCGGTGGATCCGGGAGGGCGCATGAGCGCCGCGCTGTTCGTACTGGGGACGAGCCACTCGGTGGCGCCCCCGCGGGTGCGGGAGCGGCTGCACGTGGACCTCGACAAGGTCTACGCCGCGCTGGACCGGATCCGTCGGGTGCCCGGGCTGCTGGACGAGGCGCTGCCGCTCGCCACCTGCGGGCGGCTGGAGGTGTACTGCGTGAGCCGCTACCCGAAGCGCGTCTCGCGGCTCCTCAAGGAGCTGGTCGGCACCCACTCCGGCCTCTCGCGCGCCGAACTCGAGGCCCACTCCTTCCTGCACCGCGGCGAGGCCGCCGCCCGCCACCTGTTCCGCGTCGCCTCCGGGCTGGACTCGGTGGTGTACGGCGAGGCCCAGATCCTGGGGCAGGTGCGCGACGCCATGATGCACCCGGCCAACGAGCGGGTGGCCGGCAGCCTGCTGCGGCGCCTCTTCCAGAGCGCGGTGGCGGCGGGCAAGCGCGTGCGGTCCGAGACCGAGATCGGCCGGGGCGCGGCCTCGGTGGCGGGCGCGGCGCTCTGTCTGCTGGAAGCGAGGGCGGGCGCCTTCGATGACCACACCGTGCTCGTGCTGGGGGCGGGGGAGACCGGTGCGCTGGTCTCCCGGCTGCTTCGCAAGCGCGGCGTGGGGCGCCTGCTGGTGGCCAACCGCACGGCGGCGCGCGCCGAAGCGCTCGCCCGCGAGGTGGGCGCCGAAGCGTACGGACTGGACCGGGTGCCCGACCTCGTGGGCGCGGCGGACGTCATCGTGGGCACGGTGGCCGGCCGGGAGGATCTGGTCGCCCCCGCGCTGCTGCATGCGGAGGCCGAAGGGGCGCCCCGCCCGCGCTACCTGCTGGACCTGGCGCACCCCCGCAACTTCTCCGCCGACCTCGCGGGCCTGCCCGGCGTTCAGCTGCTCGATCTGGCCCGGGTCTTCCGCGAGGTGGAGGACGCCATGGCGTCCCGTCAGGCACAGGTCCCCCGGGCGGAGGCGATCGTGGACGCGGAGGTCGAGAACTTCCTGCAGTGGCTGCGGACCCGCCAGAGCGCCCCGGTGCTGCGGGCCGTGCGCGAGCAGATCCTGGCGCTGGCCCAGCAGGAGGCGGAGCGTCGGGCCGAGGGCCGCCCGGACGAGGAGCGGCAGGCGCTGACCCGCTTTGCGCGCTCCCTGGCCCGCACCCTCCTGCACGCGCCCACCGTGGCCATCCGCGAGGCGGACCCGGAGACCCCCGAAGGCCGCTGGCTGCTCCATGCGGCCCCCTCGCTCTTCGGGGTCGAGGCGGCGGAGCCCATCGGCGCGTCGCCGGCCGGGAGGGGTTCGGCGTGAGCGTGCTCCGGCTCGGGACGCGCGGCTCGCGCCTGGCGACGGCGCAGTCCTCCGGGGTGGCGCGCGCGCTCGAGGCCCACCACCCGGGGCTCAGCGTGGAGCTGGTCGAGATCCGCACCTCGGGCGACCGCATCCAGGACGTCCCCCTCGGCCCTCACCTGGGCCAGGCCTTCTTCACGCGGGAGATCCAGGACGCCCTGATCGAGGGGCGTGTGGACCTGGCCGTGCACTCGTGCAAGGATCTGGCGACCGTGCTCCCCCCCGGAACGCGTCTGGCCGCCATTCCCGCGCGCGAGGATGTGCGCGATGCGTTGGTGAGCGCGCGAGGCGGACTCGACCATCTGCCGGCCGGGGCCCGGGTCGGCACGTCCAGCCCGCGACGGAGGGGGTTCCTTCTGGCCGCGCGCCCCGACGTGGTGGGCGTGGACCTGCGCGGCAACGTCCCCACCCGGGTGGCGGCCGTCGAGGAGGGGCGCATGGACGCCACCGTGCTGGCCATGGCGGGGCTCCGGCGGCTGGGGCTGGAGGGGTGTGTGACCGAGGCGCTCGACCCCGAGGTCATGCTGCCGGCCGCGGCGCAGGGGGCGCTGGCCCTGGAGGTGCGCGCGGACGATGCCCGTGCCCTCGACCTCGTCGCCGTCCTGGACGATGCCGACGCCCGGGCCGAGGTCACCGCCGAGCGGGCCTGCCTGCGCCGGCTGGAGGCCGGGTGCCAGGCCCCGGTGGGCGCCCTGGCGCGCGTCCGGAGCGGAGAGGTGTGGCTGCGGGCGGCGGTGGTGGGGCCGGAGGGTCCGGTGCGGGTCGAGTGCCGGGGCCCCGCCTCCCGGTCGGACGCGCTCGGGGAGCAGGCCGCCCGGGAACTCCTCGCCCGGCTCGGGCTCGCCACCCTGCGGGACGTCCCCTGGGCGGGCGCTCCACCCGCGGGTTCCGGGGCGGGCGGCGCCCCTCCGGCGGGTTCCGCTCCGGGCGGCTCCCCCCCGGCGGAGCCCGGGCCGGCATGAGGCCCCCCGCGCCCCGCGGCGGGCTGGCCGGGGCGGTGGTGGTGACGACCCGGGCGGGGGAGGGCGACGACCCTCTTTCCGACGCGCTCCGGGCCGCGGGCGCCGAGGTGCGCGCCTGGCCCACGCTGCGGTTCGGGGAGCCGGCCGATCCCCGAGCGCTGGAGGCGGCGCTCGCCGCGCTGGACCGTTGGGACTGGCTCGCCTTCACCAGCCCACGGGCCGTGCAGGCGGTCGCTGCCCGCGTCGGGAGGCCCCCGGAGGCGCCACCGGGTCGCTGGCGTGTGGCCGCGGTCGGGTCCGGCACCGCGGACGCGCTGCGCAAGGCGGGGTGGCCGGTCCAGCTGGTGGGGGGGGACGGCGGCGCCGAGGGGCTGGTGGAGGCCCTGGCGCGGAGCGGTGCGCCCCTGACGGGGGCGCGCGTGCTCTTCCTGGCCGGCTCGCTGGCCCGGACGGTCCTGGAGCGGGGCCTGGCCGAGCGCGGCGCCCGGGTGGATCGGGTGGAGGCCTACCGCACCGAGGTGATCCCGCCCGATCCCGAGCGGGTGCGCGCGGACCTGCGCCGGGGCGTGGACGCGGTGCTCTTCGCCAGCCCCTCCGCGGTGCGGGGCGTCGACGCGGCGCTGGGGGGCGGGCTGGCCGGGGCGCTGGACGGCGTGTGCGTGGTGGCCATCGGACCGACCACCGCGGCGGAGCTCCGGCGCACCGGGCTCCACCCGCGGGTCGCCCAGGAGCCGTCCTGGCAGGGGCTGGTCGCGGCGTGCCGGGCCGGGATCGA
>JAVVFC010000113.1:0-8945 GCA_032250975.1 Longimicrobiales bacterium | reverse complement strand
GGAGAGGGAGGGTGCCGCGCGGCTGAGCCAGAGCAGGGTTCCGTGCGCGGTTGGGTGACCGTGCTCCGCCCCCCGCGCCGACGGGGGCGACGCCGCATCCTGGTCCGACACCACGGGGACGCCCGGCTCGTCGAAGCCGGCGAGTCGTTGCGCATGCGTCCGGTCCAGCACCCGGTACCCGGCGCAGGGTGCGCCCCACCACCGCTCCGCCCGCTCCCTCAGCAGCACGGCTCCGAATCGGAGTTCGCCCACCGGGCGGGTCTCGGCGAAGGGGGACCACTTCGCGGCGCGGGCGTCCTCGACCAGGATCAGCTTCACGGTTCCGGTCACTTCTCGCATCGGGCAGGGGGATTCACCGCCGGCCGGCGTCGGACCGGTCGGGTCATACCTTGGGGTCCCGGAGCTCGGGGGGCAGGGTCGCCACCAGGCGCTT
The DNA here is from genome assembly GCA_032250975.1 of Longimicrobiales bacterium. Taxonomy (GTDB): domain Bacteria; phylum Gemmatimonadota; class Gemmatimonadetes; order Longimicrobiales; family Gaopeijiaceae; genus Gaopeijia. The sequence goes on along the minus strand of JAVVFC010000113.1, from coordinate 8,512 downwards.
GAGTTCCGAGGCCCGCTCGCGCGCAGCCACGAAGGTGACGCCCCGGGTCCGGACCACGATCAGGTCCTGCACACCGAAGAGGACCACGGGAGCGTCTTCGGCAAAAACCACGTTGCGGGCGCTTTCCAGAGCGTGCAGCGACCCGACCGCCACGTTCCCGGCGTCATCCGTCGGACGGGTGCGGGGCAGGGAGGCCCAGCTTCCCACGTCGTCCCAGCGGAAGGTGCAGGGCACCACCGCTACCCGCCCGCTCCGCTCCAGCACCGCCACGTCCACCGGGCTCGGACGGCACGCATCGAAGTACGCCGCCTCGTTCCCCGCCTCCAGCAGGGGCAGCGCTTCGGCCACCTCGGGCGCGTGCCGGCGCACTTCGTCCAGAAATACGTCCGCCCGCCAGACGAAGATGCCCGTGTTCCAGAGGTACCCCCGGGCCAGGTACTCCGCGGCCCGCCCGGCGTCGGGCTTCTCGTGGAAGGCCGCAACCCGCGCCGCACCCTCGGGGGGACCCTCGAGCGGCGCGCCCGGCTGGATGTAGCCGTATCCGGTCTCGGCGCGGTCCGGGACGGCGCCCACCGTGACCAGCGCCCTTGTGCGGTCCGCAAGCCCCGCGGCCTCCCGGACGAGTCGGGTGAAGGCCTCCTCGGGCTCGACCAGGTGGTCCGCGTGCAGCGACACCAGGATCGCATCCGGGTCCTCACGGGCGATCCGCCAGGCCGCCCAGGTCAGGACCGGGGCCGTGCCCCGCGCCTGCGGCTCCACCAGGTAGCTGGACTCGGGCAGGTGCGGCACGGCGTGCCGGAACGGGTCCACCAGGGGGCGGCCGGCCAGCACCCGGATCCGTTCCGCGGGCGCCAGCCGGAGCGCCCGGCCGACGGTGTCCTCCAGCAGGGGGCGCTCGGAAGCCAGCGGGAGGAGCTGCTTGGGCCGCGCCGGGGTGCTCACCGGCCAGAAGCGCGAGCCCACGCCACCGGCCAGGATGGTCACCCACAGGTGGCCGTCAAAGGTCGAGGAGCTGGCGGATCCGTCCAAGGAGCTTCCGGGGGCTGAAGGGCTTGGTGAGGAAGTCGCTCGCTCCCAGCTCGAGGGCCCGGTCGCGGTCGGCGTCCTGGCCCTTGGCGGTTAGCATCACGGTGGGTGTGCCGCGGCGTGTTTCCAGTCCCTGCGCCGCCTCCAGCACCTCGAGCCCGGAGTGATGGGGCATCATGAGGTCGGTGAGGATGAGTGCGTAGGCGGTGTCGGATCGGACCCGATCCAGCGCCTCGCGCCCATCAACCGCCACGTCCACCTGGAAGCCCGCGTCCTCGAGCAGGGTGGTGAGCACCCGCCGGATGTGGGGTTCATCCTCGGCCAGGAGGATCCGGGGCGGGCCGGAGATATGCGGTTGAGCCGTGGTCAAGCGAGCCTCCGTGCTACCCGGGAATCGCGGCGCGGGAACCTACCGGGCCGTCGGTGTAGAGTCAAGAAATTACACGGGTTTACAGCCCCGGGCGAGAGCTTCGCGGCCCGGGAGCCGCGCGGTTGACACCCTCCCGCGGCAACCGGTAGAATCGAACGCTGCTCCCGCGTCGTACCTCCGCCTTCCACGTCTGCGCATGCGCCTATCCCGTCTCGTTCCGGTCACCGCGGGTGCCCTCGGGCTCGTCCTGGCCGGGTGCGGCGATGATCCCTTCCAGCTCGACTGGGTCGCGTCTCCCGACACGGTGCTCCTCTACTCGCTGGCGCGCCCGGAACTCAACCTGCCGTCGGCGTTCAACTTCAACGAGCGCCGATTCGTGCGCATCGAGTCCCCCGGCGCCACGGGAGCCTGGGACTTCGCGCTCGACAGCGAGGAGGGCGGACTGGTGTTCCTGGTGCCGGGCGCGCTCGGGATCCGCTCGCGGGCGCGCATCACCTCGGTGCAGGGCATCGCCTTTCCGGACGTGCGCGAGGCGCCGGCCGACACCGCCGCGTACATCTCGGACCGGCCGGTGCCGGTGGAGCAGGGGCCCATCTTCATCTTCCAGACGGTGGAATCGGTCGGAGCGTTCGGCACGCCCTGCGTCTTCTACGCCAAGCTCGAGGTGCTCGACGTGGACGTGGAACTGGGCACCATGCTCTACGTCTACGACTCCAATCCCGTCTGCAACGACCGGGATCTGGTTCCGCCCGACCGCTGACGTGCTGGATCTTCGCCTGATCCGGGAGGATCCGGAAGCGGTCGTCGGCGCGCTGGCGCGGCGCGACCCGGCCCACGAGTCCGCGATTCGCGAGATCGTCGGGCTCGACGAACGCCGGCGCGAGGCGCTCACCCGGGTGAACGCGCTCAAGGCGGAGCGCAACCGGGTGTCGCGCGAGGTCGGGGAGCGCAAGCGCGCGGGGGAGGCGGCGGACGATCTGATCCGGGCCATGCGCGAGGTGGGCGAGGAGATCGGTGCGCTCGACCGGGAGGTGGCCGAAGCCGAGGCGGGGATCGAGACCCGTCTGCTGGGCCTGCCCAACCTTCCCCTGCCCGAGGTGCCGGACGGGGGCGCAGAGCAGAATCGCGTCGAATCCACCTGGGGTGCGCCCCCGGCCTTCGACTTCGAGCCGCGTCCTCACTGGGAGATCGGTGAGGCGCTCGGCATTCTGGACCTGCCGGCCGGCGCGCGCATGGCGGGCTCGGGCTTCCCCGTCCTGGTGGGCGCGGGCGCCCGCTTGCAGCGCGCCCTCATCGATCTCTTCCTGGACCGCCACACCGGGACCGGCGGTTACACCGAGGTGCGCGTCCCCTACCTGGTGAACCGGGACGCGCTGACCGGCACCGGTCAGCTGCCCAAGTTTGCGGACGAATCATATCTCACCGAACGGGACGATCTCTGGCTCATCCCCACGGCGGAGGTGCCGGTCACCAACCTCCATCGGGACGAGCTCCTTCCGGTGGAACGTCTGCCGGTCCTCTACACGGCCTACTCCCCCTGCTTCCGGCGCGAGGCGGGGGCGGCGGGGAAGGACACGCGCGGGCTGCTGCGCGTGCACCAGTTCGACAAGGTGGAGCTGGTGCGCTACGAGCTGCCGGAGCGGAGTCGCGAGGCCCTGGAGACCCTCACCCGTGAGGCCGAAGCGCTGCTCGAGATGCTCGGGCTGCATTACCGCCGGGTGCTGCTGGCAGCGGGCGATCTGGGCTTCTCGGCGGCCATGACCTGGGACCTGGAGGTATACGCCCCCGGGGTCGGACAGTGGTTGGAGGTGTCCAGCTGCTCCCTCTTCACCGACTTCCAGGCCCGGCGCGCCAACCTGCGCTTCCGCCGTTCCCAGAGCGAGAAGCCGGAGTTCGTACATACCCTCAACGGATCGGCCCTCGCGCTGCCCCGGGTGATGGCTGCGCTGCTCGAGACCCACCAGCGCGCCGACGGCACCGTGGATCTACCCGAGCCGGTGCGGGAGTACACCGGGGCGGCGCGCCTGACGCGCGCGGAGGAATGAAACTCGATCAGCGGAGGTCCGGATCCGCCCCGGGGCTCCCCTGGATGGACCGGGTACACTGGCCGGTCGTCCTGTCCACCCTCTTCGCGCTCCTGCTGGGGTGGTACCTGCTCTACACGCACCGGATGGTGGAGGGATTCCGGGCCAACGCCGAGATCCTCACCGAGGTGCTGGTGACGGTCAACGAGGTGCTCACCGACACCGCCGACCTGGATGATGCGGTGGCGCGCCTGCGCCGCGCCGAAGAGGCCTTCGTCGACCTGCAGGACCTGATCAAGGCCACCGGAATTCCGTTGGTGGTCATGGGTGCGGGGGACACGGTGGTGGCGGTGGAGAACCTGCCCTTCGACGCCGATCCGGCCACCGCGGAGGGGCAGGAGCGCATCCGCCGCTACGTGCGCCGCCTGGATCAACGCAACCCGCCGGTGGGAACGCTCCCCGATTCGCACCTCCATTACGGCGAGACGCCGGAGGTGCGGGGCATGGTCTGGATCGCGGGATTCCAGGCGGTCGGGCTGCTGCTGACGGTGCTGATCGGATTCGCGGTGATCCGGGCGCAGCGGCGGGCGGATGCCGAGCGCGCCTGGACGTCCATGGCCCGGGAGCTCGCGCACCAGCTGGGAACCCCCATCTCTTCGCTGCAGGGGTGGCTCGAGGTGCTGCGCCTGGCGCCGGAGGAACGGCCGGGCGCCCTGCGCGAGACCGAGATCGCAGGCGCCATCGAGGAGGACCTGCATCGGCTGGAGCGAGTGTCCCACCGCTTCGAACTGATCGGGCGAGAGCCCGAGTTGGAGACACTCACGGTGGAGGACGTGGTGCGGGACCTGGAGCAGTACCTCCAGGCCCGCCTCCCCCGCTTCGGGTCGGGGGTGAAGCTGCGCGTTGACCTGACGCCCGGCCTGCCGCCCATCAAGGGCAACGAGGTGCTGCTGGCCTGGGCGCTGGAGAACGTCGTCAAGAATGCGCTGGACGCCCTCGCGGGGCGTGGGGGACGAATCGAGATCCGGGCCTATCGGGCCAATCAGCGCGTGGTGCTGCGGATCTCCGATTCCGGTCCGGGCGTCGATCCCGAAATCCGTGACCGCATCTTCGACCCGGGGGTGAGCACCAAGTCGGGCGGATGGGGAGTGGGGCTGGCCCTCTCCCGCCGGATCATCGAGGGCGTCCACCACGGACGCATCGAGCTATTGGACGGACAGACGGCCGGGGCCACATTCCTCATCCACCTCCCCGCGGGCCGTTGATGGGATCCGGGGGGATGGATTCGCAAGAGACTTTCGCTCAGCCAGGACAACTGCATTGCCGGCAACCGGTTCGCTCGATCTCACAACCCTGAATCCACAGCAGCGCGCGGCCGTGGAACACGTAGAGGGCCCCGCCCTGGTGCTGGCGGGAGCGGGCTCCGGCAAGACCCGCGTGCTGACCACGCGCGTGGCTCACCTGGTGATCGGGCACGGGGTGCCCCCGTCCCGCATCCTCTCGGTGACGTTCACCAACAAGGCGGCCGCCGAGATGCGCGAGCGGATCGCCGCCATGCTCGGCGCCGAGCCCCGGGGCATGTGGGTGGGGACCTTCCATGCGCTGGGCGCGCGCCTGCTGCGGCGGCACGCCCCCCTGCTCGGGTGGGACAACGCCTTCACCATCTACGACGCCGAGCAGAGTCTGCGCCAGGTGAAGCGGACCCAGGAGGCGCTGCAGATCGACCCCAAGCGCTTCAATCCCAAGGCCGTGCGCGCCGCCATGAGCGCGGCCAAGAACCAACTGGTGGGTCCGGGAGACTTCCTGCGGGAGCACGGCGAGGGGTTCGACCTGCTGCTGCGTCAGGCGGCGCGCGTGTACCCCGCCTACCAGGAGGCGCTGCGGGCCCAGAACGCCTTCGACTTCGACGATCTGCTCGTGGAGCCGGTGACCCTGCTGGAGCGGCACCCGGAGGTTCTGCGTCAGTACGCGGACCGCTTCGCGTTCCTGCTGGTCGACGAGTATCAGGACACCAACCGGGCCCAGTTCCGCTTCCTGGAACTGCTGGCCGGGGGGCACGGCAATCTCATGGTCGTGGGGGACGACGACCAGTCCATCTACGGCTGGCGGGGGGCGGACATCCGCAACATCCTCGACTTCGAAGCGGCCTTCGACGGAGCGCGCGTGGTGCGGCTGGAGCAGAACTATCGCTCCACCGAGGTGATCCTGCAGGCCGCCAACGCCGTGATCTCCCTGAACACCCGCCGCAAGGGCAAGACGCTCCGGACCGAGCGTGCCGGCGGGGAGCCGATCACCCTGGTGGAGTGCGGGGACGAGAGGGACGAAGCGCGCTGGATTCTGTCCGAGATCGAAACGCGCTACCAGGAGGGCCCCGCCCTCCACAACTACCGCGACTTCGCCATCCTGTATCGCACGAATGCCCAGTCGCGCGCGCTCGAGGATGCCTTCCGCCGGCGCGGTATCCCGTACCAGATCGTCGGTGGGGTCCGCTTCTACGAACGTCGGGAAATTCAGGACCTGCTGGCGTACCTGCGCCTGATCTCCAATCCGCGCGACGAGGACGCCTTCCTGCGGGTTGTGAACTATCCGCGCCGGGGGATCGGCGCGGCGTCGGTTGAGCGTTTTCTGGAGGGCGCCCGCGCGCAGGGCCTGGCGCTGCTCGAGGCGGCCGAGCGGGCTGCCACGCTGCCGGGCCTCCCGCCGGGCGGCGCCCGGGGGCTCGAGTCCTTCGCGGCGCTCATCCAGCGTTTCTCTGTCCGCGCCGCGAATTTCCGGGTGGGCGATCTGCTCGAGGAACTCGCCGAGGAACTGAATCTCTTCGCCGCGCTGCGGGACGAGGGCCCCGAGGGCGAGGACCGGGTCGAGAACGTCAAGGAGCTGATCGCCGGGGCGCTGGACTTCGATGCCGACCTCCGGCCCGAGTTGGAGCCCGAGGAGGTAGACGCCTTCAGCGAGCTCGACCTGTTCCTGCAGCAGGTCGCGCTGGTGGCCGACGTGGACCGGCTCGACCCGGACGCCGATGCGGTCACCTTCATGACCCTGCACAACGCCAAGGGTCTGGAGTTTCCGGTGGTGTTCATCTCCGGCCTGGAGGACGGGCTCTTCCCCCTGGCCCGGAGCTACGACGATCCGGATCAGCTCGAGGAGGAGCGGCGCCTCTTCTACGTCGGCATCACGCGTGCGCAGGACCGGCTCTATCTGACCCACGCACGCCAGCGTCGCCGCGCCGGGGACTTCATGTACGGGCGCCTCTCCCACTTCGTGGAAGCGATCCCCGAGTCGGTGCTGGAGACGCGCCGCTCCGCCACCCTTCGTGCCGACGCCGGGAGCCGGACCCCGCGCGCCCGCAGTGGCGGGGACGCCTTCCAGGGAGGGGGGCCCTACGTGGAGCTGGACGAAGCCGCCGTCAATCAGGACGCTCCCCGCTACGTGAAGGGTGAGCGGGTAGCCCACGCCAGCTTCGGCTCCGGTACGGTGCTGGAGATCACCGGTTTCGGAAGGGACACCAAGGTCACGGTGGACTTCGACCAGGCCGGGCGGAAGCGGCTGCTGGTGCGTTACGCCGGTCTGGAGCGGGACTGGGACTGAGCGCGTCAGGCCGCGCCGTTCACATCGGGGGTGGCCAGCTGGGGGGCGTGACCCAGGTCCGTTGGAGGGGGCGCCTCCCAGGGGTCCAGCTCCAGCCCCAGGCGCTGCATCTCGGGCCAGAAGACCAGGGGTTCGGAGGGGAGCGGGAAGAAGTCGTCTGCGGCGGCGACCAGCTGCGCGGGGTCCGCCGCCCCCCCCCGAGCCATGGCCAGCCGCCGCACCTTCTTGGCCAGCTTCAGGTTCAGGTCCCCGATCGGATCCAGCAGCGCGGGGGAGGCCTGGCGACGGCTGCGCAGGTAGTCCACTACGCTGTCGTAGGACAGGGCCAGGTAGCGGTGGACCAGCGCCTCGGGGACGTCGAAGCGGGAGCGGCGCAGGATGCGGTCGAACACGCCGATCCAGCGGTCGTCCCCCTGGACCTGGATCATGCCGCGGAAGAGCCGCCGGTTGGTGCGAAACGAGAAGAGCGTGGAACTCAGGACCTTGTCGAAGAGCGCGTCAGCCTCAGAATGATCGTTCTGAAATACGAGACGCCGTGCTTTGCCCAGGTACTCCTCGCCCACGTGCACGTCCATACGGTGCTCCCAGTACGTGTGGCCCACCGCGGCCGTGGTGGAGGTGAGCAGCAGGCGCCGCGGCACGTAGAGGTTGTGGGCCACGGTGTCGGCGGCCAGGTGGGCCAGGTACCCGAGCGCCACGGCCCTCATCGCCTCGGAGGTGCGCGCCGCTTCCTCGGCGATCTCCTCCCCCACGTGCCAGTTGTGGCAGTGGCGGCCCTCGGGCACGTACTTCTTGGCGAAGGAAATGTCCGCCGCGACGTTGCCGTACAGGAAGTGGATCGGATAGCGCTGCAGAACCGCCCGCACGGCGGGGGGCAGCAGGTAGAGGGATCCCAGCACCAGCTCGCCCAGCGCGACGTGGGTCCCCGGTCCCCAGGCGAACGCCGGCTCCGGGATCGACAGCCAGAGCAGAACGGCGAGCAGGGCGAACACCGGCGGATCCTTCAGGCGGACCGTTCCCTTTCCCCGAGCCGGCCGGTACGCTCCCCCCGCCGCTCTGGATCGGGCTCCGGGGTATCGGTCTCCGGATTCGCCAGTTCGCGTGCGCCCGCTCGCAGACCGCGCACGGTCGCGGCGGTGTCCAGGAAGACACCCTCGGCCTCCCCCTGGACCACTTCCATGAGGGCGTTGAATTCCTCGATGCGGTCCTCCATGCGGGAAGACGCCTGGTTGAGCCGGTCGGAGAGCGCCTTGACCGAGGCGTGCACCCGCTCTACGTCGCCGCGGACCTGACCGGTGATGGACTCCAGGTTGCCCGCAACCACCTTGCCCCGGTCCAGCAGGGGCCCGAGTTCCCGATCCAGACGTCGGCCGATCCGGCGGACCTGACGGATGAGGACCAGCAGGGAGGCGACTCCCGCAAGGGCGAGCACGCCGAGGAGGACGAGCGCGACCTGGGCCGCAATGGAGAGCGTCGTCATGTGTTGAGTCTACCCATACGGGCG
>JAVVFC010000112.1:0-9166 GCA_032250975.1 Longimicrobiales bacterium | reverse complement strand
CCCGAGGGCACCCGTCTCGAAGTGCTCTCCCCCGTCGTCCAGGGCCGCAAGGGGGAGCACCGGGCACTGTTGGAGGAACTGCGGCGCTCGGGGTTCCTCCGGATCCGTGTAGACGGGGAGATGCGCGAACTGGAGGAGGAGACCGGCCACCGGGCCGGGCGGCTGGCCCCGCTCACGCGTATCTTCACCACTCCGGGCTTCACCGACGAGGTCATCCGGCTCTTCGTGGCCTGGGATCTGACGCCCGGGGAAACCCGGCTCGACCGCGACGAGTTCGTCGAAGTAGTACGGGTCCCCTTCTCCCGCGCCGTGGCGTGGGTGCGGGACGGCACCATCGAGGATTGCAAGAGCGTGGCCACGATTCTGTACGCGGCGCAGTTCGTGGTGGGCCGGGGTGTGGCGGAGGAGCCGGGAGTGACGCCGTAACGGGTCACCCTGTCCTCTCGTATGTCATCGAAAGGGGACGGCGGGGGCCGGGAAGGCCGGGAAACGGGCGCGGTTCCGTTGGGCAACCCCTGGCATGGATGGTGCATCGAAGAGACGGGCGGATGCCCGGCGGACGCCGGGCGCCGGGACCTCAGTCCGGGGTGGAGGACACTATGGCATCGAGTGCAGCGCGACGGACCGACCGCAGTCAGGCCCTGTCGATGGGCGAGGCCGTCCTTCGCCGCCGGGTCCTCAAGGATCTCACCGACAGCCAGGTGGTGCAGGCCTTCCTGGACGGGGAGCAGCGTGCCTTCGGCGAGCTGGTGCGGCGCTACGATGCGCGGCTGGTGAACTTCGTCTACCGCACGGTGGGCGACCGCGAGCGCGCCCAGGACCTGGTGCAGGAGACCTTCGTGCGCGTCTACCGGCACCTGCACCGCTTCGACCAGTCCAAGAAGTTCTCCACCTGGATCTACACGATCGCCAGCAACCTGGCCAAGAACGAGCTGCGCAACCGGTCCCGCAACCCGCTCGTGCTCTTCCAGACCCTGAAGCAGAACTGGGACGCCGACCACCGGCCGCTGGAGTGGGAGGACACCCAGTACAAGCCCGACGACCTCTTCCGAAAGCGATTCCTGCGCGGGCAGGTCGAGGAGGCGGTGGCGCAGCTCCCCGAGCATCACCGGGTGGTGTTCGTGCTGCGCGAGATCGAGGGGAAGACCTACGAGGAGATCGCCGAGATCACCGGGTGCAACCTGGGCACGGTCAAGAGCCGCCTGAACCGCGCCCGCAACAACTTCGCGCAGATCATCGCCCCCATGGTGGAGTAGCGGCCCGGAGTGGCTCGCGCCCGGGCCGGGCCGCGGGTCGCGCCGTCCGGGAACCCGGCTCGCGCCCGTCCGGTACCACAGGTATCCGACCCACGCTCGAGCCCACCATGACCTGCACCGACTTCATCGAAGGATTCTCGGACTACGTGGACGGCGAGGCCGCTCCGGACGTTGCGGAGGCGGCCCGCGCCCACCTCGCGACCTGTCCGGAGTGCCGCCGCTACGAGGCGGTGTACCGGCGTGGGGTCGCACTGCTGCGCTCCTTCCCCGAAGTGGCGGTATCGGACGGCTTCGAGCCCGAGCTGGAACTCCGCCTGCGGCGGGACACCCGTCGTGCGCTCGGCCAGCTGGGGCGCCAGCCGGCGTCGTCCGGATCGGCCATGGCGGTGGTTTTCGGCATGGCGGTGGTGCTGGTGACCGCAGCCTGGGCGCCGCTCCTCCTCACGCGCCCGGCCCAGGTGGAGTTGCCTCCCATCGTGGCCGCCTTCCCCACCCGGCCCATGCAGGGCGTCCTCCCCGACATCGAGCTCCTGCCCTGGACGCCCGCGGTGCGCTCGTTGGCGGCGTTCCCCGCCGGCCGACTCTGGGGAGAGCCCCGGGACCTCTTCCGGCGCTACGCCCCCGTGCTGCAGGGGTACGCCCCGACCGCCGTCACGGCGCAGCTGGGCCTGGAGTGACCGCGGCGCGGGTGGCGGCCGCCGAGCCGGCGCTCCGGCTCCTGGAGCGGGGCGGACCCGGCGGCGTCTTCTACCTGCACGGGGCGGACGAGCACCGCAAGGCGCGCGCCGTGCGCGCCCTGACGGAGGCGCACCTGGATCCCGCCACCCGGGACTTCAACCTGGACCGTCTGAGCGGCCGCGAGCTGGAGCTCGAGACGCTGGCCTCGGTGCTGGCCACGCCGCCCATGATGGCGGAGTGGCGGGTGGTGGTGGTCACCGAGGTGGAGGCGCTGGCGGGCTCCGCGCGGGCGCGCGACCTGCTGGTCTCCACCGCCAAGTCCCCGCCGCCCGGCCTGGCGCTGATCCTGGCCTGCACGCCGCCCTCCAGCGCCCGCTTCTACGGCGACCTGGCGCGCGCGGCGCGCTCCCTGGAGTTCCGCCCGCTCAAGCTGGACGACGTGCCCGGCTGGCTGGTGCAGCAGGCGCGTGAGACGCTGGACGTGGAGCTGGAGCCCGGCGCGGCGCGTGCGTTGGCCCAGGCGGTGGGCACCGACCTGGGCGTCCTGGAGCAGGAGCTGGGGAAGCTGGCCGAGTACGCGGAGGAGGGGCGCGCCATCACCCGGGAGGACGTGGCCGCCGCCGGCACGCACCTCCCCAGCGTGGACCGCTGGGAGTGGGTCGATCTGGTGGGCTTCCGGCGATTTCCGGAGGCGCTCGCCCAGCTGCGGACCCTGATCGATCAGGGGGAGTCCCCGGTGGGGCTGGTGCACTCCCTGGCCACCCACCTCCTGCGCATCGGCGTGGTCCGGACCTCCGGACCCCAGGCATTGGCCGCAGTGCTGCCCCCCCGCCTGCAGCGCTTCATCGGCGCCCGGATCCCCCCGCAGGCCCGCGCCTGGACGGCGGGCCAGGTGGCCTCGGCCCTGGACGGGCTGCGCCGGGCCGACCGGCGCATGAAGTCGTCCTCGATGTCCGGCGAGGCGCTCCTGCAGTCGTGGCTGCTGGAATGCATGGCGGGGGGGGCATGAGCCGGCACCCGGCGCTGCCGGGGCTGGTAGCCGTGGCGACGCTGGCGGCGGTGATGGCGCTGGCGGTACTGCCCGCGACCGCGGGCGCCCAGAGCCTGGACACCGTGGACGCGCTGCTGCGGGACGGACGGGTCGCGGAGGCACGCGAGGCGCTGGTGGCCTGGTCGGGCGCCCACCCGCGCCCCGGCCGCGACGACCGCCAGCGGGAGCTCTGGCTGCGCGGCGTCCTGACGCTCGATCCCGCGCAGGCGGCGGTGATCTACCGGCAGCTGGTGCTGGAGTACCCGGGTGGTCCGTTCACCGCCTCGGCCCTTCTGCGCCTGGGCCAGAGCGCCGCGGCGCGGGGTGACCTGCGGGAGGCGGCGGCCCACTTCCGCGTGCTGGAGCGGGACCATCCGGGGGACCCGGCCCGCCTGGAGGCGGTGGCGTGGCTCGGGCGGCACGGGTCCGCCTTCGATTCGTCGGAGGCCGCGGGCGCCCCCCCGGCCTCACGGCCGTCGACCGAGCCACCGCTTCGCGCGTCGCGAGCGGGGGAGCGTACCGCCGCGGACGCGGGTGCGGGTGCGGGCGCTGAATTCGCCGCGCAGGCGGGCGCGTTCACCGCGCTCGAGGGTGCGCGCGCCCTTGCCGAGCGGTTGCGGGCGGCCGGCTACCCGGCCCGCGTCGTCACCGTGCAGGGGAGTGACTTCTACCGCGTGCGCGTGGGGCGCTTCGCCACCCCCGAGGAGGCCCGGGCGCTGGTCGCGCGTATGCGCGCGGCGGGCTTCGAAGCGGGGGTCGGGAGCGGAGTCGGCCGGGAGCGCCCCGCGGGCGGGTAGCCGGTCCCGGACGCGCGTGGGCGCGTCAGACCGCGGCCAGCACTCGCTCCATGCGGGTCCGCACCTCGCGCGCGAGCGGTGCGATGTCGTCCCGACCCGTGATGGAGAGCTGCGTCTCGGGGTCGAGGACCGCGACCACCGATTCTCCCTCACGCTCTCCCTGGTAGACGATCACGTTGCAGGGCAGCAGCAGGCCGATGTCGGTCTCCGCCGAGAGCGCCTGGTGCGCCAGCGCCGGGTTGCAGGCCCCCAGGATGCGGTAGGGCCGGAAGTCCACGTCGAGCTTGTCCTTGAGGGTGGCCCGCACGTCGATCTCGGTGAGCACGCCGAACCCCTCCTTCTGCAGTTCCTCACGGACGCGGGCGTCGGCCTGGTCCGGCGTGAGGGGGACGGTCTTGCGGATGCCGTAGGCGAACGCCGTCTCAGGCATGATTCGGCTCCTCGGGTTCTGAGTGTGTGTGCGGGGGGGCGCGGGCGAGTCTGAAAGATGATACCACCGAGGCGGGGACGCGATCCGGTCGACGGCATTGTCGGGCTGACGGTGGATCCGAGCCACGGTGAGCCCGGCCCCGACGCGGAGGTCCCCCTCCGGACTTGCCTGCACCGCCCCGACATCGGAGGTTGCCTCCGCCCGGGGCGCCCGCGGGGTCGCCGACCCGGTGGGCGCCGCCGCATCACCCGTCCAGCTCCGGGGGAGGAGTCCCATGCATCGCCGATGGACCGCAGCCCTGTTCACGCTCCTGGTGCTCGCGCCCGCGCGCCCGGCCATCGGCCAGTCCGCCCCGGCGGCGGGGGCTCTGCGCCCGATGGACGTCTTCGATCTGGAGTGGGCCACCGACCCGCAGATCGCGCCCGACGGGAGCCGGGTCGTCTACGTGCGGAACGCCTTCGACGTGATGACCGACGGCACGCGCACCGATCTGTGGATGGTCTCCGCCGACGGCGCGCACCACCGTCCGCTCACCGGCGGCGAGGGGTCCGCCTCCGCTCCGCGCTGGTCCCCCTCGGGCGACCGCCTGCTCTGGGTCTCGTCGCGGGACGGGTCACCGCAGTTGCGTGTGCGCTGGATGGACTCCGGGCAGGAAGCCACCCTCACGCACCTCACGGAGGCGCCCGGGAGCCCTGCCTGGTCGCCGGACGGTCGGTGGATCGCCTTCACGATGTTCGTGGAGGACGAGCCCGCACCGACCCTCGCGGTGGACATGCCCACCGCCCCGGAAGGCGCGGAGTGGGCGGCGCCCGCGGTGGTCATCGAGCAGGTCCAGTACCGGAACGATGGACGGAGGGGCTTCGCTCGCCGGGGTCACACCCACGTCTTCGTGGTACCGGCCGAGGGCGGGAGCGCCCGGCAGGTCACGTCGGGACCCTGGAGTCACGCCCAGCCGGTCTGGACTCCGGACGGCGGGAGCCTGATCGTGTCCGCCAACCGGCGACCGGACGCGGAGCTGGAGCCCGCCGACACCGATCTCTGGGAGGTCCGGCTCGCGGACGGGGCCCTCTCCCGCCTGACCGACCGCTACGGGCCGGACGGCAATGCGCACGTTTCGCCGGACGGCCGCCGCATCGCCTACACCGGGTACGACGACCGGCTGCAGGGCTACCAGGTGACGCGCCTGTACGTGATGAACCGGGACGGATCCGGGACCCGCGAGGTTGAGACCGGACTCGACCGGGACGTGGAGGCGCTCCACTGGAGCGCCGACAGCCGGGGACTCTTCGTGCAGTACACCGACGAGGGGGAGGGCCGGGTGGCCCACGTCGCGCTCTCGGGAGAGGTGCGGCCGGTGGCCGGAGCGCTGGGGGGTACGGCCGTCGGTCGCCCGTACAGCGGCGGCTCATTCTCGGTGAACGCGGGCGGCTCGGTGGCCTACACCCTCACCTCGCCCCAGCATCCGGCGGATGTCGCCCTGGTTGCCCGGGGGGGCGAAGTCCGGCGGCTGACCCGGCTCAACGAGGAGCTGCTTGGACACCGGACGCTGGGCGAGATCGAGGAGATCTGGTGGGAGTCGTCCTACGACGGACGCCCGGTGCAGGGGTGGATCGTCCGTCCTCCGGGCTTCGACCCCGATGCGCGCCATCCGCTGCTGCTCGAGATCCACGGCGGACCGTTCGCGGCGTACGGCCCGCATTTCTCGGCCGAGGTGCAGCTCTACGCGGCCGCCGGGTACGTGGTTCTCTACACCAATCCGCGCGGCAGCACCTCGTACGGGGAGGAGTTCGGGAACCTGATCCACCACGCCTACCCCGGAAACGACTACTTCGACCTGATGTCGGGGGTGGACGCGGTGCTGGAGCGTGGCTACGTCGACCCCGACCGGCTCTTCGTGACCGGAGGCTCGGGGGGCGGCGTGCTGACCGCGTGGATCGTGGGCACCACCGACCGCTTCGCGGCCGCCGCCGTCCAGAAGCCGGTCATCAACTGGGCCAGCTTCGTGCTGCACGCCGACGCCATTCCCTTCTTCGCGCGGTACTGGTTCGGACGCATGCCGTGGGAGGACATCCAGCACTACTGGGAGCGTTCGCCTCTCTCACGGGTGGGGAACGTCTCCACCCCCACCATGCTCGTCACCGGTGAGGTGGACTACCGGACGCCCATGTCCGAGACCGAGCAGTACTACGCGGCCCTGAAGCTGCGCGGAGTGCCCGCGGCGATGGTCCGCATTCCCGAGGCATCGCACGGGATCGCGTCCCGCCCCAGCCAGCTCGTGGCCAAGGTGGCGCACATCCTGGGGTGGTTCCAGCGGTATCCGGCGCGCGGTGAGCACACCCGCCCGTGACGGCGCCCGCCCGGAAGAGGTTGTTGCGCACACGCAACAATCTAAGTTGCTTACACGCACCGCCGGGGCGCGGGACCGGCCCGAATACCGCGTCGGGTGGGGGACCCGGCATGGGCACGACTCCTGCAAGCCGGAAGACGTCTCGCCGGCACGCGGGCGCCGGGGGCGGGAACGAGGGAACTCGATGACTCGACGGATACGCTGATGGGACGCTGGCACGAGCGACGCGAACGCCGCCACCGGGCATGGATGGTGCCCGGGGGGGAGGCGAACGCGTCGGACGGGGACAATGCCGCCCCCCACCCGGGCGTCGACACGACCCGCGTGTACCGCACCCCCTGGGCGCGCGGTCCGCGGGCGCCCCTGAGGCGCTGCCAGGGCGTACCGGACCCCGTGGAGACCCCGCTCTACCTGCACCGGACCGAGCTGGCGCGGGTCCGTCTCCGCCGAAGGCGGGCGCTGGCGGTGGTGGGCGTGATCGTCGCCGCCACGCTGGTGATGGTCCTGCTGCGCGGGCTGGCGGGGTACTGACGCCGCGTCGGCGGCGCCCCGGGCCGTGGCTCGGGTGAGCGCGCCCCGCGTCGGGGTCAGTAGAGGTAGCCGACTCCCAGATAGAACTGGGTGCCCGTCTCCACCGACCGCCCCAGGTCGAGCGAGATCATGAAGTCCTGGGTGGGCCCCACGCGGACCCCGCCGCCGTACCCCCAGTGGTGGTCCTGCAGGAAGTCCGCCGGACGGGGGCCGGAATCCCACACCCGGCCCGAGTCCAGGAAGGTGGAGAGCACCACGTTCAGGTCCCGGCCCACCACCCGCACCTGACCGGCGCTCCAGCGGAATTCGGTGTTCCACACCGCCAGCCCCCGCCCCAGGTAGCGGGCGTGGAGGAGCCCGCGCACCGTGCGCGAGCCGCCGAGCCCCTCCTGCTCCTTGAGCGAGCCCGGGATGCGGGAGAGCTCGTGGAAGGGTGCGTCGCCGCGGACCCCCTGCAGGATGACCCGGTGCGCCAGCACCAGGCGGGACCCGAGGGGCAGATATCGGCGATCGGTGAAGGTCCAGCGCAGGAAGGTCCGCTCACTG
Source organism: Longimicrobiales bacterium (assembly GCA_032250975.1). Taxonomy (GTDB): domain Bacteria; phylum Gemmatimonadota; class Gemmatimonadetes; order Longimicrobiales; family Gaopeijiaceae; genus Gaopeijia. The sequence continues at coordinate 1,551 of JAVVFC010000112.1, read as the reverse complement.
CCGAGGGCGCCCGGCACTCCCTCCACCAGGAATTCGCTCCAGGTGCCCCGCCGGGGGCCGGATTCGCGGTCGCGCGTGTCCCAGACCAGCCCGGCGCGGAGATGGTTGTACCACCCTTCGCCCTCCGCGAGGGCACCGTTCCGGACGCTCTGCGAGAGCAGCGTGGTGCCCTCACCGTCGGGAACGGGCGCGACCGTGACCCGGGTGAAGCCGGCGCCGGCCAGCAGACGCAGGGGCGTGGAGCCGAGGGTGCGGTGCAGCGTGAACGCCCCCTCGATGCGGGTACGCCCGAAGGTGTAGAAGTCGGGGTTCTCCCCCTGGGCGAGCGCGGCCACGAAGGGGACGTGGTTCCCCAGACCGTAGAAGGGCGCGGAAACCAGCCGCTCCAGGCCGCCGCGCACCACCAGGCGCCACCCCGGACCGAGCGCTTCCGGATCGTCGAAGAAGACCGAGATGTCGCGCTTGCCCCCGGCCGAAAACTCCACCTTGGTCTGCAGGTTCCAGGCGTGGGGTAACTGCCTGCCGTCCCCGTACTCGTGGATTCCGGCCAGGAATCCGTACCCCAGACCCTCGTCGCCGTCGTAATCCAGGATCGGGAATGCGCGCACCGAGCGTCCCATGAGGAGGTCGGGCGCCGGAGCGGCCAGCGTGTCCGATGCGGGGGCCCGCACCGGATCGGTACGGACCTGCGCGCCTGCGCCTCCGGCAGCCAGGAGCAGCAGGGCGACGCCGGCGCACCGGGCCCGGAAGCGCACGTGCGGCCGGCGTCCCCGGAGGCGGGAGCCAGGCCACGGGCGGGTGGTGCCGGGTGGGGAGGGTGCGTGCATGCTCTCCACAATGGGGCGCCGGCGCGAAAAGCGCCAGCATGCGGATCCCGGCCCGCCGATCCCGCCCGACGATCCGTGGCGCGGGCTCGGCCCGGGGGATAAGCTATCCCGCCCGGAACCCCAACCCGCGGAGGATATCGATGCAGAGCCCCCACCGAGCCGGTCCCCGTCGTCCGGCCGGTCCCCGCAGCCTGTCCTTTCCCCGCAGCCCGTCCCGGCCCTCAGCGCTGACGCCCCGCCGCCGCAGGGCAGCGGGTACCGCGCTGCGGGTCCCGGTGCGGGTCCCGCTGCTGGTCACGTTGGTGCTCCCGCTGCTGGTCCCGGCCGCCCCGGCGTCCGCGCAGGCGTTCCGCCCCTTCACGGTCGATGACGCGCTCGGCGTGCGCACCGTCTCCATCGCCGACGTCACGCCGGATGCCCGCTGGGTGGCGGCGCGCGTCAGCACGGCGCGGAGCCGCATGGGTACGGACCACTTCCGCTTCGGCGATCCCACGTACGTGGCGCCCGCGCGCAACGAGCTTCGTGTGCTGGACGCCGCCACCGGCGACGAGGTGGCGGTCTTCCCGGGGGCGGTGCAGACCGGGGGCGAAGTGTGGGCGCCGGACGGGGGGCGCCTGGCCTTCCTGCGGCGGGTGGAGGATCGCACCGTGCTGGAGGTGTGGGAGCGGGACCGGCGGCGCGTGCGCGCGGTAGGCCTGCGGCCGGGGCGCGAGCTGGTGTGGGG
>JAVVFC010000111.1:0-9172 GCA_032250975.1 Longimicrobiales bacterium | reverse complement strand
CCCGCCGTAACGGGGCCCCCGCCCCCGCGGGCAGTGAGGGGGCCGCCACCCCGGGCGCCGGCACCGTGCTGCTGGCGGAGGACCGGGACGACGTGCGCCAGCTGATGGTGCGCCTCCTGCAGCGCATGGACTTCACGGTGCTGCCGGCCCGGCGGGGGGACGAGGCGCTGGCCCTGCTGGAACGGGAGCGGGACCGCCTGGCCCTGGTGGTGGCGGACCTGGTCATGCCCCGGGGCGGCGGCGCCATGCTGCTGCAGCGCACCCGCGCGTGGGCGCGGCGTCCGCCCTTCCTGATTGTGAGCGGACTGGAATTCTCGCCCTCCGACGAGGCCAACGACGTGCTGCAGGGCGTCCCGCGGATCACCAAGCCCTTCACCTTCGACGAGCTGCGCGCGGCCGTGGAGCGGGCCATGGCGAGGGCGGGGGCGACCCCGGAGATCGGACCGGAGGAGGGCTCCGCCAGCGATCCGGCGACGGCGCCCGCGGCCGGACCGGGTGAGGGCAAGGAGGCGGTCCCATGAACCTCCTGGGGGCCGGCCCCGGCCCGCGCGTCGAGGCGCTGCACATCCGCGCCCTGCGCGCCACGCCGACCCCGCTGCTGCTGCACGCCGAGGACGGTGAGGTGCTGGCCGCCTCGCACGCCTGGACCGAGATCACCGGATACCCACCCGAGGACTTCCCCTCGATGGAAGCATGGACCGCCCTCGCCTACGGGGAGGAAGCGCCCCGGGTCATGGCGGGCATCCGCCGTCTGTACGACCTGCAGGCGCCCGTGCACGAGGGGGAGTTCCGCATCCGCACCCACAGCGGTGAAGTGCGCGTCTGGGACTTCCACTCCAACCCGGTCGGCCGCCTCCCCGACGGGCGCAGGGTGGTGGTGAGCGTCGCGCACGACGTGACGGACCGCGTTCGCGCCCAGCGGGAGGTGCGCCGCCTGAGCGACACCCTCGAGGACCAGGTGCAGGAGCGCACACAGGAGGTGCGGGACGCATACCGGGAGCTGGAGGCCTTCAGCCACTCGATCGCCCACGACCTGCGCGCCCCGCTGCGGGCGGTGAACGGCTACGCCGAGATCCTGCTCCGGGATCACGCCGCCTGGCTGGACAGCCGGGGCGAGGAACTGGTGCGCTCCATCGCCCGCGCCGCCCTGGACATGGGTGCCCTGATGGACGACCTGCTCCGGCTCTCGGGCACGGTGCAGGAGGCGCCGACCTTCGGACCCGTGGACATGGACGCGACTGCGGAGGCCGCCCTGGAGCGCGTCCGCACGGCTCACCCCGGGTACGGCGGCCGGGTGGTGAAGGGCCCGCTCCCGGACGCCTGGGGGAGTGCCCCGCTCCTGCAGCAGGTGCTGGTCAACCTGCTCGACAACGCCGTCAAGTATTCCGCTCCCGTGCCCGAGCCCCGCATCGAAATCACCGCCCACACCGGCCCTCGCGGCCCCGAATACCGGGTGCGCGACAACGGCGTCGGCTTCGACGCGGCGCTCGCTCCGCGCATGTTCGACATCTTCGGACGGCTGCACGGGGACGACTTCCCCGGGAGCGGCATCGGCCTCGCCATCGTCGAGCGCATCGTCCGCCGGCACGGGGGCGAGATCCACGCCGACGGCACGCCGGGCGCCGGCGCGTGCGTAACCTTCCGACTCCCTCATCCCAGGAGCCCCATGCCGTGACCGGGTCCCCCGCCGTCCCTCGCCCCGTGCTGGTGGTGGAGGACAACCGTGACGACGCCCGCCTGGCCCGGCACGTGCTGGCGCAGGCGGGAATGGGTCACCTCGTGCACCTGGTGCGCGATGGGCGCGAGGCCGCCGACTACCTCTTCGGGCTCGACGCCGGTCCGCGTGCCGCGGCGCTGCGCCTCGCCCTGCTGGACATCAAGCTGCCGGGGATGGACGGTCTCGAGCTGCTACGCCGCATGCGCGAGGAGCTGGCCACCCGGTCCGTGCCCGTCGTCATGTTCACCTCCTCCGACCAGGCGCGTGACCGCTGGGCGGCCTACCGTCTGGGCGCCAACAGCTACGTGGTCAAGCCGGTGGGCTTCGACGACCTCTCGCACACGCTCGAGCGGGTGGTGCGCTACTGGCTGGAGGTGAACCGTCCGCCACCGGCGCAGGGCTCACGGCCGCCGGAGGCGGGATGAGCGAGCGACGGCCCTCCGGTCGATCGTGAGCGGGAGCCTGTCCGCCCCTCGCGTTACCATTTTCCCGGTCGGCGCGTCCAATAGACAGGACCCCGCCGGGCGCCGCACGGCGACGACGGACGGAAGAGCGTAGCGACCCTCCCGGAAGCGACGAGGGGGGAGACATGGCATCCATCCGGAGACGGGCCGGCATCGCCCTGACAACGACGGGGCTCGTCGTCGCGACCGCCCTGGGCTCGGCGGGTCAGGAGTTGACCTGGACGGGAACGATCCAGTATGCCCAGGGCCGGTACATCTTCACCGAGACCACCCGAAGCTGGACGCTCTACTCCGGGCTGACCTGGCAGGGCGAACGACTGCGGCTCTCGCTCGGCATCCCGGTGGTGGCCCAGGACTCCCGCGCGGTCACCTACGTGGGGGAGCTTCCCCTCCCGACCGGCGGTCCGGACCACAGCGCCGTTGCGCAGCGGACCAAAGGTGAGCCGGTACCCATGGGCCGGCGAGGCGGCAGCGGAGGGGGTGGGCCATCGGCGATGGGAGTCGGCGTGCAGCCGCCGGTCGCCGCCCAGACTTCCGGGAGTCCCGTGGACTCGGTTTCGGCGCCGGGCTCCGTGTCCGTGGAACTCGCCGATCCCGTGGTTTCGACGGGATTCCAGCTGCTCCGGTCGCGCGGCGCCTTCCTGGGCCTGGACCTCACGGGCGCGGTGAAGCTGCCGATGCGCGACCTGGAGTCGGGCGTCGGGACCGGCGAGTTCGACGCGGGCCTGGGGGTATCCACCGCGTTCGGCGGCGGCGGCACGCTGCTCTTCGCGGACCTGTCGTGGTGGCGCTACGGCGACCTGCCCGACCTCCCTCTCGACGACGTCCTCTCCTACGGCGTCGGCGTGGGGAGGACGCTCGGAGGGCGGTGGTCGGGCCTGCTCACCCTCTCGGGATCGACCGGCGTCATCGACAACGTGGACCCGCCCGCGGAGCTGGGGGCGCTGGTGAGCGTCGCCGCGGGTGGAAAGTACGGCATCACGCTGGGGGCGGGCGTGGGACTCACCGAGTCGTCCCCGGACGTGTCGCTGAGCCTGGGGGGCCGGATCCGGCTTCACGGGCGCTGACCGAGCGTCCGGCCGATCCGGCCGGACCCTGACCCAAGGAGGATCAGAATGAAACGCAGTGCAGGATGGGGAGCCATAGCGGTGTTCACACTGCTTGCCGCCGTGCCGGCTCAGGGGCAGCAGGCCCAGCAGCAGGTGGCCAGGCAGCAGCAGATGCAGCAGATGCAGCAACGCATGCAGCAGCTCGACCAGATGACGCAGCGCATGGAGCGCCTCCAAGAACAGGTCCGGAGCATGAACCGAATGCTCCAGCAGGACATGGACCGACTCCGGGTCCAGGACCAGACCCGGGCCCAGGACCGGCTCCGCCAGTCCGAGCGGATCCGCGACATGGGGGAGTCCATGGGACTCATGGCCCAGCAGATGCGCCAGGCCATGCTCCGGCTCAGGGAGGTCGCCGGAGATCCCGCCACCGGTGGGGATCCCGCCATGGTCCGCACCATGGAGCGCATGCAGGAGCACCTGCGCGCCATGGGGGATCAGCTCGAGGAAGGGCTCCGCATCATGGAACAGCTGCACCAGCGGCTGCGGGAGGGCGGTCCTGGATCACGGTGAGGAGGCCGGTGGAGGCGTCGTCCCGGCACGCGCTCGGGTGACGCCGGCCGGGATCGGCTCCCGGTCGGCTACCGCGCCGGACGCGCCTCCACCACCCACCGCTGGACGAGCGCCGCCTGCTCCGGGTCCGGACCCACCAGGAGGTGGTAGACCCCTGGCTCGGCCGGCGTCCACGTGAAGTCGGCGGTCTCCCCCACGCCGATGCGCTGGAGGTGTTCGACCGGGACCCGCTGATGCGCGGGCAGGTCCGCGCCGTCCTTCGCGAGCAGCGTGTACGGAACCGGCTCACCGTCCCTGTCCCGTCTGATCCAGGCCGAAACCCGGCCGGCGGGCGCGATGTTGATCAGGCGGAAGCGGTGCGTCTCCCCCACCAGCGCCCGCCCCTCGGGCTGCTCCTGGCGGCCGTTCAGTTCCACGTCGCCAAGGCTCTGCGGAGTCGGCGTGTTCCACCCCCAGACCAGCGGATGATCAGTGCGCGCGTCAAAACGCTCCCCCTCCGGGAGCACCAGCAGCGGCCCGTACAGTCCCCCGGTGAGCTGGGGAATGTCGTCCAGGTGGGAGTGGTAGATGAAGGTCCCGGGACGCAGGAAGGAGAGCCGGTAGGTGAAGCGCTCTCCGGGGTGGATGACCGGCGAGACACGCCCGTCGGAGGCGCTCCAGTCCGGGACCCCGTCCGCCCATGCATCCAACTCCAGACCGTGCCAATGAACCCCGGTGGGCACCGACATGGTGTTGTGCACCGTGACCTCGGCGGCCTGGTGCCGGTTGAAGACGAGGAGGGGCCCGGGCGCCTCGGTGAAGGAGTCCGGCGTAGAGTCGGACGTGCGCGCGAAGCCGTACCGATACCCCTGCTCCGCCCCGTACTCATTGGCGAAGAGGTCGAGCCGCACGGTCTCCGTCGCGACCAGGTCCGTCGGCCCGGGGGCCACGTCGATCCCCATGACCAGCCCGGCCATGTGGGAGTGCGCGTGCGCCGGGTCCGCCTCCGCCGCCCCGGGAAGACGGAGGTGGGGCGCGACGTGAAAGGAGAGGTGACAGTGGAAGATCCAGCGCCCGGGGCGCGTCGGCGCCCACTCCATGAGCATGGTGGTGCCGGCAAGCATGGTCTCGGTGACCACCAGCCGGCGGTCACGCGCATCGTAGAGCGTGTCCGCGGCGGCGTCGCCCCGGGCGTGCACCTCATAGTAGAAGCCGTGCAGGTGCATAGGATGATCACGCTGACTGGCGTTCACCAGTCGCCAGCGCACGCGTTCCCCGACCTCAAGCCCGATGGGCTCGGTGTAGGGCCACGAGCGCCCGTTGATGGTCAGCGCCTCGAACCACTCGCCGTCCGGATCCGACCGGTCCATCGGCTCAGAGAAGATGTTGACGACCATGATGCGGTCCGCGGGCGCCCCGTCGGCCGGGTCCACCACCAGCGCCCCGGCCAGCTGGTCCCGCTCCACCCCGGCGTCAAGCGTCTCCGGATCCGGCGCGGGGCCCTCGCGGAGCCGGTAGAGGAACGTCCCCGCGGCGCCCGCGGTGAACTCCACGACCGCCCGCCCCCCGGGCGCCACCTCGACCGCCGCGTCGGCCTCCGCGGATCCGTAGGACCTGCTCCGGTCGTAGAGGCCGAAGACGGTAACGGGCGCCGGCAGGCGGTTGTGGATCCTCACCCGCACCCGCGTCCCTTCGGACACCCGGATCAGGGGCGCGGGGATGGAGGGGAGGGCGCCCTCCTCGGCCACTGCCGCCACCTTCAGCCCGGGGCCGGCTGGGGTCTCCACCCGCCAGTCCGACCGCATCACCTCGAGCGCGATCTCCCGGACTCCATCCCGCACCACGCCCGCCGGGCGGATGTTGCGGTTGGGCTGCACCAGGGGAAGCCCGCTGGGCACCCCCGCCGGCAGGAGGAGGGCGGACGCGTCCTGGCGCACGTCACGAGGCGCGTCCTGGGGGACGTCCCCGGGCGCGTCCTGGGCCGCACCCGCACCGGGGAGGAGCGCCGCGGCCAGCGCGGCGGCGAGGGCCGGGCGGACCCGGTGGACCAGGCGATGCATTCGGAGATTTCCGGGAGGGGGGAGGATATCCGCGCTCGCGAGCGGGCGCGCACGAGGATAGGCACGCCGGCCCACGAAAGCAAAGGATTTCTTCATCAACGGGAAGCTCTCCCCGGGGTGACGCCCCCACTTCGGGGGTGTAGGTTGCCCCGGCGCTTCCGGCCATACTCCTTTTCCACGCGCTGTCCGTGCCGGACGGCGGCAACTCCCTCCCCCGCCCCGCATGCGCACGCTGCTCGTCATCCTGCCCGGCCTGCTGGCCCTGACCGCCGCGCCCGCCCAAGCACAGCTCTGGCCCGACGCCGCGGACGCCGCGCTCCGGCGCGACGTGGAACTCCTGGCCGCCTACGGGCGCATCTCCGGCCCCGTCACCACCTGGCCGCTGGCGTGGGCCCAGCTCACGCAGCTGCTGGACGCACCCGCCCGTGCACGCGCCAGCGCGGCCGGCGGCGCGCCAGGGGACGGGGACCCCCGGGCCGTCGCCGCGCCCCTCCCGCCCCACGTCCGCCGCGCCGAGGCGCGCGTTCGTGCCGCCGCCGGTGCGCGTGCGCGACCGGGCGAAACGCACCTCCTGATCGCCGGAGGCGCGGGTCGCCGCGACCCGCTGATGGGGAGCGCCGACGGGGGCCTGCGCCAGGACGCCGAACTCCAGGCCGCGCTCCACCACGCCGCCGGCGGACGCGTGCACCTGCGCCTGGCGGGCACCTGGCGGGAGGACCAGCGCGGCCGCGACGTGACGCTGGATGGGACGCACGCCGCGGTGCGGCTGGGCAACTGGGCCGCCTGGGCCGGCTCCGCGGAGGAGTGGTGGGGCGGCGGATGGGACGGTGCGCTGGTCCTCTCCACCAACGCCCGTCCCCTGCCCCGCGTCGGGGTGCGGCGTCTGGTACCCGCGCCTCTCGACCTGCCCGTCCTGCGCTGGCTCGGCCCCTGGAGCCTCTCCGCCTCGCTGGGACGCCAGGAGGAGGACCGGGAGGTCTCGCACCCCGTCGTGCTCCTCACGCGCCTGGCCATCCGCCCCGTCCGGTGGCTGGACCTGGGGTTCAGCCGCGGGATCCAGATCTGCGGCGAGGGGCGGGCCTGCGGACTGGACCGCTGGGTGAAGGCGCTGGTCGGCGTGGGCGACCTGGACAACACCGGCGATTCCGCGGAGGACCCGAGCAACCAGCTGGCCGCGGTGGACGCCCGCGTGGCCGGACGCGTGGGCCCCTGGGCCTGGGCCGCCTACGGCGAGCTCATGGGCGAGGACCAGGGCGCCTTTCTGCTCAAGGCGGTGAGCGCGCTCGGGGGCGTCGTCCTGGAGGGGTACGCGCCCGCCCTCGACGCCGGCTGGCGCCTCCGCCTCGAAGCCGCCGACACCCGCGCCGGAAGCGTCTTCGGCCTCTCCGACCCGCAACTGCGCACCACCTACAACCACTTCATCTACCGGGACGGGTGGAGCTACCAGGGTCGTACGCTTGGCCATTCGCTGGATACGGACAGCCGGCTCCTGACCGCCGAAGCGCTCGTCACGGACGCCGCCGGCAGAGCGTACCGGGTGGGGTTCCGGCACGTCCTGCTCAACACCTCCGCGTCCGCGCGGCACAAGCTGAGTGACTCCCCCGAGACGGTGCGCGTACTGGAGGCCGGAGTGGAGATACCTCTCGCGTGGGGCACCGCCCGCGGCGACCTCGCCTTCCAGGACGACCAGCCCGACACCCCCGGGGTGCGCGACACCACCGTGCGGGCCGAAGTCGGCTGGCGGCTGCGCTTCTGAAGCCCGGACCCTTTCCGCGGCAGCCCGTAGTACACCCCGAGCCGACGATCGAGTGCGACAACCCCGGAGGCACGAATGCACCGTATCGAGTGCGATTCGAGGGGAGAGACCGGAGGGGCGGCGCACCGGCGCCCCCGGCCGGGGGTGAGGATGGGAGCCTTCCTGCTGGGCACGCTCGTGCTGGCCGGGTGCGACGACGCCGGTGTGGGGCCCGATCCGGTGACGCTCTCAGGCGTCGTTGAAGGGCTCGATCAGGTCGCTTCCATCGCCGCAGCCCCGGGCGTCACCGCCTCCACGGGGTCCTTCGCCACCCTGCTGGTCGAACGCTCCGACGCCGCGGTCGCCGCGGTCGAAGAGGCGTCCCTCGACCCCACCTGCGGTCCCAGCGCGTGTCTGGACTTCGTGCTGCGGGTCGAGCGGGACGGGCTGTTCACCGACCGGATCCGCCGCCGCGTGTTCCGCGGGTTCCTGGGCGAGGCGAGCACGATCTCGAAGTCCAACTTCCTGCGTACCTTTTGGGTCCTGGTCACGGACGACGATCCGGCGCTGGTCTTCGACGGCGAGCACGCCCTCATCTCCTTCGACAACGTCCGCGGCCTCGACCTCGACTCGCTCCCCGCCGCGCCCGGCCTCGTCGTCCACGGCGCCACCGAACTCTCGGCCCTGCTCGACTTCACTCTTGCCGAACCCGACCTGTGCGCGCAGGTCGAGGACTTCCCGGACCTGTCGCCGGTTTCGGCGGCGGGCGCCGTCACCGGAGGGTAGCGGAGGCAGGCCGGGCCGCCGATGCCGGGTCGGCGATGCCGGGCCGCCGATGCCGGGTCGGCCTACCCCACCTCCTCCCGGCGCGCGGCCAGCGCCCGGTCCACGGCCTCGACCGTGCCGGCCGGGACCCCCGTCTCCGCGGCGTGGGCGCGCCAGCCGGCCACCGCGTCCCCGATCCGGTCCACAATCCGGCCCGGGGCGCGGATTCCGAAGGCCTGCCCGACCACCACCAGGTCGGCCCGGCGGATCCCCGAGCGCCGGTCCGCCACCCGCATCTGGTGGGCCCGGGTCCACTGGCCGCCCATGGCGAAGGTCAGGTCGTAGGCGGGGGTCAGGGACCAGCGTCCCGCATCGTCCATGTGGAAGGAGAGGTTCTTCACGTGGTCGTCCTGGTTCACGGCCAGCACGTTGAACACCATTCGCCGGTACCCCTCCAGCACCGCGGCGGGCGGCATCCCCAGTCGCAGGATGGTGCGGAGGTATTCCTCGTAGCTGCTGGCCCCCACGTCGTTGTAGTCCAGATGAAGCAGACCACCCAGGGAATGCTGGTGAAGCGGGCGCTCCGAGAGGGGACGGTCGAAGCGGGGGATCAGCAGGTGGGCGTGCCCCGCCTCGCTCTCCAGCAGGCGCACATCGACCACGTCCAGCCCCGCCTCCCGGGCCATGCGGGCGTAGGCCGCCTCCACGCGGTTGTAGGGCTGCGGGTCGCCCAGCTCCCGGCCTGCGGCGCCCTCGCCCACCCCGTCGAACTTGAGGATCGCGGGCACGTCCCCCGGCCGCGGCTCGGCGAAGGCGGAGCGCACCTCCCG
>JAVVFC010000110.1:0-9327 GCA_032250975.1 Longimicrobiales bacterium | reverse complement strand
GCCTCGGGAGGGATGTTGCGCCCCTCCCGGCCGATGATCACCACCAGTCCGCCGGCGAAGGACACCGCCCGCGCCTCGGCGGGGAGCGTCACCTCGCCCTCGTGGCGGTTCAGGGTGGTGGGAAAGAGCGCGTACCAGCGCGGGTGGGCTGCGGGGGTGGTGCGCCCCGGGCGGCGCGTGTTCTGCACCACGGCCACCACCTTCTCGACCAGCTCGGGCTCCAGGGGGGCGAGCGGCCGCACCTCCTGCAGGGGGTGACTCCGCCCCGTTGGGGCGCTGACCGCGGCGGAGAAGAGGTCGGAGCCGGGCAGCTCCCGCACCACCCCCCGCTCCAGCACCCCGTACTCCTGACGTCCCTGGAACTCGTACCGGAGTACACGCACGACTTCCCCTCCCCCCACCCTCCCCTGGGCCTGGAGCGCCGGGACGGTCAGGGTGAGGAGCGCCAGGACGGTCAGGGTGGGGAGCGCCGGGACGGTCAGGGTGAGGAGCGCCGGGGCTCCCGGGGCGTGCGCCGCGGCCACCCCTACACCCCGTCCGGGAGGGCCAAGGCCACCAGCTGGGGAGGTTCGCCGTTGCCGGCCACCGAGAGCACGATGTACTGCCGGCCGTCGTGCAGATAGCTCATGGGGGCGGTGGTCGTGGGCGCGGGCAGCTCGACCACGGCGATCTCCTCGCCCGTGCGCTTGTCCACCACGTGCAGCAGGGGCTCCTGTCCACGTCCCTCCCCGTAGAGGAGGAGCGTCTTGGTGACCAGGATGTTGGCGTGGGCGTTCTTGCCGGTGCGGGGGAGCTCGAGCCCCTGGAGCGCCGGATGGTTCCTGACGCTCTCGGGGGTGTCGCCGTTGGGGATGCGCCAGAGCTGCTCGCCCGTGTTGAGGTCGATGGCGGTGATGGCCCCGTAGGGGGGCTTGAGCAGGGGGAGCCCCTGGGGTCCCCGGATGCCGCCCGGGCCCCGGGAGACGTAGTTCATGTTGGAGTCGTCGCCCCCCAGCACCTCGCCCCGCTGGTCGCCGGGGATGAGCGAGATGACGCTGTGCCCGCGCTGCGAGGCCACGTACAGCACACCGGTCTCGGGGTCCACCGCCGCGCCACCCGGGATGTTGGCGCCGCCGTTGGCGCCCGGGACCACGAAGGCGCCGTTGGTGCCGTCGGGGTGCTCCCAGAGCGAGGGGGGGGTGAAGATGGGCCCCATGCGGTAGAGCGAGGCGACCCGGAGCGCCTGCGCCCGCAGCTCGGGGGTGAAGTCGATGAGGTGGTCCTCGGTCATCCCCTGCATCTCGAAGGGGGCCGGCCGGGTGGGGAAGGGCTGGGTGCGGGCGCTCTTCTCCCCGGGGACGTCGCTCTGCGGCACCTCCCGCTCCTCGATGGGCCACACCGGCTCCCCGGTCTCCCGGTCGAAGACGTAGGTGAAGCCCTGCTTGGTCACCGCCGCCACCGCCGGGATGCGGCGCCCGTCCACGGTGATGTCCACCAGGTGCGGAGCGTCGGGGTTGTCCATGTTCCAGACGTCGTGGTGCACCATCTGGAAGTGCCACACGCGCCGGCCGGTGGCCGCGTCCAGCGCCAGCAGCGAGGTGCCGAACAGGTTGTCGCCCGGGCGGTGTCCCCCGTAGTAGTCGTTGGTGGGGGTGTCGGTGGGCACGAAGACCAGCCCCCGCTCGGAGTCGGCGGAGAGGGGCGCCCAGGGCGAGATGTTGCCGGTGAACGTCCAGGCGTCGTCCTCCCAGGTGTCGTGGCCGAACTCGCCGGGCTGCGGCAGCACGTGGAAGCGCCACAGCATGCGCCCGGTGCGGACGTCGTAGCCGCGCACGTGCCCGGGGACGTTCTCCTTGCGCTCCGGGTAGTAGCCGCGGTCGTGCGAGGCGCCCACCACCACCACTCCGTTCACGATGATGGGGGGTGAGGACGAGGTGATGTCGCCCGAGTCCAGGATTCCGCGGTCGGGGTCCACCTCGTAGGGCCCCAGGCCCAGGTGCAGATCGACGATGCCGTTGAGCCCGAACCAGGGCACGGGCTGCCCGGTCTGGGCGTCGAGCGCCGCCAGGTACATCCCCGGCGTGATGACGTACACCACGCCGCGGCCGTCCACCTCGGCGTAGGCCACGCCCTTGCCGTAGTCCTGGCGGGTGGACGCGGCCCAGCGGGGGTTGTCCCGCATGCGCCACATCCAGAGGGTCTCCCCGGTGCCGGCGTCGATGGCCACCACCGCCCGCCGCGAGCCGGCCACGGTGAAGAGGCGGTCCCCCACCTTGATGGGGGTGCCGCGGTAGACGCTGCCGGGCTCGGGGCCGAAGTTGGCCGCATACCAGCGCCACTCCACCTGCAGGCGGTGGGCGTTCTCCGCCGTGATCTGGTCGGCCGGGGTGTAGCGGCTGCTCCCCTCGTCGCCGCCCCAGTAGCGCCACTCCCCGTTCTCGGTGCCGGTGCGCTGCGCCGCGAGCGGGGCGGAGGCCACCAGCAGCAGCACCGCCGCCGCCAGCCCGCCGTGCCACGCGGCCCGGGGGATCGGAAGCCGGGCGCGGGCCAGCAGGCGGCGGATCGGAAGGGAGGGGCGTGCGCGGCGGCGCACCTGGGGGCCGGCCGGCCGGGAGCCGGCCGGAAGCTTCGCGGTCATGGCGCGTCCACTCCGGCAGAGGGGGGCTTGCGGGACTCGAAGGGGACGGCGGCGAGACGCTCAAGGTCGGCGGTGAACTCCTGCTCCCCGGCGGGATATCCGTTCATCTCCAGGATGTACGCGAACACGTCCCGGTAGAGGGACGCCGGCAGCGACCCCGGGCCGTCCTCGGGCATGTTCTCCGTGACGTAGGCGTAGAGCTGCGCCAGCGAGGCGCCCTCCCAGGCGAATACGAAGAGGGGGTCCTTGAACTCCGCCAGGGTGTGGCACTCCGCGCACACGTCCCGGTAGGCGGCCTCGCCGCGGCGCGCCTGCGCCTCGGTGTAGAGGGGGTCGGAGAGCGGAGCCCGTGGGTGCGGGTCCGGGGTGCCAGCCAGCAGGGCCACAGCCGCGGCCAGGCCGGCCACGGCGGAACGGATCACGAACATGGCGTCGACGGGGGAGGGTTGGAGTTGCGACCGGATCGGCAAGATGCGCGCCCCCGGGGCGCTGGTGCAACTGACGCGCACGCAGGGACCCGCGCGGCAAGGGCGCGGGGCTTGCGTGATATTAATTTAAGCTTAAATTACAGCCACGACACACAACGATCGGCGCACTTCACCGCGATCCGCGAACCGCCCGTCCCACCGGGAGGAGACCATGCAGAACCTCGCGACCCTCGGCTTCCACCACGTGACCCTGGTGTCCACCGACGCCCCCCGCACGCTGGCCTTCTACGGCGGGCTGCTGGGCCTGCCGCTGGTCAAGCGCACCGTCAACTTCGACGATCCGGGCGCCTGGCACCTCTACTTCGGCCACGACGGCGGCCGTCCCGGCACCCTCCTCACCTTCTTCGAGTGGCCGCAGGCCGCGCGCGGACACTGGGGCGTGGGGGGCGTCCACCACCTGGCGCTGGGCGTGGAGAGCCCCGCGGCGCAGCTCAAATGGAAGCGCCGGCTTCAGGACGCAGGCGTCAAGGTGAGCGGCCCGCTGGACCGCGGCTACTTCCGGAGCCTCTACTTCAGCGATCCCGACGGGCAGATCCTGGAGATCGCCACGCGCGGCCCCGGCTACGCCATCGACGAGCCGGCGGATGCCCTCGGCCGACGGCTGGTGCTCCCGCCCTCCGACCGCCTCCCGGCCGGCCGTGACGAGGCCGCCATCCACGCCGCCGTCCACCCGGAGCCGGTCCCGGCCATCACCCCGGACATGACGCTCCAGGGGGTCCACCACGTGACCGGACTCACCGACGACATGGCGCGCGCGCACGACTTCTACGGCGGCGTGCTGGGTCTCCCGCTGGTGAAGCGGACTCTGAACCAGGACGACGGACGCACCGAGCACTGGTTCTGGGCCCGCTACGACGGGTCGGTGGTCGGTCCCCACTCGGCCATGACCCTCTTCGACTGGTCCGGCTCCACGCTGCGCGCCCGCGCGGGCGCGGGCCAGACGCACCACGTCGCCTTCCGCGCGCGGGACGCCGACGAGCAGGCCGCCTGGCGCGAGCACCTGCTCGACCACGATATCCCGGTCACCCCGGTCCAGGACCGGAAGTACTTCACCAGCCTGTACTTCCGCGCACCGGACGGGCTGCTGGTGGAGATCGCCACCGACGGCCCGGGCTTCGCGGTGGACGAGCCGGAAGACGAGCTGGGCCGCGCGCTCCGCCTGCCCGCATGGCTCGAGCCGCGCCGCGCCGAGATCGAGGCCCGCCTCACGGCCCTGGAGGTGGAGGGGTCGCGATGAACGCACCGGGTCTGCTTTCGATGGCGCTTCATGTTCCCGAAGTCGGCGCTGGGACCCTGCCGGTGGCCGTGCTCCTCCACGGACGCGGCGCTCACCGGTGGGATCTGCAGGGACTTCGCCCTGCGCTCCCACCGGGGACCGCGCTGCTCACGCCGGAAGCGCCCCACCCGGCGGCGCCGTGGGGGTACGGCCCCGGGTGGGCCTGGTACCGGTACGTGGCCGCCGACCGCGTGGTCCCCGAGACGCTGGCACACAGCCTTGCGGAGCTGGACCGCCTGCTGGACGCCCTGCCCGCGCTCCTCCCGGCCAGGCCGGGACCGGTGGTGCTGGGCGGCTTCAGCCAGGGTGGCACCACCGCCTTGGCGTATGCGCTCAGCCGCCCCGGGGGGGTGGCGGGGGTGCTGAACTTCTCGGGGTTCCTGGTGGACGACGAATCGGTCCCGCTGCCGGTCGCGGGGGCGCCGAATGCAGCACCCGTGTTTTGGGGGCACGGTGTGCACGACGCCGCCATCTCCTTCGCACTCGCCGACCGGGGCCGCGCACGCCTGGCGGCCGCCGGGATCCCGCTTGAGACGCACGACTATCCCATCGGTCACGGCATCGCCCCGCAGGAGGTGGACGATGCGCGGCGGTGGCTGGCGCGGGTGCTGGCTGGACCCTGACAGTCGGTCGGAGATGGGCGGCGGCGGGGCACCCCGCAACGACCCCTACCCCTCTTCCCCCACCCCCACCTCCACCCCAACGCCCGCTTCCAGGAAGAGCAGGGTGGCCCGCACGGCGGACGGCGGCAGGCGGTAGGACTCGGCCACCGCGGCGCGGTAGGCACGCAACTGCGGCCGGTAGAGCGCGGTCCGCTCGCGCAGGCGGAGTTCGTCGCCGGGCGGTACGGCGTCCGTCTTGTAGTCCAGGACGTGGGCCTCCACCACCCGCTCCCCCACCGTCACCAGCACCAGCCGGTCGATCACACCCTCGACCAGCGCCCCGCCGTGCCGGCGGTAGAAGGGAAGTTCGCGCTCGACGTGCAGGGTAGCGCCCGGGTACCGGGTCCGCGCTTCGTCGCGCACGCCGGCGCCGGTGAGCCTGGCCCGCACCTTGGGACGGGCCAGGCGGTCGTCCAGCCAGCGGCCCGCCTCGGCTACCAGCGCACGCAGTTCCTGCTCGCCCAGGTCGGGCGCCTCGCGGCGCGCCCGCCGGAGCCGCTCCTCCTCCCCGGGAAGGCCGTCCTCCAGCCAGACGACCGACTCCAGCCAGGCGTGCACCACGCTGCCGCGCACGGTGGCGGGCACGCCGCCGGCTCCCCGCTCCTCCAGGCCCAGGATCCGCTCGAGCGCAACCGGGGGGGCACCCTCGCCGCCGGCCGCCTGCGGGGAGTCGTCGTCCGCCGGGGGGTCCTCGCCCGTGGCGAGGGCCGGCGTCCTGTCCGCGTCGTGGTCCGACGGGCGCAGGCGCGGCAGCATCCTGCTCCGCGGCGAGCGCCGCAGGACGATGGGCGCCACGGCGGGGTCGATGACGTCCGTCCCACCGACCACCGACGCGGACCCGGCTCCGACCCCCCGGGCGGGCGGCGGCACGGCTCCGACCCTGTCCGTTGCCGGCGCGGATACCATCCAGTCCTCCGGTCCGGCCTGGAAGCGCACCTCGCCCGGCTCGGTGGCCGCGCCGGGGGCGTCATCGAGCGCGGCCCGCAGCAGCCGGGCCGGCGTCCGCCCCGCCCCCGGCTCCGGCTCGGCCGGGATGATCATGTGCAGGGCGTGGCGGGCCCGGGTCATGGCGACGTAGAGCCCGCTCAGCGCGTCCCGCACCTGTCCGGCCCGGTGCTGCGCCCACGCCTCGGCCAGCTCGGGCGAGCGGGGCGCCAGCAGCTCCCGCACCGATGTCTTCACGGGCGGGAAGGCGTGCGTGACACCCCCGGTGGCATCCGGGCGGAACCCTAGGGCCGGCGCGCCCCCGCGGTCGCCCGGCACCAGCGTCTGGAAGAGTTCGGGCAGCACCACCACGTCGAACTCCAGGCCCTTGGCGCCCCAGATCGTCATGACCCGCACCGGGTTTCCGGCGGCCGACTCCACCGTGGCCCGCGAGGCGGCGCGCACGAAGTCGTCCGCCCGCAGCGTGGGGTACTCGTCGTGCCGGTAGCCCAGCTGGACCAGCTGCCCCAGGCGCAGGGCGTCACGCGCGTCACAGGCCGGCAGGAGCGCACTCCGCAGCGCCGCCAGCGTGTCGCCGTAGCCGTCGTGCACCAGCCGGCGGCGGAGCCGGAGGGCCGTGCGGACCCCGCCCGCGACGTCGTCCGGATCGGTGTACGCCACCGCCGCCCCCACCGGCGTAGCAGCCACGTGGTAACGTGCCAGCGCGTTGCCGGGGTGGTCGGCCATGCGCAGCAGGGCCAGCACCGACACCACCGCGGGTGAGTCCACCAGCCGCGTGCCGCCCTCCTCGCTGGCGGGCACCCCCAGCTCCCGCAGGTCCAGGATCAGACGCGCAAGCGTCGCCCGGCGCTGCACCAGCACCCCCAGGGTGTGTCCGGGCGCCTCACGGTGGCGGACGGCCACCTCGCGCGCGACGGCACGCAGGAAGGTGGGCTGCAGGCCTCCCCGCCCCTCGCGGGCCGGGCCGGTGGTGAGCGTCACCCGGCCGGGAAAGTCTCCGCCCGGGCGGCGCGGGTCGGGGGTGTGCGGATGGAAGTGGCGCGCCCACTCCCGGGCCACCGCGACGTCACCGGGCTCGTCGGCCAGCACGGGGGAGTCCGCGATACCGCCGAAGACGGCGTTGACGGCGTCCAGCACCACGCCGCTCGATCGGAAGCTGGTGTCGAGCGAGGTGTGCTCGAGCCCCCAGGCGTCCGCCTCCAGGGCCCGTACCACGACCGGTGCCGCCCCCCGCCACCCGTAGATGGACTGCTTGGGATCGGCCACCACCGAGACCGAACCCTCGGGGGGCGCGTCCGGACCCAGAAGCGCCTCCGCCAGCGGGCGCAGGGCCCGCCACTGCGCCAGCGACGTGTCCTGGAACTCGTCCAGCAGCAGGTGGCGCGTGCGCCCGTCCAGCCGGTACCCGAGGGCGGCGCTCCCATCCAGCCTCCCGCCGCCGGCCACCAGCCGGGTGACGTCCTCGAAGCGGAGCGCGGCGGCCTCCCTGAGCGCCCGGTCGAGCTGGCGGTCGTAGGCCGCCGCCAGCCGCCCCATGGCCCGCGCTCGGGCGTCGTACTGCAGCAGCAGCTCCCGCTGGCAGCGCTCGACCAGGGTCCGCAGGAGCGCGGCCAGCCCGGCGGGCGCCTCGCGGCGGTGGTAGGTGCCGCCCGGCGTGAGCGCCACCCCAAGCAGGCCGTGCCCGGCCACCGCCTCCCACGCCCCCACCTCCACGTCCGCGGCCAGGCTTTCGCACGCCCGCGCCCAGTGCCCGTTGGGGGTCCCGGACGCGTTGCGCGGCAGGTCGGCGGCGCGCAGGGCGGCCGCCAGCACCGGCGCATCCGCCCCCGCGAGCTCCGATGGGTCCGGCGGCGGCGCCGGGGCGTCCCCGACCGCCGAAACGGCCGCGTCTCCCTCTCGGGCACCCCCCTCGCCGAGAGCCCGCCCCAGCGCGTTCCAGCCCGGGCCGTCCGGGTCCAGGTCGCGGTGGATCTCCAGAATCGCGTCCACGTCCCGCCCGAGGCCGTCGTGCACGCTTCGCCGCACCTCCCCCCCCCGGAGCCCGCGCACCAGTTCGACCATCGCGCCCCGGTCGAGGGAAGCCAGCACGCCCTCCAGCGCGCGCGCCCGGATCCGCTCGGCGGTGGCCTCGTCCGCGATGCGCCAGGCGGCGGGGAGGCCCAGGTCGTGCGCGAAGGCCCGCACCGCGCGGCCGAAGAAGGCATCGAGCGTGCCCACGTCGAACTCGTGCAGCGCGCGCATGGTGCGCGCGAGCACGGCGCGCCAGAAGGCCCCGTCGGCGTCGGGGATCCCCACCTCGCGCCCCAGCGACCGACCGGCGGGGTCGCCCGCCGCGGCGTCCGCCAGGCGGTCGAGGACCCGCGCCAGGATCTCGCCGGCCGCCTTGCGGGTGAAGGTGGTGGCCAGGATGGTGGCGGGGGCCACCCCGCGCGCGAGGAGCGCGAGGATGCGGGACGAGATGCGGTACGTCTTGCCGGATCCGGCCGAGGCCAGCACCAGCTCGCGCGGGGCCGCGCCGCCCAGGGGTCCGCCCGCCGCCCTCACGGCGCCCCCTCCCCCCCCTCGCCGTCCGCGACGAGGACGGAGCGGCCGAGCAGCGCGTCCAGCTGCTCGTCCGGGTAGCGGGCGCGGTGGGGTTCCGTGGGCGGGACCGGGTCCGTGCGCAGCCGGTCGAGCACTCGCCGGGCGCAGGCCACACCGTCGGCCAGGGTGGCCTCGTCCCACTCCGCCATGGCGGCGCCCACGCGGTCGAGGTCCCGGGGGAGCAACAGGTAGCCGAGCTCGATCCGGGGGGCGGGGTCGGAGGCGGGCACGAGGGGGATTCCCCCGGGGGCCCTGTCGGCCGCACCGGAGGGGAGCGTCATGCGGGTCACCAGCCAGTGGTAGAGCGGAAGCTGCAGGTCCACCCACTCGGGGTCGGGCCGCCCCCGGCGGTGGGTCGCGTCCGGGCCGTCGCCCGCTTCCGACGTCTTGTAGTCGAACACGGCCCAGCGCCCCGTCCCGGGGTGGTGGTCCACGCGGTCGATGCGGGCACGGAGTCCCACCGGAGGGGCGTCGTCCCGATAAGGAAAGGGGATGCCGGCGCCGGGCGGGGTGGCGGCCTCGACCGCGTGCACGCGCCAACCCTGCGCGACGTGCGCCGCGTGCCAGTGGGAAAAGGCGCGCAGGCGCGCCCGCAGCTGCTCCACCTGCAGCCGAACCGCCACCCGCGCCCGGGAGGCGCCGGGCTCGTGGCCGGGCCTCTTCCGGGCGCTGGGAGGAGCCCGACGGGCCCTCCCGGAGGGTCGGGAGGCGCTGGAGGGCACCCTGCTCAAGCGCTTCCGGCACCTGGCCACCGAG
>JAVVFC010000010.1:0-31554 GCA_032250975.1 Longimicrobiales bacterium | reverse complement strand
GGGGGTGGGGTCTCCCGGGGCCGTGGACCGGGTCAGCGGGCGGGTGGTGCAGAGCCCCAACCTGGGGTGGCGCGACTACCCGCTGCGCGACCGGGTGCAGGAGCTGGCCGACTGGCCGGTAGTGGTGGACAACGACGCCAACTGTGCGGCCTTCGGCGAGTACTGGGTGGGCGCCGGCCGCGGAACCCGCTCCATGATCGGCGTGGTGGTGGGGACCGGGATCGGCGGGGGCATCATCCTGGACGGTCGGCTCCTGCACGGCGCCTCCGACGCCGCCGGCGAGATCGGCCACACCACCGTGAACTTCGCCGGCCGCCGCTGCGCCTGCGGCAACTACGGCTGTGTGGAGGCGTACGCATCCGGGCCCAACATCGCGGCCCGGGCGCGGGAAGGCCTGGAGGCGGGGGCGGAATCGGTGCTGGTACGCATGGTGGAGGGGCGGCTCGACCGCGTCACGGCGGCCACCGTGTACGAGGCGGTAGTCGAAGGAGACGTCTACGCCGCCGACGTGATGATGGAGACGGCGCGCATTCTGGGTGCGGGCATCGCTTCGCTCATCAACGTGCTCAATCCCGAGGCGGTGGTCATCATGGGCGGCGTGACCCGCGCCGGCCGCGTGCTCTTCGACCCGCTGCGTGCCGAGATCCGGCGGCGCACCTTCCGGGTCGCCTCCGACGCGTGCCGGATCCTTCCTGCCCAGCTGCCGGAGACCGCCGGCGTTGTGGGCGCCGCCGGCATCTGCCGGGCGGCGCTCGCCGACGGCCCGCGCTGAAGACCGCGCCGATGGCACCGGGGGATGGGGCGGCGCGGCCCCGGCGACTTGGGGTGGTGGGAACGCTGGTGTGGGACACTATCCACCGCCCCGCCGAGCGGACCCGCCCCGTGCAGGAGTGGGGCGGCATCGCCTACGCGCTCTCGGCGCTCGCGGCGGCGCTGCCCGACGGGTGGGAGGTGGTGCCGCTCCTGAAGGTGGGGCGGGACCTCTCGGAAGAGGGCATGCGTTACCTCCGCGCGCTCCCGGGGGTGGACGCCGAGACGGGGGTGCGGGTGGTGCCCGCGCCCAACAACCGCGTCGATCTCCGCTATCTGGACGGGGCGCGCCGTACGGAGCGGCTGTCCGGAGGGGTGCCGCCCTGGCACTGGGCCGAGCTGGCCCCGTTGGCGCGATCCTGCGACGCGCTCTACGTGAACTTCATCTCGGGCTTCGAGATGGACCTGGACGCCGCGCGCGCGCTGCGTGCCGGCTTTCCCGGCCCCACCTACGCCGACCTGCACTCGCTCTTCCTGGGCCTGGACCCGGGGGGGGTGCGGGTGGCGCGCGAGCTGCCCGCTTGGGGCGCCTGGCTGCGCTGCTTCGACGCGGTTCAGATGAACGAGGCGGAGTTCGAGCTGCTGGGCCGCGCCTGGGGGGATCCGTGGGCGCTGGCGGCGCACGTGGTGGGCCCCGAGCTCAAGCTGATCGCCGTGACCCTCGGAGAGCGCGGCTCCGCCTACGTGGCGGCGCCCGACTTCCGTCCAGACCCGATGGCCTGGCCGGCGAGGCGCCACTCGCTGGGCGAGGCCGGGACGGCGGCCAGCCGCCGACTGACGGTGGCCGGGGAGGCGGTGACCGGCGACCCCACGGGTTGCGGAGACGTCTGGGGAGCCACCTTTTTTGCCCGGCTCCTGGCGGGGGACACACTGGAGGCGGCCATGGCGTCGGCCAACGCCGCCGCCGCCCGCAACGTTCTTCACCGGGGTGCGCACGGATTGCACCACCACCTGCGGGGACGCATCCCCGGACCGTCCTGAGGCCCTGACTCCCATTTCGCACACGTCGCCATGAACGTGATTCCCCTTCCGGCCTCCCTGGACCACCGTACGCTGGATCAGGTGCTGGACGCCGCCGCCGCGGCTGCCGTCGACGGTGCGCGCGTACTCCTGGACGGACGCCACGTGCGCTGGGTCGACCCGAACGGGCTGGTGGGGCTGCTGGCGGCGGGGACGGTTCTGCGCGACCGGGCCGGCGTCGCCCCGCGCTTCGAGATGCCCGAGCACCCGGACGTCCCCGGGTACATGGCACGCATGGGCTTCTTCAGGGCCGCGGAGGGGATCCTGGAGCTGGGCCAGCGTCCCGCCCGCCGCGGCAGCGGAGATTCTCAGGTCCTGCTCGAGATCACCCCCATCGCCACCAACGCCCACGTGCACGACGTGGTGGAGCGCGTGCAGTCCTCCGCCGAGACGATCCTCTCGCGCACGCTCCGCTACCCCCTGTCCGCGGTGGTGCA
Organism: Longimicrobiales bacterium; assembly: GCA_032250975.1. Classification (GTDB taxonomy): domain Bacteria; phylum Gemmatimonadota; class Gemmatimonadetes; order Longimicrobiales; family Gaopeijiaceae; genus Gaopeijia. Next base: position 29,287 of record JAVVFC010000010.1, on the reverse strand, counting down.
GTTCAGTGTGATCCTGTCGGAGGTGTGCCAGAACATCCTGGAGCACGCCGACGCTCCGGGGTGGGTGGCGGCCCAGTCCTACAACTGGCAGAAGCGCCTGGGCCGGCACGTCCTCATCCTGGCGGTGGCCGACCTGGGACGCGGCTTCCGGGGCTCGCTCGCGCCCGAGCACTCGGCGCGGTTCGGGGACCGCTGGGGGGACGCCACCGCGCTGGAGGCCGCGTTCATCCACGGGCTGACGCGCTTTCCCGACTCGCACCGGGGGCAGGGCATCCAGCAGATCCGTAAGCAGGTCCGGCGCTGGGAGGGGGCCATCTCCATCCGGAGCGGGACGGCCCGAATCGCCGACGTGCCCGCCTGGGACGACGCGCCCCCGCTACAGGAGGGGCTGGCGCCCTTCCCGGGGGCGCAGATCTACATCCTGCTGCCGGGCCGGACGCCGGCGGTGGAGGGGGCGGAATGAATCCTCTGCGCGAACCCGAGGCGCTGCGCATCGACGTGGGCGGCCTGGCCCAGCGGTCGGTGGCGTCGCTCTACTCGCACCTGGTCACCCGGCCCACCGGACGGGCCGTGCGGCTGGCGATCGAATCCCGGCTCGCGGAGGCGGGTGAGCCCTCCGTGTCGCTGGTGGACTTCTCGCAGGTCACCATCCTGGACTTCTCCTGCGCCGACGAGGTGGTGGCGCGCCTGCTCGGGCGCTACAGCGCCGGGGACCGGCCCCGGGACGCCTTCTTCGTGCTGCGGGGCGTGCAGGAGTGGCACCGGGAGCCCATCGAGGTGGTGCTCGAGCGGCAGTCGCTGGCGGCGGTCGCCGAGTGTGCGGACGGGGCGTGCCGGCTTCTGGGCACGGCAGCTCCCACCGAGCGGCGGGTCTGGGAGCGGATCGAGCGGCTGGAGGCGCTCTCCGAAGGCGACTCGTGGGCCGCCTTCCACGAGGAAGAGGAGCGGGAGGCGCTCGAACGGCTCGTCCACCGCCGGCTGGTCTTCCGCGATCCAGGCGGTGGTCTGCGTGCCCTCACCCACCTGCTGCGGGCGGGCTGACTCCGCCCCCGGAGCGGGGAACCCCATTCTCCGTGCCCGCCACGCTGGCCAGTCCGGGTCCTGCGCCACTACTTTCCGCCCCCTTCCCCCAACACGTCCACCACCGGCACCCTTCCCATGGCTCGACGACCCCGCCCGCACCGTCCACTGCCCGGGCAGGCCACGCTGGGGATCCACGGCGCGGCGCCCCCTCCCGAGCCTGGCGACCCGGTAGTCCCGCCCCTGATCCAGGCGGCCACCTTTCACGGCGACGGGCGCGGCAAGGCCGAACTCCTGTACACCCGCTACGGGAACAATCCGCTCCAGCTCCAGGTGGGGCAGAAGCTCGCGCTCCTGGAGGGGACCGAGGCGGGGCTGGTGCTCGGGAGCGGGATGGCGGCCATCTCCATGTCGCTGCTGGCGCTGACGCAGGCGGGGGACCACATCGTCGCGTCGTCGCACCTCTACGGGGCCACCCGCACCCTGCTCGAGTCCGAGCTTCCCCGGCGGGGGGTGACCACCACCTTCGTGGACCCGGACGAGGGGCGGGAGTGGCGCCAGGCGCTGCGCAAGCGCACCCGTCTGCTCTACCTGGAGGCGCCCACCAACCCCACGCTGCGCTTCTTCGATCCCGAGCCGGTGGCCCAGCTCGCGCAGGAGATGGGGCTGCTGGTCGCCATGGACGCCACCTTCGCCACCCCCATCAACCTGCGTCCGCTGGAACTGGGGGTGGACCTGGTGCTGCACTCCGCCACCAAGTACCTGGGCGGGCACTCGGATCTGATCGCGGGCGCGGTGTGCGGCCCCGCCGAAGTGGTGGAGGAGGTCGCCCACGTCGCCCGCCTGTACGGGCCGGCGGCGGACCCCCACATGGTGTGGCTGCTGGACCGCGGGCTCCGCACGCTGGACGTGCGCATGGAGCGGCACAACCGGAACGGCCTGGCCGTGGCCGAGCACCTGGCGGGCCACCCGGCCGTGGAGGTGGTCCACTACCCGGGACTCGCGGACCATCCGGATCACCGCCTCGCCTCGCGCCTGCTCTCAGGATTCGGGGGTATGGTCTCGTTCGTGGTGGCGGGGGGCGGCCGGGGCGCGAACCGCTTCATGCGGCGCCTGGAGCTGGTGAGCGTGGCGCCCAGCCTGGGCGGAGTGGAGTCGCTGGTGAGCCAGCCCCGCTACACGTCCCACGCTTCACTCACGGCGGCGGAGCGGGGAGCGCTCGGCATTCCGGACGGATTCGTCCGTCTCTCGGTCGGCCTCGAATCGGTCGAGGACATCCTGCGCGACCTGGATCAGGCGCTGGACGGGCTCTGATGCGGCTTCTCCGCTGGCTGCTGATCGGGGTGGTCGTGGGTGGCGTGCTGCTGCTGTCGGCCCTGGCCCGACTGGGTGTCTCCCCCGCGCCGCCCAGCGGGGACAAGGTGGTCGAGGGGCTGGACGGCCCCGTGGACGTGCTCTGGGACTCGTTGGGCATCCCCCAGATCTGGGCCGGTACCGAACGGGACGCCCTGTTCGCACAGGGGTACCTGCACGCCACCCACCGGCTGTGGCAGGTGGAGATGTTCCGGCGGATCGCGCGCGGAACGCTCTCCGAGATCTTCGGCGATGCGACCCTGACGACCGACCGCTTTCTGCGCACGCTCGGACTGCACCGGGCGGCGGCGGCGGGGGAAGCGCTCCTGGACGACCGGACGCGAGACCTTCTGCAGGCCTACGCCGACGGGCTGAACGCGGCCGTGGCCGGGTGGCAGGGACGTCTTCCGCCCGAGTTCGTCCTGCTGCGGGCCCGACCGGAGCCCTTCACGCTCCGGGACGTGCTGGCGCTCGAGAAGGTCATGGCGTGGGACCTTGCGGATTACCAGTCGTCACTGGACCTCGCCGCTGCGCACGCCCGTCTGGGGGAGGCGGCGTTCGAGTGGGTGCGGCCCCGCTATCCGGAGGACGGCATCACCATCCTCGAGAGCGCGGGGTTGGAAGGAACGAGGGAGGCGGGGCTCCAGGAGCGCGCGATCGCGGCCGCCGTCCCCGCCCCCGAGACCGCGACCGGATCGGTTCCGCCCGCGCCTTCCGCGGCCCGGCGGGCGCTGCTGGCCGCCACCCGGCGCCCCGGCCCCCTGCCGGGGGCGCGCGGCGCGGCCGGCTTCGACTTCCTGTCCGCCGCGGGGGCCGTGCGAGCCTCCAACGCCTGGGTGGTGGGTCCGGAGCGGAGTCGCTCCGGCAAACCGCTCGTCGCCAACGATATGCACCTGACGCTCGATCAGCCCGTCATCTGGTACCTGATGGGTCTCCATGCCCCCGGTCTGGACGTGGTGGGAATGAGTCTGCCGGGGACGGCTGGAATTGTCGCGGGCCGCACCGGGGGCGTGGCCTGGGGCTTCACCAATGCCATGCTCGACGACACCGACCTCTTCCTGGAGCGTGTGGATCCGGCGGACCCCGCCCGCTACCTGACGCCCGCGGGGAGCGAGCCCTTCCGGGTGCGGGAGGAGGTCATCGGGGTGCGTGGCGGTCGCCCGGACACGCTCGCGGTGCGCAGCACCCGCCACGGCCCGGTGCTCAGCGACGTGGAGCCCAGGGCCGGGGGGGAGCTGCTGGCGCTCCGCTGGGTCGCGCTCGATCCCTCCACTACCCCCGGAGCGCTGCTGGCCATGAACCGGGCCGGCACTGCGGAGTCCTTCCTGGCGGCGCTGGAGGGGTTCACCGATCCGCACCAGAACGTCGTCTTCGCGGACACGGCGGGGCGCTGGGGCTACTGGATGGCCGGTCGCATCCCCGATCGGCCCGGCGGGATGCCGCCGCAGGTGCCGGTGCCGGGGTGGACGGGGGCGCACGACTGGGGGGGCTACCTGCCCTTCGCCGAACACCCGCACGCCCTCGAGCCTCCCTCCGGGCTGGTCGCCACCGCCAACAACCGGCAGGGGCGGGGCGGGGTGAGCGACCGCATCAGCGCCGGAGCCTGGGCGTCGCCCGACCGCGCGCAGCGCATCACCGACCTGTTGCGGGCGGGCGAGCCGCACGACGCGGCTTCGCTGCACGCCATCCAGCTGGACGTGACGTCTCTCTTCGCGCTGCGTCACCGTGAGCAGGCCGCCCGCGCCTTCCGGGAGGCAGGATTCCCCGAGATCGCGTCGGTGGTGGCGGCGTGGGACGGGATCGCGGGGCCGGAGAGCCGGGCGGCCACCCTCTTCCACGCCTGGTACGAGGCGGTGGTCGAGGCGCTGCGGCATGACGTCTACGGGGAGTCCACCGGCTACCTGTCGGGGTCCGCGGTGGAGCGGGCGCTGCTGGACGGGCTTCCCGCGGAGCTGGCGTCCGCGGCGGCCCGCGAGGCGCTGCGCACCGGGGACCGTGCCTGGGGTGCGGTGCACCGGCTGTCGCTCGACCACCCCCTGGCGAGCGTGCCGCTCCTCGGACCGCTGGTGGGATTCGGGCGTCGCGACCTTCCGCGGGCCGGCACGCCCCACACGGTGAACGTGGCCGAGTACCGCGAGTTGGAGGGGGAGTTCATCGTGCGTGCGGGCCCCAGCCAGCGGCACGTCTCGGACCTCGCCGACCTGGACGCCGGGGGCTTCGTGCTCCCGGGTGGTCAGTCCGGATACCCCCGCGGTCCGCACGCCTTCGACCAGTTTCCCCTCTGGGAGGGGGGAAGGCTGGTCCCGATCCCCATCTCGCGCACGGGCGCCGAAGCGCGCACCACCGCCCGCCTGCGGCTCCTGCCCCCCGGAGTCTGAGGCGCCCGGGGGGCAGGAGCCGGTGCCGCAGCGCTACTTCTCCTGCATGAAGGGGTAGCGGTACTCCCGGGGCGGGTCGAAGGTCTCCTTCAGCGTCCGCGGTGTGATCCAGCGCATGAGGTTGGCCGCCGATCCGGCCTTGTCGTTGGTGCCGGATGCACGTGAGCCGCCGAAGGGCTGCTGACCCACCACCGCTCCGGTGGGCTTGTCGTTCAGGTAGAAGTTCCCCGCCGCGTGGCGCAGCGCCTCGGCGGCTTCCCGCAGGACCCGGCGCTCCTGTGCGAACACCGCCCCCGTCAGGGCGTAGGGAGACGTGGTGTCCACCAGCTCCAGCGTGCGCTGCCACTCGTCGTCCGGGTAGACGTGCAGGGTGAGGATCGGTCCGAACAGCTCCTCGCACATGGTCACGTACCTGGGGTCGGCGGCGCGGATGAGCGTGGGCCGGATGAACCACCCGCGGCTGTCGTCGTACTCCCCTCCGGCGATGACCTCGGCGTCGGAGCTCGCGCGCGCGCCGTCGATGAAGCCCGAGAGCTTGCGGAAGGCGCGGTCGTCGATCACCGCCCCCATGAAGTTCCGGAAGTCGGCGGGGTCGCCCATGGTGATCCCCTCCGTCTGCCGCACCAGCTCCTCGCCCATCTGCTCCCAGAGCGAGGCGGGGATGTAGGCCCGCGACGCCGCCGAACACTTCTGCCCCTGGTACTCGAAGGCGCCCCGGATGAGGGCGGTGACGAGCGCCCCCGGGTCCGCGCTCGGGTGCGCGAGGACGAAATCCTTGCCGCCCGTCTCCCCCACGATGCGGGGGTAGGAGCCGTACCCCGCGATGTTGCCCCCGATGCGCTTCCAGAACATCTGGAACACCGCCGTCGAGCCGGTGAAGTGGAGGCCGGCGAAGTCCCGCTGCTCGAGCAGGTGGTCGGTGATCGCCCCCGAGTCGCCCGCGACGAAGTTGATGACGCCCGGGGGGAGCCCGGCCTCCATGAGCACCCGCATCACGTAGTAGTTGCTCAGGAGAGCCGTGTGGGACGGCTTCCAGATCGCCACGTTCCCCATGAGCGCAGGCGCGCCGGGCAGGTTGCCGCCGATGGACGTGAAGTTGAAGGGCGAGACCGCGTAGATGAAGCCCTCCAGCGGGCGGTACTCGAGCCGGTTCCAGACGCCCGGCGTGGAGATGGGCTGCTGGGCGTGGATCCCTTCCGCGAACCAGGCGTTGAACCGGAAGAAGTCGGCCAGTTCACAGGCGGCGTCGATCTCGGCCTGGTGGGCCGTCTTGCTCTGCCCCAGCATGGTGGCCGCGTTGATGGTGGCGCGCCACGGCCCCGCCAGCAGGTCGGCGGCCTTGAGAAAGATGGCCGCGCGGTCCTCCCAGGGGGTGCGCGACCACTCCCGCCACGCCTTCCGGCCCGACTCGACCGCCCGATCCAGCTCCGCGGGCCCCGCCGCGTGCCAGGTGGCGAGCACGTGCTGATGATCGTGTGGCATGACGAAGTCGTGCACGTTCCCGGTGTGCACCTCCTCCCCGTCGATGATGAGGGGGATCTCCACCGGGTGGTCGACCATCTCCTGGAGGGTGGCCTTGAGTTCAGTGCGCTCCGGGCTGCCGGGTGCGTAGTCCAGAACCGGCTCGTTCCGGGGCGGGGGTATCAGGATCTGACCGCTCATGACGCCTGGGGTCTGAAGACATGGAAAAGGGGATCCCGGGGGATCCCCATCGATCGGCGTGGCCCGCGACCTGGACTGGGTCCGGCCGCCCGGCCGGATCGAATCGGATCCTCCGAAGATCACGAGGCTTCCAGCCGGTGGCAACCGCCCGCCCGCGCCCGCACGGCCCCACGGCGCCCGGTTTGAACCCCTCCCCCGGATTCTGGTACATTCGGGGCCCGAGAACCGCTGCGGGGCACCCCCCGCACCCCCCTTCCCGAGGATCTGCCCGGATGGATTCCGAAGCTCTCTCCCGTGACGTGCTGGCCGCCCTGGGCGGCGTCTCCCTCTCCGACGGTGGCGACGTGGTGACCGCGGGTCTTGTGCAGAACCTGGCCGTGCAGGAGGGCGGGGACGTGCGCTTCTCCTTCACGCTGCGTCCCCAGGATCCGGGTACCCTGGTGCGCGCGGTGCGCAAGGCGGCCGAGGGCGTCGAGGGGGTCGCCTCGGTGAAGGTGAACGTTCAGTTGCCCCAGTCCGCTCCGGCCGGCGCTCCGGGGTCCGGCCCGGCGGCGGCGCCCGGCGCGCCCTCGGGCGCCCCCGCCCCGGGGGGCGGGTTGAAGCCCGGGTCGGTGCCGGCGCCCACCCCCCGGCCCGGACTGCTGCCCGAGGTGGGTCACGTGGTGGCGGTGAGCTCCGGCAAGGGCGGGGTGGGGAAGTCCATGGTCTCCACCAACCTGGCGGTGGCGCTCGCGCGCCAGGGGCTCAAGGTCGGCCTGCTGGACGCGGACATCTACGGCCCCAACATCCCCCTGATGTTCGGTGAGACCCGCCGTCCCCAGGTGTCGGGCACCAAGGGGCAGGAGCGCATCGAGCCTCTGGAGACGCACGGCGTGCGTCTCATGAGCCTGGGCTTCCTGCTCGAGAAGGAGCAGCCGGCGATCATGCGGGGACCGCTCATCGCGGGCATCCTGCGGCAGTTCCTGGAGCAGGTGGCGTGGGGGCCGCTGGACGTGATGGTGGTGGACATGCCGCCCGGCACCGGGGACGCGCAGCTCTCGCTGGTCCAGACCATCGATCTGGACGGCGCCGTCATGGTGACCACCCCCCAGGACGTCGCCACCGGCGACGTGCGCCGCGGCGTGAAGATGTTCGAGCGGGTCAACACCCGCATCCTGGGGATCGTGGAGAACATGAGCGGCTTCACCTGCCCGTCCTGTGGCGAGACGCACGACCTCTTCGGGCGGGGGGGAGGGGAGACGCTCGCCGGGGAAATGGGGGTGCCCTTTCTGGGTTCCGTCCCCCTCGACCCGGCGGTGCGGGAGGCGGGGGACGCCGGGGTGCCGACCGTGGCCGGAGCGCCCGGATCCCCAGCGGCCGCCGCTCTCGACGCCGTGGCGCGCGCCGTGCTGGAGCAGCTGCGGGCGGGGTAGCGGAACCCGCTCCCGTCAGTCTCCTTCCAGCCACTTGCGGTCCGCCTCGCTGAGGCGGCCGCCCGAGCGCCGGTTCAGGACCTTGAGCACGACCCATCCCACCAGCATGATCGGCGCCACCTTGAGCAGCAGGAAGGCGGCCAGCGACCCCACCAGGCCCACGACGGCGCCCACCACGCTCAGCACCACGACCGCGGCGATGATGGTGACCAGCCCTACGGCGAAGAAGGTCAAGAGCGAGCCGATCATGACGATGCCTCCTGCCGGGTGCGCACCACCCGGATGCTGCCGAACGCGGCCTCCACGTCGATGACGAGACGCCGTCCGGCGGTGTCCCAGTTCGCCGAGACGTAGTCGGACCCGTCCCGGGTGAAGCCCTCCGCATCCAGTTCGGTGAGGAAGGACTCCTTCCTGAGCCTGACTCCCACCCCGGGGGGGACGCGCAGTTCCAGCGAGCCCAGCCCGAGCGAGACGTCCACCTCCAGGTCCCGGCTCCAACGGCCGCCGAAGTCGAGCGCCACCCGGCCCACCCCGGCCTCCACCGAAAGCTGTCGGGCGCCCAGGTTGGCCAGGTTGCGCGCCCTGAAGTCGGCGGCGCCCACCCGGAACTCGGCCCGCTCGAGGGGCCCGGTGTTGGGGCGAGAGAAGTCCATCTCGGTCTCCGAGGCCCCGGTCGCCACCTCCAGCCGGCTGAGCCGGAGCCCCCCCAGATCCATGCGTGATCGGACGGCCCCCAACTCCAGGCGCAGGTCGGTGGCCACCTCGGGGGAGAGCCCGAGCGTCAGCTCACCGCCATCGGCATCCCCCTTACGGAGGTCGATGTTGCGCCCCCGGGTCTCCACCCCGACCTCCAGGCGACCGCGCTCGTACTCCACCATCGGTTCGAATCGGTCGCTGTCGTAGCGCAGGCGCACGGCGTACAGCGAACCCGGCTCGCCCCGCTCCAGCCGGAGGTGTCCCGCACCGTAACGCACATGCACCTCCATCGTTGCCTCACCGGCCGCCTTGCGGGAGGCGGCCAGCTCCTCCCAGCGCTGCGCGCCCCCCTCGGCGGGGAGCAGGAGCGCCAGCAGGAGCAGCGCGCTCCTCCGGAGTCCCGGCGCCGCCTTCGCCTCCCCCGTCCACCCCCTCATCGTTCGCCCTCCTCCTCCCCCGCCTCGCGGGGATCGGCCTCCCGGGCCAGTTCGGCGTCGAACGCCGCTGCGTCGGCGTCATCGCGCTTCGCGCCTGCGGTGTAGGTTGCCGCCTCCGGATCGTAGGCCCGGCGCCGAGACCGCCATGCGCGCGTGAAGATCTCGGGGTCCCACTCCTCCGCCTGGGTCCCGCCGCGGGTGAGAAGGACCGCGCCCAGACCCACCGCGCCCGCAAAGAGCGTGAGGATCATGCCGCTCACCTTGAGGAGCGCGGCCAGGAAGCCGAGGAAGCCCACCAGCCCGAGCACGTGCCCCGCCACGAAGGGCGCGGTGAGCGCCAGCAGCCCGCCGAATACCAGCGTCACCGGGTTGGAGAGCCGGATCCACTCCGTGTAGGGGAAGTGCTGGCGCTCCAGCCAGATACCCAGGTTGCGGGCCACCGCCAGGTACCCCATGAGGACGGCCACCAGCACCGCCGCCGGGAAGAGCGGGATCCAGAGCAGGAGCGCCGGGATCCCCACGATGGTCACCGCAAGTCCGACGATGCCCAGGATGAAGGCGGGAATCGTCAGCGCGGCGCCGCTCAGCCCGACCAGCGCGGCCCGGCCGGTCGAGGCCCGCGCGGTCTCCGCGACCGTTTCCATGCGCGGGCCGGCGAAGTGGAAGAAGGCGGCGCCCAGCAGGCCGAGCACCAGGACGTTGACCAGGGTGGAGAAGATCTCTCCCAGCCCGCGGAAGACCCGGCGTACCGGGCCGGTGGCGCGGCGGCCCCGGTCGCGTTCGCGCGTCAGGTCGGACCGCACCTCGCGCAGGATCTCCTCGCGCAGTCCGGCGGCCGCGTCCCGGGATGCTGCGCGCACGTCCACCCGCGTCACCCCGCCCTCGACGGCGTCCGCGTCGCCCACCAGGGTGGACTCCACCAGCCGGAGCGATCCGGCGATGCGGGCGCCCGGGCTCAGCTCGACCCGGCTCTCCACCGCCACCACGTCGCCCCGCACGGTGCCGTCCACCCGGAGCGTCCCCTCCACCACCAGCACGGAAGCGTCCATCTCAGACCCGGCTGCCACGGAGACGGTCTCGTCCACCACCACGCGCACCGGAGCGGTGAGTCCGCCCAGCACGTCGCCCAGGCCCGCGAGCGCATCCACCCGCCCGAGCAGGTCGCGCTCCTCGGCACCGAGCAGGCCCGGTGCGGGATCCCCCAGCGCCTCGGCGTCGGGGCGCGCCGCCAGCGTCCGCGCGCGCAGCGCGGCGGTGTCGAAGTTGCGCGTGAGAAAGTCGTCCATGCGCCGGGCGACGCCGGCCTGATCTCCGGTGAGTCCCTCCGGGGGCGACCAGTCCACCAGCGCCTGCAACAGGGCTTCGTCCTCCAGCGCCAGGACCTCCCCCACCAGCGTCCGCCACGACCGGTCGAGTTCGTCGCCCGGGGTGTAGCTCCCCAGCACCTCGCCCCCCATCCGTACCTCGCCCTCCCGCAGGGCGAGTTCCAGGGCGGGGGCGGACTCCAGCTCCAGCATCAGGCGGGCCTCGCGCGGACCCATGGAGACCATCTTGGAGAGGACGCGGGGAACCTCCACGGTCTGCGCCGCCAGGCGCGCGCCGGCAAGGTCACCCGGGGCCGGGGCGAGCATCAGGGCCACGGCCAGGACCGGGACCAGGACCGCGTGCGGGGCCGAGCCCCGCGCGTGCCGGTCAATCCGCCGCATTCGCATATCGAGCCTCCTCCCCACGGGGGAGCGCCAGGTTCCGGTAGAGCACCCAGAGGGCGCCGATGCAGGTGCCGACCAGGGCGGTTGCCGCCGCGGCCGCGAGCGTGGGGCTGCCGGCCACCGCCTGAACGCCCTGCCAGGCGAGGGAGGCCGTGGGGCTCTCCGCGATCCAGCCGGTGAGCGCGCTCACCCAGGTCTCGGGCACGGTGGGTAGCTTCATGCGCAGGAAGGCGAGGAGCGTCCCGGCGGTCACCAGCTCGTGCGAGAACACCGCCCGCAGCGCGAGCGTGAGTACCACCACGGGAGCGGTTCCCACCCCCAGCGCCGCTGCCCACCGCTGCCCCGAGGCGGGCCGCCACTCCCGCACCCGTGCCCAGAGGCGAGCCCAGCGCGTGGTGGGGGCGACCGCCGCCCGCGCCATCTGCTGGACCCGGATGCTGGCCATCACGGCCTCCCCGAAGCCGGGGGAGGGGTCGAGGCGCGGGAGCGCTTCCAGCCCCCGCACCACCCGCTCGAGCCCGCACAGCTCGCCCCTGCAGGTCGGGCATCGGTCGAGGTGCGTCCGCAGGTGGGAGGCCGCGCGACCCCGCAGCCGGCCGTCCAGGAATTCATGGAGTTCGCCGGATGCGGCGTGCGCCCGCCCGTCCCTCCGCCCCAGCACCGCCGACACCACACGGGAACGGGCGGGCGCCGCGATCTCCCCGAGCACCCGCTTGCGGAAGGCCGCGGAGGGGGCCAGCTGCGGCAGCGCCTCCAGCGAGTGGAAGAGCGTCTCCAGCGAGGCCAGCTCCCGGGCGCACTCCGGGCACGCCGCGACCGCCCGTCGCAGGGCGCGCGCCTCCCTCTCGGGGAGCGCCCCGTCCAGCAGCGCCTCGAGGCGCTCGGCGGGGATGTGCGTGTGTGGGATCTGGTTCATGGTCGTCTTCCTGAGGGGTCCTTCCGTTCTGCCCTACGCCCTTCCGGAGCCGCGGGTTTCACCGTGCGGTTGCGGCCGCGCGGCCGCCGGGGGGGCGGTCCGTCACGAGGTCATGGGCTGGAGAACGTCCCGGAGTTCGTGCCGCGCGCGGTGCAGGTACGTCTTGACCGTGCCCAGCGGCAACTCCAGCATCTCGGCGATCTCCTCGTAGGCGTACCCCTCCACGTGGCGAAGCAGGATCACCGCCCGGTACTCGGGGCGGAGCCGGCCGATGGCCTCCTCCAGCATCCCGCCCAGTTCCCGGCTCTCCACGTACTGGTCCGGGGCCTCCTCCCGGGACTCCAGCACGATCCCCGTGCGCGCCACCTCGTCGGGCGTGGTGGCTCCCGGGGCGCCGTGGATGGAGACCGTGTCCAGCCGTCGCCGGCGCAGGTGATCGATGGTGTGGTTGTTGGCGATCTTGAAGATCCAGGAGGAGAAGCGATAGGTGGGGTCGTACGAGTCGATCGCGTTGAAGGCACGGATGAACGCCTCCTGGGCCAGGTCCTCCGCCAGTTCACGGTCCCGCACCATGCGGAAGACCAGCGAGAAGACCGGCCGCTCGTAGCGCCGCAGCAGTTCCCGGAACGCGCCTTCCCGCCCCTGGCCGGCGAGCGCGGCCAGGCTCCGGTCGTCCTGGGCGGAGAAGTCGGTGGCCACGGGACGCGGTTTCCTTTTCCGCTCGTGGCGGAGGATTGCCCCCGGGGCGGTCGTGGTGCGGGAGGCCATGGTGGTGCCCCCTACGGACCGGACCCCGGCCGGGTTTCAGCGGGGATGGAACCCGGGGTCGTCCCCGGGTAGCTTTGCTTTCCCGCCGTCACGGGCGGGTGCGCGGCCCCGGCCCCGCGCCAGCGCAAGGTAACGGGGCCGTCGGTCCTTTCCAACGAGATTCCGCCGCATGCCCGAGCCCGAAGCCCGTCCCGCCGCGGGTGCCCAGCGGGAACGCCAGGTCCGGACCCTCTTCTCCGAGATCGCGCCCCGTTACGACCTGCTCAACCACGTGCTCAGCGCCAATATCGACCGTGCCTGGCGCCGGCGCGCGGTGGACCGCCTCGGCTGGGAGGCGTACCCGGAGGGACTCTACCTGGACGCCTGTGCGGGTACCTACGACCTGAGCCTGGAACTGGCCGATCGCCCGGATTTCCGCGGCCGGGTGGTCGCGTCGGACTTCGCGCAGCCCATGCTGGTGGTGGGGCAGGACAAGCTCGCGGGCGCACCCGTGGTCCCGGTGTGCGGGGACACGCTCCGCCTCCCGTTCCCGGACGGCCTCTTCCACGGAGCCACGGTGGGCTTCGGGGTCCGCAACCTGGCGGACCTGGACCGGGGGCTGGAGGAGTTCCGGCGCGTGCTGCGCCCGGGTGCGCGCCTCGTGGTGCTCGAGTTCACCGTACCCCCCAACCGGGTGGTGCGGGGACTCTACCACTTCTACTTCCACCACGTCCTCCCCCGTGTGGGCCGGCTGGTCTCCGGCCACCCCTGGGCCTACACCTATCTGCCCGAGTCGGTGAAGGAGTTCCCGGGCCCGGAGGCGCTCGCCGGACGGATGGCGCGGGCCGGATTCTCCCGTACCGGGTACCGTCTGCTCACCGGGGGGATCGCGGCCCTGCACTGGGGGGAGGCGTAGCGGCGGAAGGCCCTCCGGCCGGCGGGCGGCCGCCCCGCGGCCCCCCGTCCGGACCCAGGATGCGCACCGGGCCCAGCGCCTCCAGCCCCGAGTCCATCGCCTCCGGGTCCCCCACCACCAGGATCACCATGTCCTCCGGGCGCAGGTGGTCGGCGAATACGCTCCGGACGTCCTCGGGTGTCACCGCCCGCAGCCCGCGCAGGTAGGCCTCCAGCCAGTCGTCCGGCAGGCCGGCAGCCCGGAACGCCATATGGCGTGACACGATCTGCGCCGGCGAGCCGAAGTTGAACACCCACCCGTTCACCGTCTCGTCCACCACCGTCCCCACCTCGTCGGCGGTGGGCGGCTCCAGGGCCATTTCGGCCATCGTCTCCAGCACCAGCCGGATGGTGCGCACGGTCGCCTCGCTGCGGGTGCGGGTGGTGGCCCCCAGCAGCCCGTCGTACTCCCGCGGCGTGGTCCAGAGCGAGGAGGCGCCGTAGGCAAGCCCCTCGCGCGTGCGGACGCGGGTGAGCAGTCGGCTGGAGAATCCGCCCGCTCCCAGGATGGTGTTCCCCACCCGGGAGGCGAAGTAGGCCCGCGATGTGTCCTGGGCGAGCCTCACCGGATGGGCCAGCACCACGGTGCTCTGGTTCACGGGCCGGGGCAGCAGGTAGACCCCGGCCGGAGCGCCCACCCGGGCGGTCGGCGGGGGTGGGAGGGGCTCGGCACAGGGTGGCAGCGCCTCCACCATACGCTCCAGCAGCGGGCGCAACTCCTCCCAGCGCACGTCTCCCGCCACCCCCAGAACCAGATTGTCCGGGCACACGATGCGCTCGTGCAGCCAGCGGAAGCGCTCCACCGTCAGCCGCGCGGGGTCCAGGTCCTCCTCCGTCATCTCCCACCCCACCGGGTGGTCGCCATACAGCAGCCGGTTGAACTCCGCGAACGCCAGGCGTGCCGGGTCGTCCAGGCGGCGGCGGACACTCTCCCCCTCCTGACCGCGCCACACCGCCACCCGGGCGGTATCGAATCGTGGCCGCCCCAGCATGGCGCCCCAGAACTCGAGCGCGGCCGGCAGGTGCTCGGCCAGCGTATTCAGCGAGGCGGTCACGGCGCTGCCCGATCCGCCCACCGAGAGCTGCAGGGCGTAGCGCTCCACCACCCGCTCCACCGAGTCGGGCGTCATCTCCCGCGTACCCCCCGTGCGCAGAAGGTGGGGCAGGGCGGTACCCGCCGCGTGGAGTTCGCGCGGGAAGCGTCCGTAACCGCCCCGGAACCGGGCGAAGACGTCCACCAGGGGAAGGGAGCTGTCCTGGAGGAAGAAGACGGTGACGCCGCCGGCGAGCTGCCGCTCCCGCACGTCCGGGGGTGTGAAGCGGAGCGGGGGGGTGGCGATCCGGTCCAGGAACGCATGCCCGGGCTCCTGTGCCGGGAGCCCGGTGGCGAGGAGGGCGAGGGTGCCCAACACGCCCGCGCCGACGCCCCTCACCGTTCCTCGTCCCCGCCGCGCCGCCGCAGCACGGCCACCGTGAGCCGCTCGGGCGTCAGGTAGCGCCGGGCCACCGCCTGCACCTCCGCTCCCGTGACCGCGCCAATGGCGTCCGCGTACCCGAATGCCTCCCGCCAGTCCCCCAGCGTGACCTCTGCCTCGGCCAGCTGGAGCGCCAGCCCCAGGTTCGACCGCAGGCGGCGCACCGCCCCTGCCGCCAGCTGGCTGCGCACCCGCTCCAGGTCCTCCTCGGGAGGAGGCGTCCGGGCGAAGGCGGCCACCACCTCGCGCACCAGCGCCTCGCCCTCCTCCGGCGTGTGCGGCGCGCGCGGGACCAGGTCCACCGTGAAGAGGCGCGGGTGGCGGTCGCCCGGCCCGGTGCCGGCCGCCACCCAGGTGGCGAGGCGCGCATCGTCCACCGCCGCCCGGTGCAGGCGTGCGGTCCGCCCGCCGGTGAGCAGAGCCGCGAGCATGGCGAGCGCAGGGGCGTCCGGATGGGTGGCGGACGGGATGTGCCACCCCAGACGCAGCGCGGGCTCGGCGTCGGCGAGCACCTCCACCCGACGCTCACCCCGCGGCTCCGGCTCGCGCGCCAGCACGGGGGGCGGGCGCTCCCCGGCCGGAAGGCCGCCGAAGTAGCGCTCCGCCCAGGTGCGCACCCGGGCGGCGGACACGTCCCCCACCACCGCCACCACCGTATTGCCCGGACCGTAGTAGCGCCGGAAGTAGTCCCGCACCTGGGCGCGCGACAGCCGTTCCAGGTCGGACATGTAGCCCACCACCGGTACGCCGTACGGGTGCAGGGTGAAGGCGTGGGCCAGGTGGGCCTCGTAGAGCAGCCCGCCGGGGCTGGTCTCGACGCGCAGGCGCCGCTCCTCCATGACCACGTCGCGCTCGGTGTAGAACTCCCGGAAGACGGGGTTCGCCATCCGGTCCGCCTCCAGTGCGAACCAGAGCTCGGCGCGGTTGGACGGGAGTTCCACGAAGTAGGTAGTGGTCTCGCTGGAGGTGGTGGCGTTCAGACCCTGGGCGCCCGCGCGGGTGAGGATGCGGTCGAATTCGTTGGGCACCACGTAGGCGCGCGCCTCGTCCTCCAGCGCCGCGATGCCCTCCGCGAGTGCCCGCAGACGGGAGGAGTCCGGAACGAGGCGACCGCGCTCCCGCAGGAGGTCGTCGTGCAGCGAGTCCATGCGGGCGAAGAGGTGGGCCTCCGCCTCGGGGTCAAGTGTTCCCACCCGCCGGGTGCCCTTGAAGAGCAGGTGCTCGAGCAGGTGCGCCGTTCCCGTGCTGCCCAGGGCTTCGTTCACCCCTCCCACCCCGACCACCCCCGCGAAGGCCACGGTGGGTGCGGTGGTTCGCTCCACCACCAGGAAGCGCATCCCGTTCTCGAGCGTGAAGGCATCGACCGCCAGCGCGGGTGCCGGTCCCTCCCTTCCCGCCGGACGCTCCTGGGCCGCGCCCGCCTGCGCCCACGCGACCAGCGGGGGGAGCAGGAGCGCGGGGAGGGCGAGGCGGCGGTGCTGCCGGCGCAGAGGCGTCAGGACTGGCATCGGGGGCAGTAGAAGGCGGAGCGGTTCGTCAGGACCAGACGCTCGATGGGGCTCCCGCAGCGTGGGCAGGGCAGCCCCGCGCGTCCGTACACCCGCAGGAGGGCCCGGTTCTCTCCCGGCTCCCCGCCCGCATCCCGGTAGTCCCGCAGCGTGGTGCCCCGGTTCGCGATGGCCTCGCGCAGCACGGCGCGCAGGACACGGTGCAGCCGCCTGGCCTCCCCGGGGGCCACCTCACGGGCGGGCCGGGCCGGGTGGATGCCGGCGCGGAAGCACGCTTCGCTGGCGTAGATGTTTCCCACCCCGGCCACCCGGCGCTGGTCGAGCAGCCAGTTGCGCACCGGTGTCCGGGAGCCGGACAGGGCGGCGTGCAGCGCCGCCCAACCCCAGCCCCGCGCAAGGGGTTCGGGCCCCATCGTGCGGGAACGGGACGCCCACTCCCCGGCGGTGAGCAGTTCGAGCGAACCGAAGCGGCGCGGGTCGTGAAAGACCAGGCCCCGCCCCTCGTCCAGAGTGAGGGTCACCGCAGGGTGCGTGGGCCGGGAGGGATCGGTGTCCGCGAAGCCGCGCGGCACCAGACGGCCCGTCATCCCCAGGCTCACCACCAGCCGGGCCTCACCCCCGTCCAGCGAGAGCACCACCTTCTTGCCGCGCCGCCCGACCCCGGTGATGCGCCGGCCCGCCAGCTGGCGGCGGAAGCGGTGGGGTGCGACGTGGAGGACGTCCGCATGGTGGACGCGCACCCGCGTGATCCGGTGCCCGGCCAGCAGCGGGTGCAGCCCCCGCACCAGCGTCTCCGCCTCCGGGAGCTCCGGCACCGGTTCGCTCGACTTCCGCTGCCGCGGCCGGGCGGCGTCGGGCTAACGGGACGCCAGGCGCACCGCCGTTCCGGCCGCGGTGACCATGAGCATTCCCCCGGTCTTGCCCAGAACCTCGTAGTCGATGTCCACGCCGATGACCGCGTCTGCGCCGCGGGCGGTCGCGGCGTGGACCATCTCGCGCAGCGCCTCCTCGCGAGCCTCGCGCAGCGTGTTCTCGTACGCCGCCGAGCGGCCACCGAAGATGTCCCGCATGCCGGCCAGGAAGTCGCGTCCGATGTGGGCGCCCTGAATGGCCTCGCCGGTGACGATGCCCAGGTAGTCCTCGATCTCGCGCCCCTGCAGCGTGTGCGTGGTGGTCACGATCATCCGTCATTCCTCATGGGTTCCGGGCCAGCTCGCGCCACCCGATGTCGTTGCGGTGAAAACTCCCTTCGAAGCGTACGGCGGCAGCGCCCGCACGGCTGCGCGCGGCGGCCTCGGCCAGGGTGTCGCCCAGTCCGGTCACGGCCAGCACCCGCCCCCCCGACGTCACCAGTGCCTCCCCCCGCCGCGCCGTGCCGGCGTGGAAGACCAGTGTGCGGTCGTCGTCCGGTACGGCCGCCAGTTCGATCTCCTTCCCTGACGTGTACGACCCCGGGTAGCCGCCCGAGGCCACCACCGTCGTGAGCGCGGCCCCCGGGTGCCACTCCGGCGCCGGAAGCGCCGCCAGCCCCCGGCCCTCGGCCGCCGCCACCAGAAGGTCCAGCAGCGACGAGCGCAGCAGGGGCAGGACCACCTGGGTCTCGGGGTCGCCGAAGCGCCCGTTGAACTCGACCACCTTGAGGCCCGTGGGCGTGACCATGAGGCCCGCGTAGAGGAGACCCTGGAAGGGGGACCCGGCGTCGGCGAGCGCGCGCAGCGTGGGGAGGAGGATGCGCTCGCGCGCCTCGTCGAGGAGCGCCGGCGTGGCGATGGACACCGGGGCGTACGCCCCCATCCCCCCGGTATTGGGTCCGGTGTCCCCCTCCCCCACCCGCTTGTGATCCTGCGAGGGCAGCAGCGGCACCACGTCGGTCCCGTCGGTGATGCCGAAGAGGGAGAGTTCCTCCCCTTCCATGAACTCCTCCACCACCACCTTCCGCCCCGCCTCGCCGAAGGCCGCCTCCCCCAGCATGGCGCGCGCGGCGGCCAGCGCCTCCTCCACCGTGGCACAGACCACCGCTCCCTTTCCGGCCGCCAGGCCGGAAGCTTTGACCACGATGGGCGCTCCCCGCTCCCGCAGGTACGCCTCGCACAAGGCCAGGTCGGTGAAGGTACGGTAGTCGGCGGTGGGAACGCCCGCCGCACGCATGAGATCCTTGGCGAACGCCTTGGAACTCTCGATGCGGATCGCGCTACGGGAGGGCCCGAACACCGGCACCCCGGCCCGTCGCAGCCGGTCCGCGAGCCCGGCGGCCAGGGGCGCCTCGGGACCCACCACGGTCAGGTCGATGGCGCGCGCCACCGCCCACCCCGCGAGCGCCTCCACGTCGGTGGGGGCGATCTCGACCGGCTTCGCCAGCCCCGCCATGCCGCCGTTGGGGCGGGTGGCGTAGAAGGTGGCGCCGGGGTGGTCGCGGCGCAGCTTCCAGAGGACGGCGTGCTCACGGCCGCCGTTGCCGACGATGAGGATGCGGGTGGAGGTCATGCGCGGTGCGGTGAGATGTCCGGGTGCGGTGGGTCAGCGGCGCAGACCGCCGAAAATGCTCTCGCCCATGCGCTTGGCCGCGTCCTGCACCGAGCCCATGAAGTCGCGTGCCCCCTCGGCATAGGCCTGAGCGGCCTCGCGCAGGTCGTTCTGGTAGGCCGGATCGGGCTCGCCGCGCCGCGCATATTCGCCGCGCAGGATCCGGTCGTAGGCTCCGGACTCGATCCACACCCGGATCTCCGAGACCCGGAGCACCGGGAAGGGGTGGGTGGCGCCGAGCAGGTTCAGGACCTTGAAGACCTGGTCGGCCACATCCCCTGAGTCGCGGTAGTCCTCGGCCTGCTTGATGAACGCCTCCAGGTTCATGTCGTACTTGAGTTCACCACCACCGGCCAGCTTCATCAGGCCCCGCATCACGACCTCGGGCTGCTGCACCGCGAGCAGCCCGGCCCGGTCGCAGGAGAACTCCGCCTTGCGCTGCCACTCCAGCAGCCCGACCAGGATGGCGCGCGCCGCGATGCCCACGATCGGGAACCCCATGCCGGCGAGCTGGATGAGCAGGACGGTCATGGTGCGGTAGAGGACGTGCCCGCTCAGGATGTGGCCGAGCTCGTGACCCAGGATGTACTTGATCTCGTCGGGCTCCAGAACGAGGAGCATGCCCGAGTTGAGGATGATGAAGGGGCGGTCCATCCCGTACGCCCCCGCGTTCACGATCGGCGTCTGCGAAACGAAGAGGTCGTACTCGGTCTCCACGTCGAGCGTGCGCAGCACGTCGCGGTAGAGGGCGAAGATCTCCGGGAACTGATCGGGCCCCACCTTGACGGCGTTGGCCTGAAAGGCCAGCCGCACCGGTTTCTCGCCGAAGAAGCCGAAGAGGCGCCGCAGCACTTCGTCGAAGATCGGGAGCTTGCGGAGCGCCGCGAGCGCCGCCTTGTCCGCGGGGTGCTCCCAGCTGCGGGGTGCGATCCCGGTCAGGATGCGGCGTGCGCGGGCGCCGTCGCCGCCCGTCCCGGGGCTGTTCTGCTGCTGGTCCATTGGAATCTCCGATGCTGCGGGTTCCGGTGCGGCGCGCCTCGGTGAATCCGGCGCCCCCGGCCTCTACGCTCCCCTGCCCGGGGCGGTTTCGGTGCGGGCGTCCTTCAACCCCCCAGGGCGTGGTCCAGGTCCGCCAGCAGGTCCTCCACGTCCTCGATGCCGACGCTCAGGCGGACGAGCCCCTCGGTCACGCCCATGCGCTCGCGCCGCTCGGCGGGCACCGAGGCGTGCGTCATGAGCGCGGGCACCGAGATCAGCGACTCGACGCCCCCCAGACTCTCCGCCAGCTGGAAGATGCGCGTGCGGGCCACCAGCTCCCGGGCCCGGTCCAGTGACCCCACGTCCAGGGACACCATCCCGGTGAAGCCGCGCATCTGCCGGGCGGCGACCTCGTGCTGGGGGTGGGAGGGGAGCCCGGGATAGTAGACGCGCTCCACACGGGGGTGTGCCTCCAGGTACTTCGCCACCGCCCCCCCGTTGGCGTTGTGCGCCTCCATGCGCAGGTGCAGCGTCTTGGTTCCGCGCAGGCAGAGCCAGGCGTCCATGGGGCCGGGCACCGCGCCCGACGACTTGCGGATGAAGCGGATCTCCTCGGCGAGCGCTTCGTCGTCCACCACCACCGCGCCGCCGATGATGTCCGAGTGGCCGTTCAGGTACTTGGTGGTGGAGTGCACGGCGACGTCGGCCCCGAGCGCCAGCGGCCGCTGGTTGTAGGGCGACGCGAAGGTGTTGTCCACCATCAGCAGGGCGCCGCCCGCGTGCGCGATCTCCGCCGCGCGCCGGATGTCGCAGATCCGCATCATGGGGTTGGTCGGCGTCTCCACGTGCACGAGCCGGGTCGTGGGGCGCATCGCGGCCGCGATGGCGTCCGGGTCGCGCGTGTCCACGAACGAGAAGTCGATGCCCAGACGGGCCAGAACGCGCGTGAACATGCGCGTGGTGCCGCCGTAGGTGTTCTCCTCGCTCACCACGTGGTCCCCCGCGGAGAGGCGCTTGACCACCGCCTCGATGGCCGCCAGCCCGCTTGCGAAGGCGATCCCGTGCCCGCCCCCCTCGAGCGCCGCCAGGTTGCGCTCCAGCGCTTCCCGGGTGGGATTGGCGACGCGGGCGTAGTCGTACACCCCGCCCAGCGGCTCGCCGATGGCGGGCTGCACGAAGGTCGAGGTCTGGAAGATGGGGGGCATGATGGCCCCCGTGACGGGCTCCGGGGCCTGGCCGGCGTGCACGGCGAGGGTGCCGAAGCGGGGGGTGTCGGGCGTGGCGCCGTGCGCTGCGTCGGAGGGTGCGTTGTTCTGGGACATGGACGGGGGTGTGCCGGTGCAAAACGGGTCCCGGGCTGTACCGGGAGCGGGGTGCGGAATCTACCCGCGCCGGTGTGGGCACCGCCACCGCCCTGCCCCGGGCCCCGGCGGTGCGCGTCGACCATTCCGGAGTTGCGCGTTGACCATCCCGGGGCCCGGCGGCGAGATTCCCCCGCGCCCGATCCGCACGCCGTCCGCCCCCCCCCGATCCCGAATCCCCGGCCCGCCATGCCCCTGCGCCTCCCCCCCGACCTGATGGTGAGCGTCTCCGGCGTGCGGGGGCGGGTGGGCGCCGGGCTCACCCCCGAGCTGGTGGCGGGGGTTGCGGCGGCGTTCGGGGCCTTCCTGCGCGAGGAGGGCGCCGACGGCCCGGTGGTGGTGGGCCGGGACTCCCGCACCAGCGGGCCCATGCTGGAGCGCGCGGCGGTGGCCGGGCTCCTCTCGGTGGGCGTCGATGTGGTGGCGGTGGGGGTGGTGCCCACCCCCACCCTGATGCTGGCCGTGGAGCACCACGGGGGGGCGGGCGGCATCGGAATCACCGCCTCGCACAACCCGGCCGAGTGGAATGCGTTGAAGCTTGCCTCCGGCGAGGGGATGTTCCTGGACGGCGAGGCTTCGCAACGCTTCCGCCGCTTCCTGGCCGACCGGGACCCGACCCGTGCCGCCTGGGACGCGCTCGGGACCGTCTCGGAGGACCTCGACGCGGTCCCCCGGCATCTGGCCGCCATCCTGGAACTCGGCTGCCTGGACGTGCCCGCCCTGCGGGGGCGGGGCTTCCACGTTGCGCTCGACTGTGTGCGCGGTGCGGGCGGGCCCATCATGACCGCCCTGCTCGAGGCGCTGGGGTGCCGGGTCACCGCCATCCACCTCACGCCCGACGGGCGCTTTCCGCGCGATCCCGAGCCCACCGCCGATTCGCTGGGCGAGCTGGGGGGGCTGGTGCGTGAGAGCGGGGCGGACGTGGGGCTGGCGGTGGACCCGGACGTGGACCGCCTGTCGCTGGTGGACGAGGCCGGGCGGCCGCTGGGCGAGGACCTGACGCTGGCGCTGGCCGCCGCCGTGGTGCTCGGCCGCACTCCCGGACCGGTCGTCACCAATCTCAGCACCAGCCAGGTGCTGGAGGATGTGGCTCGTGCCCACCACGCACCCCTGCTCCGCGCGCCCGTGGGGGAGATCAACGTCGCCCGGCGCATGCAGTCCGAGGGCGCGGTGGTGGGGGGGGAGGGAAACGGGGGCGTGATCCTTCCGGTGCTCCACTTCACGCGCGACGCCCCGGTGGGTGCGGCGCTGGTGCTCCAGCACCTGTGCGATACCGGCCTTCCGCTCTCGGCCGCCGCCGCCCGATGGCCCGCCTACGCGATCATCAAGACCAAGCGCGCTTTTCCGCGCGACGCGCTCGCCGACGCCTACCGGGCTCTGGAGTCCGATCTGGAGGCGGACGGAGTGGATCGCAGCGATGGCCTGAGGTTTGCATGGGAGAAGCGCAGGTGCTGGCTCCACGTGCGCCCCTCGGGGACGGAGCCGGTCGTGCGCCTCATCGCCGAGGCGCCGGAGGCGGAGGCGGCGCGGGCCCTGGTGGCGCGTGCCGGTGAGATCCTGGAGGGCGTGGGCTGAACCCCCGCGCGCCTCCGACCCACAATCCGGGAGCGCGATCAAACGTGTGTGGAATCGTCGGATACATCGGCCGCGACGAGGCGGCGCCCATCCTGCTCGAGGGGCTGCGGCGCCTCGAGTACCGCGGGTACGACTCGGCCGGCCTCGCCGTCCTGAACGGGAGCGGGGTGGTGGCGCTCAAGCGCGCCGGAAAGATCGCGGCGCTGGAGGCGGCGCTGGCGGAGCGGGCGCCCCACGGGACGGTGGGCATCGCGCACACGCGCTGGGCCACCCACGGCCCCCCCAACGAGGCCAACGCCCACCCGCACCTGAGCACGGACGGCCGGATCGCGCTCATCCACAACGGCATCATCGAGAACGCCGACGTTCTGCGCCGGATGCTCGAGGGGGAGGGCTACGTCTTCGCCTCCGAGACCGACACCGAGGTGCTGGTCCACCTCATCGACCACGTCTGGCGGGACGGGACGCCGTTGGAGGACGCGGTGGTGGCGGCGCTCCACGAGGTCGAGGGCGCGTACGGGATCGCGGTGATCTCCGCGCGCGATGCGGAAAAGATCGTCGTGGCGCGGAACGGAAGTCCCCTGCTGCTCGGGATCGGCGAGGACGGGACCTTCATGGCCGGGTCGGACGTGGCGGCGGTGGTGGCCGTCACCCGGAACGTGGTCTACCTGGAGGACGGCGACTGCGCGGTGCTGGACCGCGACGGGTACCGCACCTTCCACCTGGAGCGGGGTTCGGTCGACCACACCGTGCACCGGGTCAACTGGGACCTGGCCGCCATCGAGAAGGGCGGATTCCCGCACTTCATGCTCAAGGAGATCTTCGAGCAACCCGATTCGCTGCGGGACGTGATGCGGGGCCGGCTGCTCACCGAGGACGGCGCGGTGCGGCTGGGAGGCCTGCGCGCCTGCGAGGAGGTGCTGGACGGTATCGAGCGCGTGACCATCACCGCCTGCGGGACCTCGTGGCACGCCGGCCTGATCGGCGGCTACCTGCTGGAGGAGCTGGCCCGCATCCCGGTGCGGGTCGAGTACGCCTCCGAGTTCCGCTACAAGAACCCGGTGATCGACGAGCGCACCCTGGTGCTGGCCATCTCCCAGTCCGGCGAGACGGCCGACACGCTGGCGGCCCTCAAGGAGGCCCGGCGCCGGGGCGCGCCCACCATGGGTATCGTCAACGTGGTGGGCTCCTCCATCGCGCGCGCCACCGACTTTGGCATCTACCTGCACGCGGGCCCCGAGATCGGGGTGGCCTCCACCAAGGCCTTCACCTCCCAGATCGTGGCGCTCGTCCTCTTCACGCTCTACATGGGGCGGCGCCGTGAGATGTCGGTGCTGGAGGGGCGCGAGGTCGTGGCGGCGCTGGAGGCGCTCCCCGGGCAGGTCGAGCAGATCCTGGCCCTCAATGACGAGATCCGGCAGCTGGCCGAGATCTACAAGGATTCCACCAACTTCCTCTATCTGGGACGTGGCTTCCAGTTCCCGGCGGCGCTGGAGGGGGCGCTCAAGCTCAAGGAGGTGAGCTACATCCACGCCGAGGGCTACCCGGCGGCGGAAATGAAGCACGGTCCCATCGCCCTCATCGACGAGAACATGCCGGTGGTCTTCCTGGCGCCCCGCGACACCGTGTACGGCAAGGTGGTGTCCAACGTGGAGGAGGTGAAGGCGCGCAACGGGCGAGTGATCGCGGTGGTGAGCGACGAGGCCCCGGAGCTGGAGGGGAAGGTGGACCACCTGATCCGCATTCCGCAGACCATCCCGGCGCTCCTGCCGGTTCTGTCGTCGGTGCCGCTCCAGCTGCTGGCCTACCACATCGCGGTCCTGCGCGGCTGCGACGTGGACCAGCCCCGCAACCTGGCCAAGTCCGTCACCGTCGAGTGAGGCCGGGAGCGGCGCGCGCATGAGGGTGGTGCTGCAGCGTGTGGCGCGGGCGCGGGTAGCGGTGGAGGGCGAGACGGTGGCCGCCATCGGACGGGGGCTGCTCCTGCTGGTCGGCTTCGCCCCGGGGGACGGGGAGGAGGCCCTCCGCTGGATGGCCGGCAAGGTGATCTCGCTGCGCATCTTTCCGGACGATCGGGGCCTCATGAACCGCGACCTCGCCCAGACGGCGGGCGAGGTGCTGGTTGTGAGCCAGTTCACCCTCTACGGCGACACCCGCAGGGGACGCCGGCCGTCCTTCGTGGGGGCCGCCCCACCGGAGGAGGCGGAGCCCCTCTACCGGGCCTTTGTGGAGCGCCTGGGCGCGCTGGTGCCGGGACGGGTCGCGACTGGCGTGTTCGGAGCCGCCATGGCGGTGGAACTGGTGAATGACGGGCCCGTGACGCTGGTGCTGGAGCGGTGAGGCCGCCCCCGCTCGTGCTGGCCTCCGGCTCGCCCCGCCGCACGGCGCTGCTCCGCCGCCTGGGGCTGGATCACACGGTGGACCCGGCCGGAATCGCCGAGACGGTGCTCCCCGGCGAGGATCCGGCGGCGCACGCCGAGCGGCTCGCCCGCGAGAAGGCGCTCGAGGTCGCTGCCCGCCACCCCGGTGCGCTGGTGCTGGCGGGGGACACGGTGGTGGTGCGGGACGGCGTGATCCTGGGCAAGCCCGCGGACGCGGAGGAGGCCCGGGCGCTGCTCGAGTCGCTGTCGGGACGGTCGCACTCGGTGATCACCGGGCTGGCGCTGGCCGGTCCCGCCCCCGGGGCGGTGCGGGCACGCACCGACGCCACCCGCGTCTGGTTCCGGGAGCTGACGGGCGACGAGATCCGGGCCTACGTGGCCACGGGGGAGCCGATGGACAAGGCCGGGGGCTATGGAATCCAGGGGATGGGCGGCGCGCTGGTGACCCGCGTGGAGGGGGACTACTTTACCGTGGTGGGGCTCCCGATCTCCGGGCTGGTTTCGCTGCTTTCGGAGGCGGGCTGGCGCTACGCGTTCGGCGGGCTGACACCCCGGTAGCGGCCGCGCCCCGCCCACCGGAATGGCCCGATCGGACGAGGTGCGGGGATGAGCCAACCTGCTGTGCTGGCGATCGACCAGGGGACCACCGGCAGCACGGCGCTGGTGGTGGCCCGCGACGGGCGCGTCCTGGGCCGGGCATACTCGGAGTTCACGCAGCACTACCCCCGACCCGGCTGGGTGGAGCACGACGCGACCGAGATCCGGGAGGTGACCGTGCGGGTGGCGCGCGAAGCGGCCTCGAGTACCGCGGAGGCCCGCGCCGCCCGGCTCGAGGCGGTGGGAATCACCAACCAGCGGGAATCGCTGGTGGTCTGGGACCGCGCCACCCTGGAGCCGGTCCACCGTGTCATCGTCTGGCAGGACCGGCGCACCGCCGACCTCTGCCGGGAGCTGCGGGGCGCCGGGCACGAGCCGTTCATCCGGGAGCGGACCGGACTGATGCTCGACCCCTACTTCACAGGTACCAAGCTCACCTGGCTCCTGCGCGAGCACCCCGAACTGCGGGCCCGCGCCGAGGCGGGCGAACTGGCGGCCGGCACGGTGGACGCCTGGCTGATCGCCTCCCTGACCGGAGGCGAGACCCACGCCACCGACCCCACGAACGCCTCCCGCACGCTGCTCTACGACCTGCGCGCGGGCGCCTGGTCCGAGGAGCTCCTCGCGATCCTCGAGGTTCCGGCGGCGCTGCTCCCGGAGGTGCGCCGCAGCAGCGGCGTCTTCGGGGTCTGCCGGGGGGAGACGCTCGGGCACGAGCTTCCCATCCTGGGTGTGGCGGGGGACCAGCAGGCGGCGCTCTTCGGCCAGGGGTGCTGGGAACCGGGGCTGGCCAAGAACACCTACGGGACGGGCGCCTTCCTGCTTCAGTACACCGGCACCGAGCCGGTCGTGTCCCGGGCGGGGCTCCTGACCACGGCGGCGTGCGACCGGAGCGGCGGACCGGCCTTCGCGCTCGAGGGTGCCATCTTCATCGCCGGAGCGGCGGTTCAATGGCTGCGCGACGGGCTCGGGATCCTCTCGGATTCCGGGGAGTCGGAGACGCTGGCCGCCTCCCTGGAGGGGAACGACGGGGTCTACTTCGTGCCCGCCTTCGTGGGGATGGGGGCGCCGCACTGGGAGCCGGATGCCCGCGGACTGCTGGTCGGACTCACCCGGGGGACGGGCCGCGGGCACCTGGCCCGCGCCGCTCTGGAGGCCATGGCCTACCAGACGGCGGACGTGCTGCATGCGATGGAGCGGGACGCCGGGGCGGCCCTCACGGAGCTGCGCGTGGACGGGGGCGCAGCCGCCAACGACTGGCTCATGCGCTTCCAGGCCGGAGTGCTGGGTGTCCCGGTGCGCCGACCGGCCCTGGTCGAGACCACCGCCTTCGGGGCGGCCGGACTGGCGGGCCTCGCCGGCGGGATCTGGCCCGACGGGGAAGCCTTTCTGGAGGCCCGCGCGGCCCCCGATGTCTTCCCGCCGGAGATGGGGGCGGAGCTTCGGGAGGGGCTGCGGGCGGGGTGGCGCCGTGCCGTGTCCACCGCCCTCCACTGGACCCGGGGGGGAGCCGGCGGGGCTTCGCCGTGAGGGGTGGCCCCGTCGGGGAGATTCCCTACTTCCGGTGGGGAACCTTTCGGGTTGCGGCGGTATGGGAGTTAACAGATTGTTAAGCCGTGAAACGGGAGTCCGACCGGGCTCCCGTCACGTCAATGAGGACCCGACGGAGAGGGTGCGCACATGCCCAGAAACGGTCGATTCATGGTGGGTCTGGTGGGCGTCGCGGCCGTGGTGACCTATCTGATCTGGACCGGTGTCTCCGACACCATGGTCTACTACCTCACCCCCACGGAGTTGGAGGCGAAGATCACCGCCGATCCCACATTCCGGGACGTGGGGGTCAAGGTGAGCGGTCGGGTGGTGCCGGGCACGCACTGGCAGTCCGAGAGTGAACTTCTGCACCGGTTCGTGATCCACGATCCCGAGGACCCCGGGGTCACCATGACCATCGAATACGCCAATGCCCTGCCCGACACCTTCTCCGACTCGGAGACGATGACGGTGGACGCGGTGGTGGAGGGGCGGTACCGCGAGGACGGGATCTTCGTTGCCAACTCGGTTCTCACCAAGTGCGGCAGCCGCTACGAGGCCACCCCGGAAGAGCTGGCCGGATGAACGTACTCGGTGAACTGGCCCTCTGGGTCGCGCTCCCGGTCACCGCCTGGGGCATGGCCCTGGGCTATCTGGGGGGGAAGCAGGAGCGCGGGGATCTGGTGCTGTCGGCGGAGCGGACCGTCTATGCGTCCTTCGTCCTGATCCTGCTCGCGTCGCTCGGGATCGTGGACAACTTCCTGAACGACCGCTTCGAGTACTGGTACACCGCCAACTACTCCTCGCGGAACCTCTTCGTCTTCTACAAGGTGGCGGGTCTCTGGGCCGGGCAGCGCGGCTCGCTCCTTTTCTGGCTCCTGCTGCTGGCGCTCTTCTCCGCGCTGGCGGTCTGGTCCAACCAGCGCAAGAACCGTGAGTTCATGCCCTACGTGGTGGGGACCCTCATGGGTCTTCAGCTCTTCTTCGTGGTGGTGCTGCTCTTCGCGGGGGTGAACCCGTACGAACAACTCGGCTTCACGCCGGTGGACGGTGCGGGGCTGAACCCGCAGCTCCAGAACTACTGGATGTCGTTCCACCCTCCGACGCTCTACCTCGGCTTCACCGCCTTCACCGTCCCCTTCGCCTTCGCCATGGCGGCCCTCATGAACGGGCGCCTGGACTCGCGCTGGATCCAGCTCACCCGCAAGTGGATCCTGCTCTCCTGGTTCTTCCTCTCGGTGGGGATCGTTCTGGGGATGCGTTGGGCCTACGAGGAGCTTGGGTGGGGCGGATACTGGTTCTGGGACCCGGTCGAGAACGCCTCCCTGCTGCCCTGGCTCACCGCCACCGCCTTCCTGCACAGCATCCAGATCCAGGAGAACCGCGGGATGCTCAAGGTGTGGAACATGGCGCTGGTGCTGGCCACCTTCGTCCTCACCATCTTCGCAACCTTCCTGACGCGCTCGGGCCTGATCGAGTCGGTTCACACTTTCGCCCAGAACACCACCATCGCCTTCATCTTCCTGATCTTCATGGGCTCGATCACGGCCTGGGGGATCGTGATGGTGATCTACCGGCTGCCCAAGCTGCGGAGCGAGAACCAGATCGAGTCGTTCCTCTCGCGCGAGTCGGCCTTCCTCTTCAACAACCTGATCCTGGTGGCGGCCACCTTCGCGGTGGCGTGGGGCACCTTGCTGCCGCTCATCTCCGAGGGCTTCTTCGGCGAGAAGATCGCGGTGGGCCCCCCCTTCTTCAATCGGATCAACGTCCCCTTCGGCATCGCGCTGCTCGCGCTGATGGGAATCGGCCCGGTGATCGCCTGGCGCCGTGCCTCGGCCCGCAACCTCAAGAAGAACTTCCTCTGGCCGGTGACCGTGGGAGTCGGGGTCACGGCCCTGCTCTGGGTGACCGGGGTCCGGCACGGACTGGCGCTCGCCACCTTCGGCCTCTCCGCCTTCGTGATGCACATCATCGCGGTGGAGTTCTGGAAGGGGACCAAGGCCCGGGCCCGCATCGAGGGGGAGGGCTTCATGGCCGCCTTCTACCACCTGATTACGCGCAATCGACGCCGCTGG
>JAVVFC010000109.1:0-9369 GCA_032250975.1 Longimicrobiales bacterium | reverse complement strand
GTGGAGGCCAGGTGCACCAGCCGTGACGCCTCGCGGCCGGCGGGGCGGCCCCGGAGGAGGGCGCGCCGGAGCCCATCGGGCGTGTTCGGGTGTTCGGGCAGCTCCACCCAGGCGCCGGCCACCTCACCCACCGTGTGGGCGTCCGATCCGGCGCCGTGCAGCCGGCCCCAGCGCTCCGCCAGCGCCGCCGCCGGCCGGTTGCGACCCTCCGGATGGAGTCGGGCGTTGAAGACCTCGACCACGTCCACCAGCGGCGCCAGTTCCTCGGCCAGCCGCCCCCCACCCCCCTTCCCCGGCGCGTAGGGGTGCGGCAGGTAGGCGATGCCCCCCTGCTCCCGCACCCGACGGATCACCTCCCGGGCGGGCGTCCCGCGCGGAATCGGCTCCCGCAGGTATAGGCCGATGACGTCGATTCCCTCCGCGGTGCGCACCTCCTCGCCCGGGATCACCGCCTCCGGGTGGCGCCGGGCCAGTTCCAGGGCGAGGGGGAGGGTGTCGTGATCGGTGATGCCCAGCCGGGAAACGCCCCGCGCGCGGGCCCTCTCCAGCAGCGCCTCAGGATCGGATAGCGAGTCCCAGGAGGCGCGCGTGTGCAGGTGCAGGTCCACGCGCATCCAGCCGGGGGGCGGCCGGGTCTGGAAGTCGGGCGCCACCCACGCCGGCCCGGACGCGGGGGGAAGGAGCGCGGCCAGCACACGCGCCGCCTCCCGCCGCAGGCCGTCCAGGTCGCCGGCGTTGTCGATCACCTGGTCGGCACGCGCCCGCTTGGCGGCGGGGTCGCCCTGGGCGGCCATCAGCCGCCGGGCCTCGTCCCGGTCCAGGCCGCGCACCTCCACCAGCCTTCGCAACCGCTCTGCCTCGGGTGCGTCCACCACCACCACACGGTCCACCTCGTTGTGCGCTCCGGTTTCGAAGAGGAGGGGGATCTCGGCCGCCGCCAGGGGCGCGCCCTCGGCGGCGAGTTCGTCCAGCCAGCGGTCCCGCGCCGCCCGCACCCGCGGGTGGACGATGGCCTCCAGACGGGTGCGCGCGTCCGCGTCCCGGAAGACCCGGTCCCGCACCCGTGCCCGGTCCAGGCTCCCGTCCGGGGTCAGCACCCCCTCGCCGAAGGCGGCGACCACCTCGGCCAGCCCCGGGCTGCCCGGCGCCACGGCCTGCCGGGCCAGCTCGTCCGCGCTCACCACCGGGATCCCGGCCTGCCGCCAGGCGTCGGCCACCCGAGACTTCCCGGCGGCCGCGTTGCCGGTCAGCCCGACCGTGATCACCGGGGGCGCGCCCGCGCCTGCTGCCGGGCCCGGATCCAGAGACCGGTCCCGATGAGGAGGAAGACGATCAGCCAGCCCGCACCGACGAGCGAGGTGGCCGCCTGCCAACTCTCCCCGGCTGCGACCCCGATCCCCAGGTAGAGCGCCGTCCAGAGCAGGACCCCGGGCAGCTGGTAGGCGAGGAAGGTGGCCGCCGTCATCCCGCTCGCCCCGGCGCTCATGGGCATGAGCGTGCGCACGAACGAGACCAGCCGCGCGAACGTCACCGAGTAGAGCGGATGTCGACCGAGCAGGCGGCCGGCGGTGGTCCGGTGCCGGCGGAAGATCCTCCCCGACCACCCCCGACCGTCCAGCAGGCGCGGGCCGCTGGCACGCCCCACCGCGAACCCCACCACATCCCCCAGCCATCCGCCCGCCGCGGCCGCCACCGCCACTCCGAGCAGGGTGGCCGGGTCGTCCCTGCTGACCGCGGCGGCGAAGGCGGCGGCGGCGCCCGAGGGCACCACCAGCCCGGTGACGAAGGACGTCTCCAGTACCGCCAGTACGAAGAGGGCGGGCAGGCCCCAACTGTCCAGGATCTGGGCCAGGACGGGTCCGAGGTCGGTCATGGCGCGCCGGCGCCTTCCTCCCTCATCGCCGCGCCACCGAACGGGGACGCGCCTCCACGATGTCGTCCTCGGTGCCGCGGACCGCGTCCGGTCCCGGGCTGCGGATGTAGAAGCTGTCCCGGCCCAGCGTGTACCGATAGCCGCTCCCCCACGAGTCCACGCCCGCGCCGCCGGCGTAGTTCCGCTCCAGCCAGTCGCGGAAGCCGCGCTCGTCGGGCAGGCGACCGAAGTTCTCGCGCTCCCAGATCTGCAGGTCCTGGGCGATCTTCTCCATCTCGGACCGGGTGGCCATCACGAAGTAGGGGTCGATGACCGGCTTGCCCTTGTTCAGCAGCCAGGCGCGTGAGCCGTCGAAGTAGAATGCCGCCGCGAGAGCCGCGAGCGCGACCAGAAAGACCCGGCCCATGCCGCTACCCTCGCATCCAGGAGCGCATGTGGGCGCTCCAGACCACGAAGCGCTCGAAGGGCTCCGGCGGTACCACGGCGTCGGGGTCGCCGTACGCCGTCTCGTTGCGCCAGCGCAGGTAGCCCGCCGGCGGAAGCGGCAGGAAGGGGGCACGCCGCCACCACCCCCGGGCCCGGAACGCCCACGCAGCCCCGAGCAGCGCGGGGATGCGCCACGGTTTGCGCACGGCCAGGAGCAGAGCGGATCGGATCACGGGGCGGCGGGAACGGGGGGCGGGGGATCCAGGCAAATGGGAAACATCTGTCGATTTCGTTAAGGTAGGCGGGTGCCCCGCCCGGAACAATGAAGAATTTCCCCCGGAGAGCATGAGATGACGATTCGCGCCCCCCTCCACCCCCAGGGAACCCGCGTGCGGGTCCGCCCCGGACGCCTCCCCCTGGACGCCCGAGCCGTGGGCCGGATCGGCACCGTGGTCGCCACCGACGTCTACCGCCCGGGCCACTGCGGCGTGCTGCTGGACGGCGACACGGTGCCGCGCGACTTCGCGGAGGCGGAGCTGGAGCGGGCCCAGGCCTGAGGCGGAGCCGGAGGGTGCCCAACCGCCTGGCGGAAGCGTCGTCGCCCTACCTCCGGCAGCACGCCGGAAACCCGGTCGACTGGTACCCCTGGGGGCCGGAGGCACTCGAGCGGGCCCGCGCCGACGACCGTCCCATCCTGCTCTCTGTAGGGTACTCGGCCTGCCACTGGTGCCACGTGATGGAGCGCGAGTCGTTCTCGGACGACGCCACGGCGTCACTCATGAACGCGCACTTCGTGAACGTGAAGGTGGACCGGGAGGAGCGCCCCGACGTGGACGCCCTCTACATGCGCGCCGTGCAGGCGCTCACCGGCCGGGGCGGGTGGCCGCTCACCGCCTTCCTCACCCCGGAGGGCGCTCCCTTCTTCGGGGGCACCTACTTCCCCCCCGAGCCGCGCCACGGCATGCCGGCCTTCCGCCAGGTGCTGCACGCGGTGGCCGAGGCATGGCGCACGCGCCGGGGCGAGGTAATGGAGCATGCTCGCGCCCTGACCGCCGCGATCGAGGAGAGCGGACGCGCGGCCCACGAGGCCCCGGACCCCGACCCGGGCTCCGCGTCCGCCCCCGACCCGGGTGCCGCGCTCGCCGAGGCGGCCTACCGCGATCTGGAGGCCCGCTTCGACGCCACGCACGGCGGATTCGGCGGCGCCCCCAAGTTTCCGCAGCCGGTGACGCTGGAGTTCCTGCTGGCGTACGGGGTATGGCGGCGCGAGGCGCCGGCGGTAGAGATGGTGGTGCACACCCTGCGCCGAATGGCCGCGGGCGGCCTGCGCGACCACCTGGGGGGCGGCTTCCACCGCTACTCGGTGGACGCCGCCTGGGGGGTGCCCCACTTCGAGAAGATGCTCTACGACAACGCGCTGCTGGCCCGGCTCTACCTGGACGCCTGGCGCGTGACCGGGGCGGAGGACCTGCGGGAGGTGTGCGAGGAGACCCTCGACTACCTGCTGCGCGATCTGCGCGCGCCGGAGGGGGCCTTCTACGCCGCGCGTGACGCCGACTCCGAGGGGGAGGAAGGGCGCTACTACGTCTGGACGCCCGCGTCGCTGGCGGCCGCTACCCGCGGCTGCGACCCGGAGGCGGTGCGCCTCTTCACGCGCCTCCACCCGGTGGAGCCGGCGGGCAACTTCGAGGGGGCGACCGTGCTGAGCCTTCCCCACCCGGTGGAGGCAGTGGCGCATGCGGAGGGGCTTACCCCGGCCGAGCTGCGGGAGCGGGTGGCCCCCGTCCGGCAGGCGCTGCTGCGCGCGCGCGCCAAACGCGAGGCCCCCTTCCGGGACGAGAAGGTGATCTGCTCATGGAACGCCTTCGCGGTGCGCGCGCTGGCCGAGGCGGGCGCCGCGCTCGATCGGGACGACCTGCTGGCGGCCGCCCGTGCGGGCGGCCGCTTCCTGGCGGACCGGCTGGCGCCGGCGGATGGGGTGCGGCGGATCTGGGCGGACGGCCGGGCCCGTATCCCGGGCTTCCTGGAGGACTGGGCCGCGCTCGGAAACGCCTTCCTCTCCCTGCACGAGGCCACCCTCGAGCCGGAGTGGCTCTCCCGCGCCCGCATGGCGGGGGACGGCATGCTGGCCCGCTTCCTGGATGCCGACGGACTCCTCTACGACTCCCCCAGCGACGGCGAGCGTCTGGTGGTGCGCCCGCGCGACCTGGCCGACGGCGCCACCCCGTCCGGGAACGCGCTGGCGGTGGAGCTCTTCCTGCGGGGCGGCGCCCTGCTGGACCGCCCCGA
Organism: Longimicrobiales bacterium; assembly: GCA_032250975.1. Classification (GTDB taxonomy): domain Bacteria; phylum Gemmatimonadota; class Gemmatimonadetes; order Longimicrobiales; family Gaopeijiaceae; genus Gaopeijia. The sequence goes on along the minus strand of JAVVFC010000109.1, from coordinate 4,781 downwards.
GTGGAGCGCGGTGGCGGACGACGTCCTGGCGCGCGAGGCGGGTGGGATGGCGCGCTTCCCCTCCGCCTTCGGCCGGCTTCTTGCGCAGGTGGTGCGGCGGGAGGCCGAGCCCCTCGAGGTGGTGCTGGCGGGCCCGCCCGGAGATCCGCGCACACGCGCGCTCCTGGCCGAGGTGCACCGCCGCTACCACCCCGCACGCGTGGTGGCGGGTACGGACTCGGCGGACGACGGCGCGGGGCTGCGCCTCCCCGCCTTCGAGGGCCGGGCGCCGGCGGGCGGGGCGCCGTCGGCCTGGGTGTGCCGGCACTTCACCTGCCGGGCACCGGTCACCGACGCCGCCGCACTGTCAACGGCCCTGGACGAACTGAAGCCGGGGACGTAGGCGCCCCCGCCCCGGTCGGTTGGCCGCGTCCCGGGGTTGGACTATTTTTTCGGGTTTCCCGGTCGCCGCCCCGTGCGTCGCACGTCCGCTCCTCCCACACCCCCGCCATGGCCTCCGAGACCCACAACGAGACCCGGGACCTGGCTGGCCTCAGCGCCGAGCAGATCCTCCGCTTCTACCGCACCATGGTGACCTCCCGCCTCGTGGACGACCGGGAGATCTCGCTCAAGCGGCAGAACAAGATCTTCTTCCAGATCTCCGGCGCCGGGCACGAGGCCATCGGAGTGGCGGTGGCGGAGCACACCCGGCCCGGACGGGACTGGTTCTACTTCTACTACCGGGACCGGGCCTTCGCGCTCGCCCTCGGACAGACCGCGCTCGACCACCTCCTGCAGGCGGTGGCGGCCGAGGACGACCCCTCCTCCGGCGGGCGCCAGATGCCCGCCCACTACGGGGACCCGCGCTTCAACATCGTGAGCACCTCCTCCCCCACCGGCACCCAGTTCCTGCAGGCGGTGGGGTCGGCGGAGGCGGGGCTGCGCGCGCTGCGCGTTCCGGAGCTGCGCGACCACGTGGCCACCTACGAGGAGGACGGGATCGTGGTCTGCACCACCGGGGACGGCACCACCTCCGAGGGGGAGTTCTGGGAGGCCCTGAACTCCGCCTGCAACCTGAAGCTCCCGGTCCTCTTCATCGTGGAGGACAACGGGTACGCCATCTCCACCCCTGTGGAGGTCCAGACCGCGGGCGGGAGCGTTTCCCGGCTCCTCACCGGCTTCCCGGACCTGCTCATTCGCGAGTGCGACGGAACCGACGTGGTGGACACCTACCGGGTGGCCGGGGAGCTGGTCCGGTACTGCCGCGAGCGCCGTGGGCCCGCGCTCCTGCACGCCCACTGCACGCGGCCCTACTCCCACTCGATGTCGGACGACGAGCGGATGTACCGCCCGCAGGCGGAGCTGGAGGCCCAGGCCGCCCGTGACTGCCTGGCGCGCACCCGGGCCCTGATCCTGGAGCAGAGCTTCGCCACCGAGGCCGAGTTGGACGCGCTGGAGGATGAGATCCGGCAGGCAGTTGCGGATGCCGCCGACGAGGCCGTGGCGCGACCTCAGCCGTCCGTGGAGACCGCCACCCGGCACCTCTACTCCGAGGAGGTCGACCCCACCGGGCCCGACTTCGACACCGAGGGGAGCCCCGACTTCACGGACGAGCGGGAGCTCACCATGGTGGACCTCCTGAACGCCTGCATGAAGGAGGAGATGGAGCGGGACCCGCGCATCGTGGTCTTCGGCCAGGACGTGGCCGATGTCTCGCGCGAGGCGGCGCTGGAGGAGGTGAAGGGAAAGGGGGGCGTGTTCAAGGTCACCCACGGCCTCCAGGCCCGCTTCGGAGGCGACCGCGTCTACAACACCCCGCTCGCCGAGGCCAACATCGTGGGCCGGGCCATCGGGATGGCGCTGCGCGGTATGCGGCCCGTGGTGGAGATCCAGTTCTTCGACTACATCTGGCCGGCCATGCAGCAGATCCGCAACGAGCTGGCCACCATGCGCTACCGCTCCAACAACGGCTTCAGCGCCCCAGTCGTCATCCGGGTCACCTACGGCGGCTACCTCAAAGGCGGCGCCATCTACCACTCCCAGACCGGGGCCTCCCTCTTCGCCCATACCCCCGGGCTGCGCGTGGTGATGCCGTCCAACGCCCTGGACGCCAACGGGCTCCTGCGCACCGCCATCCGCTCGGACGATCCCGTCCTCTTCCTGGAGCACAAGCACCTCTACCGCCAGGTGTACAACAAGGGGCGCAACCCCGGCGCCGACTACCGCATCCCCTTCGGCAAGGCCAGGGTGGTGCGGGAGGGGGCGGACCTCACCCTCGTGACCTGCGGCGCCCTCGTGAAGCGCTCCATGGACGCAGCGAGGCAGGCCCGGGACGAACACGGCATCGAGGTGGAGGTCATCGACCTGCGCACGCTCTGGCCCTTCGACATGGAGACCATCGCCGCCTCGGTGCGGAAGACGAGCCGCGCGCTGGTCGTGCATGAGGACGCCGTCTCCTTCGGGATCGGGGCGGAGATCGCCGCCCGCATCGGCGACGAGCTCTTCCCGTGGCTGGACGCGCCCGTGCGGCGCATCGGGGCCATGGACGTATGGGTGGCCTACGCCCCCCAGCTGGAGGAGGTCATCCTTCCCCAGACGCCCGGGGTGCTCAAGGGGATCGTGGAGCTGGCGGCGTACTGACGCGTCCGTCGAGCACGTCGAGTTCACCCCGGATCGCCCTCACATCGGGGTGGTCCGGATCGCGGCCGGCCGAGACGATGTCCAGGGCGTCCGCGAGCAGTGCCCGCGCCTCCGGCGACCGACCCTGCGCCCTGCGGACCCGACCCAACTGGGCAAGGGCGATCCCGACCACGATGTGCCGCCCGCCCAGGCGTGCCCGCCGGATGGCGAGCCCCCGCTCCACCTCCCGCGCGGCCCCATCAAGATTTCCGCCGGCGAGCAGGACCTCTCCGAGATCGGCGTGCCCCGACGCCGTCCCGGTGTGGTCGGGGCCCCGGATCTCGATCCATAGGTCGAGCGCCTCCCGGGCGTAGCGCTCGGCAGGGCCGAGCCGGCCCGCGCGCAGGTACCCCATCGCCAGGTGTCCGAGTCCTTCGGCGACTGTGGGGTGCGCCGGCCCGTACGCCCTCCGCCGGCGCGCCAGACTCGCCCGATAGAACGCTTCGCTCTCCTCCCAGCGGCCCTGCTCGCTCAGGAGCCGAGCCAGACTGCCGAGAGCGTGGATGGGCTGAGGGTGCTCGGGATCGAGCGAACGCTCCTGAATCCGCAAAGCCTCCCGGTATAGCGCCTCCGCGGCGGGGGGATCGCCGTCGAAGTCGTACACCAGATCGCCGAGGACCACCAACGCTTCCGCCACCGCGGGGTGGTCCGGGCCCAGAAGGTCCCGCCGGATCGTGAGTGCGCTGCGGTAGGCCGCCTCGGCCTGATCCCGCTTCCCCTGAGACCGCAGCACGCGGCCCAGCTCCAGCAGGTCAGTGGCCACGGCCACCCTGTCCACGGGCGCCTGCCCCCTCCGGATCTCGATGGCTTGCTCCAGAAGCGCCTCGCGCACGGGCATGTCCTGATACCCCACCTGCCGGCCGAGAAGGATGAGCGCCTCGGCGACGCCCGCGCCCTGGGGTCCTTCGGTCGCAAGCCGCAGCTCGAGCGCACTGCGCGCCGCGGCCTCGGCGGCGTCGTACCGACTCGCGCGCTGGGCGGCTTCGGCCTGGATCAGGAGGAGCGGGCCCGCGAACGTCTCGTTCCCGCCAGACTCCCCTCGAAGGGCAACGGCGAGCCCCTTCCGGGCCAGCGCCTCCGCCGCCTCCAGGTCCCCGAATCTCATGTGGAGGCGCGCCAGTACCTCCAGCACGGGAAGCTGCAGCGACGGCTCGTCGTCCAGCGTGGGGATGAGCGCCTCCGCGGTCTGGATCAGCGTGCGCGCCGCCTCGGCACCTCCGAAATCCACGGCGCGGGGATCCGCCACCTGCATGAGATCCCGAAGCAGCCCCATGGAGGTCCGCGCCTGAGCCAGGGCGGCCTCCGCGCGCGCCCGCGCGCGTTCCGCCTCGTCCCGCTCCCGACCGGCCTCGTGCGCCTGCCAGAGCGCAACGCCCGACCCCATGATGACGGCGCCGAGAGCGGCTGTGAGGGCGATCGACGCCACCCGGTTCCGCCGCACCAGGAGCCGTCCGGCATGGAGGCGCGACCCGCGGTAGGCGCGTACGGGCTCGCCCCGCCGAAAACGCTCCACGTCCTCGACCATGGCATGCACGGAGCGATAACGGTCCCGGGGGTTCGGGGCGAGGGCGGTCCGGATCACGGCCGCAAGCTCAGGGACCCGGGCCGCGCCGGCGGAAGCCCGGAGGTCCGCCTCCAGCCCGGGCAGGAATCCCGATTCCTCCCCCGACGGGGGCGCGTCGTTGGGGTGTCGGCCCGCAATCAGCTCATGGAGGAGGAGACCAAGCTGGTAGACGTCCACCGACGTGGCGGGATCCTTCCCGGCCGCCTGTTCCGGTGCGGCGTACCGGGGCGTCAGCCAACGGGCGTCCGGCACCTCTCCGGGCGTCCCGCACCCGGCCACGCCGCCCTCGAGCACGCGCGCGATGCCGAAGTCCAGGAGCTTTACCGTGCCGTCCCCCTGCACCCGGATGTTCGAGGGCTTCAGGTCCTGGTGCACGATGAGGCGGGAGTGGGCGTGCTCGACCGCCGCGGCCACCTGGAGGAAGAGGGAGAGCCGCTCGGGAAGCGTGCGCCGCCAGACCGAAACATGCACGTCAATGCCGACCCCCTCCACGTACTCGGTGATGAGCCAGGGGTGGCCCTCCCGGGTGACACCGGCATCGAGAAGCCGGGCGATGGCG
>JAVVFC010000108.1:0-9417 GCA_032250975.1 Longimicrobiales bacterium | reverse complement strand
CGGTCCGCGAACTCCGCCTCCCGGTCGCGCACGTACCCCTCGCCGCCCAGCACGGCGCCCACGAAGTGGTGCAGGTTGCCGGCCATGTGCAGGGCCAGCGTTCCGGCCGAATTGGGTGCGCCCGGGGGGAGCGCCCAGATCTGGGACTCGTCCGGGTAGGCGAGCAGCTCCCGCCGCAGGGCCGCGAGATCCCGCAGCAGGATCGCCCTCAGGTGTCCGATCGTCATGCGCGCGTCTTCGTTCATCGGGGGCTCCCCCTCCCTGGTCCGGTCAGATCCACTCGGGCGCGTCCACGGTGTGTTCACCCCGGACGTTGCCGGTGTTCCGGGTCGAGGCCGGCTCCAGCAGGAGGAGGTGTACCTCCTCGCGTGCGACCGGCCGGTGCTCCACCCCGCGCGGAACGATGTAGAACTCCCCCTCGCGGAGCGTCACCACGCCGTCCCGCAGCTGAATCTCCAGCTCCCCCTTCAGCACGAGGAAGAGTTCGTCCTCCTCGGCGTGGTGGTGCCAGACGAACGCCCCCCTGACCCTGGCCAGCTTCACGTGCTGGCCGTTGAGCGCACCCACGATTCGGGGGCTCCAGTACTCGCGGATGCGGGAGAGCTTCTCCCGCAGATTCACAGGGGCGAGGCGCATTTCCATGCGAACACGATCCATCCCGGGGGCGTAGCCGTCGGGCTCCACCCGCACGCTGCGGTACCCCAGACGCGCGAAGAAGGGCGCAACCTCGGGGATGGTCTCCAACCGGACGCGCTCGACACCGGGGAGCCTCCGGGCCTCGGCGTGGCACGCCTCCAGGAGTCGACGTCCCAGTCCTGCGCCCTGCCGGTCCCGCCGCACCACCGTCCAGCAGACGCTGGCCACCCCGTTCCCTTCGTCCGCCACGCCGCCGCAGGCCACCACCGCGCCTCCGTCCTCCAGCACCAGATAGGGTCCCGGCAGGGCGTCCAGGAATTCCTCCATCCCCGGGCGCTCCCACGCCTGGAAGAAGTCCGGGACGTTGGAGTCGAAGAGCGCGAGGCAGGCACCCCGGTCCGCCACCCGAAAGGGGCGCGTGGGGGAAGACCCCGCGGCGGCCGCCCCATCACCGCCCGGCATCGGCCTCCACCCCGGAGAGCGTGCCCCCCGTCTCCAGGTACCCGGCGAACTCGTTCGGCAGCGTGCTCTCCCGGATGGCCGCCGCCGCCCGGGCCACGTCGTACGCCACCCGCCGGAACGCCACCGACACGCCACCGGGCCCGGCCCGCCCGCCGGCCCCGGCCGCCGCGCCGGCGTCCGCGTCTCCGAACGCCAGCGAGACGTACCCCGCTCGCCAGTCCCCGTCCTTGGGGCGTCCTACGGAGCCGGTGTTCACGAAGTGGACGCCGTCAACCACCCGGTGCCATGGCCTGTGGGTATGCCCGAACGCGACCACGTCCCCCGCGCCGGCGCCCAGGCGCGCCGCCATCTTCAGGCAGAATTCATCGGAGCGGTCCTCGGTCCAGTAGACGGTGTTGAGCACCGGATTTCCGTGCACCAGGTGCAGGGTGGCGCCCGACTGGTGGCCCCCGCCGATACGCACGTCCATACGGAACGGGAGGCTGCCCAGCCACGCGCGCGTGGCCGCGCTGGTATTGCCCAGCGTCCACGCGTAGGACTCGTGGGACAGGACGGCCTGGTGGGGATCCTCGTACCGGCAGCCGCAGTGCTCGTGGCAGGCGGCCACCGTGGAATCGTAGTTTCCCGCCACGCCGGGAATGCCGCGCTCCCGGACCAGGGCCACCACCTCGTCCGGCCAGGGGGCGTAGCCTACCAGGTCGCCCAGGTGATAGACGGCGTCGTGGGGATCGTCCCGGTCCAGGGCGCCGAGCACCGCCTCCAGCGCGGGGAGGTTGGCGTGCACGTCGCTCAGCAGGGCGATGCGGGTCATGGGCGTCTCTCTACTCCGAGGTGAGACGGGCGCCCGAAGGGAGCACGGTGGCGCACGCGTCCGGGGCGGCCATCCCCGCCGGGGCCGTCCGCTGCGCCTCCGGGAACCAGCGCCGCTGCAGCCAGAAGGCCACGTGCACCAGCGCCAGCAGCACCGGCACCTCCACCAGGGGCCCGATGACGGCGGCGAAGGCGGCGCCGTGCGCGATGCCGAAGGTGCCCACCGCCACCGCGATGGCCAGTTCGAAATTGTTGCTGGCGGCGGTGAAGCTCACCGAGACCGTCTTCGCGTAGTCCGCCCCCACCGCCTTCCCCATGGCGAAGCTCACCAGGAACATGAGCACGAAGTAGATGAGGAGGGGGAGCGCCACCCGCAGCACGCCGACCGGGGTGGCCAGGATGGCCTCGCCCTGGATGGAGAACATCACCACGATGGTGAAGAGGAGCGCCACCAGGGTCAGGGGGGAGATCTTCGGGATGAAGACCCGGGCGTACCAGTCCTTCCCCCGGCTCCGCACCAGCAGGAAGCGGGTGAGCATCCCGCCCAGGAAGGGGATGCCCAGGTAGATGAAGACGCTCTCGGCGATCTGCCCCATGGTGATGTCCACCACTGCCCCTTCCAGCCCCAGCCATCCCGGGAGGAAGGTGATGAAGAACCAGGCGTAGACGCTGTAGAAGAGCACCTGGAAGACGGAGTTGAATGCGACCAGCCCGGCGGCGTAGTCGTTGTCGCCGTCCGCCAGCTCGTTCCAGACGATGACCATGGCGATGCAGCGGGCCAGCCCGATGAGGATGAGGCCCACCATGTACTCGGGGTAGTCCCGCAGGAAGAGGACCGCCAGCGCGAACATGAGCACCGGCCCGATGAGCCAGTTCTGCACCAGGGAGAGTCCCAGGATCTTCCAGTTGCGGAAGACGTCGCCCAGCTCCTCGTAGCGCACCTTGGCCAGGGGCGGGTACATCATGAGGATGAGCCCCAGGGCGATGGGGAGGGAGGTGGTCCCCACCTGCGTGCGGGCGTTGAGCGTCTGAACGCCGTCGCCCCAGAGGGCGCCCAGGGCGATCCCGGCGCCCATGGCCACGAAGATCCAGAGCGTGAGGTACCGGTCCAGGAAGGAGAGCCTTCCGCTGAGTCGGTCGGACATGGTCAGGTCCCCGGCTTCACGGCACGGACGAATGCCGCCATGAACTTCCCGTCCACCGCCTCCGCCATGGCGCCCACGTCCAGCCCCGCCTCCTCCAGGAAGCTACGGGCGTCGTCCACCCGGTAGACGCGCGTGGGTTCGAGGGAGACGTCCGTGAAGCCGGCCCGCTCCAGCCGCCCCCGGAAGTCGTCACCCGTGAGCGCTCCGGCCACGCACCCCACCCAGAGCTCCATGCTCCGCCGCAGGGCGGCGGGGATGTCGTCGTCGGTGCTCACCACGTCCGAGACCGCAAAGCGCCCGCCCGGCTTCAGCACCCGGAACGCCTCCCGGAAGACCCGGTCCTTGTCGGCCGAGAGGTTGATGACGCAGTTGGAGATGACGACGTCCACGCTCTCGTCCGGGAGCGGGACGGTCTCGATCTCCCCCTGCAGGAACTCCACGTTCCGCACGCCCGCATCGGCCGCGTTCCTCCGCGCCAGCGCCAGCATCTCGTCGGTCATGTCCACGCCGTACGCCTTTCCCGACGGCCCCACCCTCCGGGCGGAGAGCAGCACGTCGATCCCGCCGCCGCTCCCCAGGTCCAGGACCACCTCACCCTCCCGCAGCTCGGCCAGCGCGGTGGGGTTGCCGCACCCGAGCGAGGCGAGCACCGCCTTTTCGGGCAGGGTGGAGGCGGTGACCCGGTCGTACAGGTCGCGGGTGATGGGATCGGCGAAGCCGCCGTCGGCCTTCTTCGTGGAACAGCCGCATCCGCAGCCGCCCGGTTCCCCCTGCACCACCTGGAGCGCCGCCGCCCCGTACCTCTCCCGCACCGTGGTCCGGATGTCCTGGCTCATGTGCCCATCCCATCAATAAATGTTGATACGGTTCCGCAAAAAAACCCTCACCGGCAGCAGCCGCCGCCCTCGGGGGACCATGCCGCGCCTTCCGCAGGCGCCAACTCACCGAGCACGCTCCGCATCTCCTCCAGCGCTCCCGGCACCAGGCGGTAGTAGACCCACCGCCCGTCCTTCCGATCCTCCAGGAGCCCGGCGTCCTTCAGCTTCCGCAGGTGGAAAGAGAGGCGAGACTGGGCCGCACCCAACTCCGCCTGGAGATCGCAGACACAACGTTCGCCTCCGGAGAGGCGGCGCACGATGGCCAGGCGGGTTTCCTCGGCCACGGCCTGGAAGCGCTGCACCAGGATGGCGTCGGACACGGGGGCCGGGGAGTCGGTGTTCATGGGAGGAGGATAAATCAACGGGCGTTGATGTGTCAACGCCAGCCACCGGCCTTCCCTACCGGCAGGTGAAGTCCACGCCCTGAAGGCGTTCGTTCCCGTCGAACCACGCCGTGAGCTGAAGGTCCTCTTCCATCCAGAGATCCTGGATGAAGAGGATGTGGCTCGCGCCCTGCCCGCCCTCCACGCCGGTGGTGGGTACCAGGTCCCCCAGCAGGGCCTCGTCGGCTCCGGCTGTCCCGGTCCGGGACGTATACGCCTCGAAACGGGACAGGGCCGCCTCGTAGGGGAGCCCCGGCTCCATCTCCCGGGAGAGCTGCGCCAGGGGGTGAAGGCGGCACGCGTAATTCCGCGGCCCCAGAAGAACAAGGGTCGGGAGCGCCACCCACGCAAGGCGGCCCAGGGCGGATCGCGTCTTCATGACCAGATGTTTCTGCAAACTCCGGTCCATCCCTCCGCCCGGCCCTGGACAGGCGGAAGAGGGTCGGGGCGGCCGTGCCCGGGGGGGGCACCGCCCCGCCGCCCCGGGCGTCATCTCACTCCTCCGCCACCATCCGCTCCAGACGCTCGAGCTCGGTGCGGATCGCCTCCAGCTCCGCCAGCAGCTGCTCATGGCGCAGGTAGGCGTCGCGTCCGGGCTTCTGGTCGGCGCGCTGCAGCATGCTGTACAGGTAGCGGAGCTGGTCGTGGAGCATGGGGGTCTGATAGCTCCCCTCCCGCAGGGTGTTCAGGCGCCGGTCGAGCGCCTGGAACGCCTCCCGGGCCTCCCCGCGGGCGCGCTCCATCCCCTGCCGTACCCGCCCGTCCACGGCCTGCGCCTCCGCCATGGTGGCCGCGATGGCGAGCGAGAGCCGGTACTGCTCCTCCAGGTCCGCCAGGGTGACGCCGTCCGCCGCCACGCGCGGATCCATGAAGAGGCGCACGTCCTGGCTCAGCACGCGGTCTCCCGCGCTCAGGCGCACGGTGTAGGTCCCCGGCGGTACGAGCGGCCCGCCGCGGCCGGCGCCGGGTCCGGAGAAGTCCCACACGAAGCGGTTCAGCCCGGGCCCGGTGGCCAGGGTGGCGGTGCCCACGGTACGGGTGAAGGGGGCCCGCATGCCCTGGTCCGCCTCGGCGCGCACCCCGGCGCCCCCGCTGCGGTAGCTCCGGAGCACCGCCCCGGAGGCGTCCAGCACCTCCAGCGAGAGCTCCGCCGGCACCCCCAGCGGAATCCAGTAGTCGATGAGCACGCCGTTGGGGGACCACTGGGGCGTGAGCTGGGGTCCGCCCTGCGGGGCGCCCCCACCGAAGCCGAAGCCCCCAGCCCGGGTCCGGGGCACATCGCGCGGCGGAAGGAGCTGCACCACGTCGGTGTTCAGCCCGTCCACCATCCGGTGCAGCGGGGTGATGTCGTCCATCACCCAGAACGAGCGCCCCATGGTGGACACGTACAGGTTCTGGTCCACCACCTTGAGGTCGGTGATGGGCGTCACCGGCAGGTTCTGCTGGAACGACTGCCAGGTGGCGCCATCGTCCAGGCTCAGGAAGATCCCGAACTCGGTGCCGGCGTAGAGCAGCCCGGGCCGGTCCGGGTCCTCGCGCACCACCCGGGTGGGGTGGTCGGCGGGGATCCCGTTGGCTCCGTCGGTGAGGCGCGTCCAGGTGCGCCCGTAGTCCTCGGTCCGGTACAGGTAGGGCCGGAAGTCGCCCAGCAGGTAGCGGTAGGCGGCCACGTACGCCCTGCCGGGGTCGTGGGGGGAGGGGTCGATGTTCTGGATGCGCCCCTCGGGCGGGAGGTCGGGCGGGGTGACGTCGGTCCAGGTCGCGCCCCCGTCGCGGGTGACGTGCACCGGCCCGTCGTTGGCTCCGACCCAGATCACCCCCTCCGCGAGCGGCGACTCCTCGATCACGTAGAGCGTGGAGTAGTGCTCCTCTCCGGTGGCGTCCCGGGTGATGGGCATCCCGGACACCATCTGGCGCTCGGGCGGGAAGGCGGTGAGGTCGGGGGAGATGGTCTCCCAGGTCACCCCCTCGTCGCGGGTGCGGTGCACGAACTGCGAACCGTGGTAGAGCGTGCCCGGATCGTGGGGCGAGACCTCGATGGGGACCACGCGCTGGAAGCGGTACTCGAGGTTGGCAGGGTTGGTCCCGTACAGGTTCCAGGCGCCCACGTAGTACTGCTTTTCCTGCCCCGTCTCGTTGTTGTAGCGCCCGAAGCGTCCCTTGCAGTTGGCGTAGACGATGTGGGGCGCCCCCGGCCGGGGGACGGCCGGCCCCGTCTCGCAGCCGGCCGCGTCCAGCCAGCCGTACCACCCCGGCAGGTCCACGGTGGGCCGGTCCGAGGGGACCATGATGGCGGTGCCGTTGTCCTGCTGCCCCGAGTAGAGCCAGCGCGGGAAGCGGTCGTCGAAGTCCAGCGAGTAGAGCTCGGCGGTGGCCTGGTTGTAGCGCGACGACCAGGTCTCGCCCCCGTCGCGCGTCACGTTGGCGCCCCCGTCGTTGGACTGGACCATGACGCGGGGGTCGTCGGGATTGATCCACAGATCGTGGTTGTCACCGTGCGGCGTGCTGCGCCGCTCCCAGTTCTCGCCCCCGTCCGCACTGAACCAGAACTGGGTGGCGCTCACCCACACCCGGTCGGGATCCGTCGGGTCCACGTCCACGTTCGTGTAGTAGAAGGGCCGGTCCATGAGCGGCTTGTGGTTGCTCACCAGCCGCCAGCTGCGTCCGGCGTCGTCCGAGCGGTAGAGCCCCTCGTCCGGCTCGTGCGTCTCCACCAGGGCATAGACCCGGTCCGGGTCCGCGGGCGTGACGGCGAAGTCGATCTTGCCGATGTAACCCGAGGGCAGATCCAGGGGGACGTACTCCCACGAATCCCCCCCGTCCTCGCTCCGCCAGATGCCGTCCTCGCGGGCCTCCTCCCGCATGCCTGAGATGATCGTCCACGGCTTGCGCTCCCCGCGCCACATGGAGGCGTAGATCACGTCGGGGTCGGTGGGGTGCAGCTCCAGGTCGATGGCCCCCACCGAGTCGGAGGTGAAGAGGATGTTCTGCCAGGTGCGGCCGCCGTCACGGGTGCGGAAGACCCCGCGCTCCCGGTTCGTGGCGAAGGGGTTCCCCAGCGCCGCCACGTAGGCCACGTCGGGGTCGCGGGGGTGGATCTCCAACGCCCCGATCTGCCCCGACTCCTTCAGCCCCAGAAAGCGCCACGTCCGGCCGGCGTCGTCGGAGCGGTACACCCCCCGCCCCAGGATCACGTTGCTGCGGATCCCGTCCGATCCTGTGCCCACGTACACCACCTCGGGGTTGGAGGGCGCCACCCGGATGGCGCCGATGGAGCCGGTCTCGACGTACCCGTCCGAGACCGGGTACCAGACGGCGCCGTAGTCGTCCGTCTTCCAGACCCCGCCGCCGGTGGCGCCCATGTAGAAGGTGCCCGGGTGGGCGCGGTGTCCCGCCACCGCCGTCACGCGCCCGCCCTGGGTGGGGCCCACCATGCGGTAGGAGAGGGAGTGCAGCAGCCGGGGCTCCACCGGATCGGGAGCGGGGCGCAGGCCGGGCAGCAGGAGGGCGAGGACGGCGACCAGCGCCGCGGTCGGAAGGGTACGGATCATGGGGAGACGCTCCGTGATCGTGGCGGCGGGGATCGAGGCCGGAATCCCGCCGGGGGCGGGGCATTCGATGGGGGGAGACAGATTGGGGCCCCGAGGGTGCCCGGTCAACGGCCCCGCCGCACGGGCACCCGGCCCGACGGGTCCCCGGCGCGTATGCACGGGTGGCGGTGGGGCCCCGTTGGAGGGGCGGGGACGCGGTCCCATGTTGTACTCTCCTCCCCCCGCTCAGCCCCCTGCCCCATGGACCGTCGCACCCTCCTCCTCGCCCTGGCCGCGCTGGCGGCCGGCCCCGTCTCCCCGCTCCCCGGCCAGGTGATCCGGAGCTACGAGAGCCTGGACCGGTCGGCGGGCGACGGCGGCTACCTGACGGTGGCCTTCGGCTTCAACGGGAGCGTGGGCAACACCGACAAGGCCGAGTTCGACCTGAACGGGGCGGTGGGCTTCCGGGGAGAGCGGCACTGGGTGCGCCTCTACCCGGCCTACCTGGTCCGCCGGCAGGAGGGCACCACGTCGGAGCTGGAGCGCTCGCTCCACCTGCGCCACTCCTACCTGATCCGGGAGGGGCTCGCCACCTACGCTTTCGTGCAGGTGCAGTCCGACCGTTCGTTGGATCTGGACCGGCGCCTGCTGGTGGGCGGAGGGCTGCGCCCGCGCCTGCTGCCGCTTGAGGGGGGGGGCGTCGATCTGGGCGTGGGGGCCATGTGGGAGGAGGAGCGCATCGCGGACGGGGGCCGGGAGCGGAGCGTGCGGGGCGCCAACCTGCTCTCGGCGGCCGGGCGCGCCGGGACGGCCACCCTCTCGCTGACCGCCTTCTTCCAGCCGGTGCTGGACGACTGGTCCGACCACCGGGTGGCGCTCGCCGGATCGGCCACGCTGCCGCTGGGGCGCGGGTGGGCGGTGGACACCGCGGTGCGCTGGCGGCGGGACACTGAGCCGCCCGTCGGGGTGGGGCGCAACGACGCCGGACTCTCGGTGGGGCTGCGGCTGGCGATCGGCTGAGGTCACGCCCCCGCCGCCCGCGCCTCCGCCTCGGACCAGAGGCGGGCCGCGCCCCGCACCCCGCTGGCGTCGCCATGCCGGGCGCGGACGACGCGCGTGACCCGGCGGTCGGTGAAGAGGTGGGGCTCCAGGGCCCGCTCCACGCCGCGCGCCAGATCCGGGATGTTCGAGAGCCCCCCACCCAGCACCACCACCTCGGGGTCCAGGATGTTCACCACCACCGCCAGCGCCCGCCCCAGACGCTCGAGCCAGCGCTCCAGCGTGGCCGCGGCCCGCGGGTCGCCCGCGGCCGCCCGGGCGGCGATCCCGCGCGCGTCGGCCTCCTCCCCCGTCATCCGCGCGTGGTCCGCCGCCAGCCCGGGGCCGGAGAGCCACGTCTCGACACACCCGCGGCGCCCGCAGTAGCAGAGCGGGCCCGGAAGCTCATCCGCGCCGGCGCGCGGGAGGGGGTTGTGCCCCCACTCGCCGGCGGCCATCCCGGCGCCCGGGTGGACCCGCCCTTCGAGCACCACCCCGCCCCCCACGCCCGTGCCCAGGATCACCCCGAAGACGC
>JAVVFC010000107.1:0-9487 GCA_032250975.1 Longimicrobiales bacterium | reverse complement strand
GGGGGGGGATACGTTGGGTTCAGGAGTCGTTCACTACCTCAGCGGGAGTCCCTCATGCGAATACGATCCGTGCTCACGGCGCTTTCCTGGGCCGCCGCAATCGCTGTTGGCGCCTGGTTGGCCGACGCCCCCGCCCCCCTGGCCGCTACCGAATGCGGAGGCTCCCACAACCAACTCTGCTCCACAACCGAGGCGTGCGTGGGATGGTGGTGGGCGAGGATCTGCACGACTGACTACTTCTATTACCCTGATACATGCCTCCAGTGTCACGGTTAGCGGAGTGCCCCTTTCACTGAGTCGTCGCCTGCTCAGCGTGCAGGCGGCCGTCCCGCGATGGTGATGTTGGGGCAGTTGAATCGGATGACTCACTTCGTGAAGATGTTGATCCTCATGGTGGGTCTGAGCGGTGGCGCATACGCCGGCGTCGCGGCGGTTCGCTCGGCTCCCCAGCCCTTGATCCGTCACGTCCGCCGGGCAGCTGACCCTGTGCCACGCCCGACCGTTGTGATTCTCATGCAGCTCTCCGATTGTTTACAGTCCCGTAACGCGCTCCGGCGCTGGAGCGCGGTTTCTGCGACGGAGCGGGTCGAAGTGCTCGGGATCCTCGTCGATGGCCCGTTTCAAGCCAGTCAGGTGAGGCGAATGCTCGACGACAGCGGGGTCACGTTCGGGGTAGTCCAGGACGACAGCAGGCGCCTCACACGCTTCGTGCGGAGTCTCGGATACGGGATGACACCGGTGGTTGTCGGCTATGATGTCCGACACCGCCTTCGTTTCGCGGCCCCCTTGGAGGCGTCCCGGGTGGACGAACTGGTGACATCGATGATGATCGGATCGCCGGTGTCATGAAGTGCCGGCTTCAGAAGCTTCTGCTGTGTAGCTTCCTCTTGGGGTGCAACAGCCAGCAGTTGCGTGATCCCCCAACTCTCTGGACAGCCGACGATGCCCAAGGGGAGCGCCGGTGGGAGGCGGTCCGGTGGGACACGCTCTGGATGCGCGGGGGAAGCGATGACACGCTTTTGCTTTATCCCAGCCTATTGCGCGCGAATGCGACTGGCCTATTTCTGTATGATCGCGGTACGAGCCGACTCCTGAGTTTCGACGACCGGGGTGCGCTCCGTTGGGCCTATGGCCGGGCTGGAGCTGGCCCGGGAGAATTCGCCGGCGTGCGGGATGTGCGGGTCGGCGACTCTGGACGGGTTCTGGTCTACGATGCCGACAATCAACGGATCACTGTTCTGGAGGAACCCGGCAGCCTCGTCTCATTTGTATCGATCCCTCATGTGCCGCGTGGCGAACACATCGTCCAAATGGGCGGAGATTCCGTCGCAGTATTCACTTTCGCGGGTTCCAAGTCGATCGTCATCCTTGATACGGCCGGAGTGGTCCATCGGGTAAGCAGCCTGCCCTGGGATGCCTATCAGGGTCTGTCGCCACTGGTGCGGCAGGGGCTCCCTGTCTCGAGCGGCTTGGAGTGGGGATACCTGTTCAGTGTTGGGAATGGCTGGTTTCGCCTGACGGCGGGCCGTGAAAGCTCAGCGCCGTACATCGAGCACACGGACTTCCCGACGACCCTCGTGAGCAGAGACGGCCGCCGCACGACGGTTCGCCTTGCCGAAAGGCCACCTTGCTCGGCGTGCTCGGCCACCCTGCAAAACGATACGTTGTTTGTGCATTTCGGCGGGCGCACCGAGGAGAGCAATCGGATCATCGACATGTACCGGTGGCGAACCGGGGAGTACCTGGCAAGCTATCGGTTGCCGATGGCCGCGAATGGCGTCGCAATCCACGAAGCACGGCACTATGTGGACTTCATCGATCCGTTTCCGCACGTGTTAGCACTCGTACGCCAACCGTTCGCGCGGACTCCGCCGCGCAGCGAACCGCACGGAGGGTGAGACCTCGGGCTGGAGTTCCCCCGGTTTGAAGGAGTTCGAGCCGGCAGCGAACACGATTCGGAAGTGGGCGGTGCAGGCCGACATGAAGCTGTCCCACCCGCAGTTGAAGGTCGCGGCTCCGGGATGATCGATGATTACCCTGCCTTCCTCATTTCAGCAACCGGCTCGAGGTCGTCGAGGTGGGCTTTCAGGATCCAGAGTTGGTCGTAGCCGATGATTCTGCGATCGATGGTGACTCACGCCGGCCCGGTGGAGTACGGCAGGCCCTTCCCCCTTTCCCTTCGCCGCGTTGAGAAGGGTACGGAGACCGGATGTACGGCGATCATCCTCGCCCACGCGGCGTGTGGGGCCTGCGCTGAGATGGCGAGCGAGATGGCGACGACGACTCCGGGGGGGGCACGCGCCCCGTCGTACGCCCGCGTTGGGTCGTGGCCGGGTCACGGGCGCAGGTGGCCCGGTTTGCGAAGTCGACGGGCATCGGACGGTTGCCGGCGGTCTGGCTGGACGACCGCCGTGCGGGGGCGGAGATGTCTGCGCTGGGCATCTCCGCAACGCCGACCTGGGTGTTCGTGGATGGCGACGGGATCGTGCGTGGGCTGCTGGTGCATGACCGCGCGCCTCCCGAGGATCTCGTCGACCGGCTCTGCGGGTCGGCGTGGACGCAGTAGGGGCTGACATGCGGTCGTTCGTTCCATTGATCGGCTGTCTCGTCTGGGTTTCGGGCTGCGGCGAGACGGCGCCCCCCGGCCCGGCATCCTGGTCCTACGCCGACAGTGCCGGCCTCCGGGTCATCGAGATCCCCTTGCACACCGCCGATACGGCGAAGATCGAGAAGCTTCGTGACTTCGCGGAGCCGACCGGGGGCTTCGGCTTCGTCCACGACGCCTCCGTGGGCGCGGAGGGGATCGCGGTCATCGATCGTCAGTCCGATGGCCTGGTCTGGTATGATCGGGCGGGACGGGTCAGGTCGCAGATGGGGCGGGCCGGCGACGGACCGGGGGAGTTCCGGACCGCCGAGAAGGTAGAGGTCTTCCCCGCGTGCATCGTCGTCTTCGATCGTCGGCGACATCGCTTCATCCGTTTCGACCATGCCGGCGCTTTTTTCGGGGAGTCGCCGGCCGATCCCGGGTGGCGTTATGCCGCCCCATCGTGCGACACTTCTTCCCAGGTCGGAGCGCGTTCCATAGACGACGGGGTGGCGCGGCGCGTCGGAGGCGACGCGACCATCCACGGAACCGTCGTTCGGGTGGAGCGGCAGACACCCGAGGACACGACGTTTCTGTGGTCAGGGGCTGGGACCGAGAGTCTAGAGTATGGCACCATGTCTGTAGGGTCACCGCTGGTGACCCTGCCATCGTTCGCGATCGACGCGCGCCGGATTGGGTTCACATCGGGCCAGATTCCGGAGTTGATGATCTGGGCGGGGACGGGGGAGAGGACCCTGGTTCGGTTCGTAGGATGGGATGCCACGGTTCCGGACCGGCTCTGGGACTCGCTGGCCACCTGGTACCTTGAGCGCGGGGACGCGCGCTCGGCTCCGATCTTCGAGATCCTCTTCGACGAGCGGGCGCGCCCGGACTGGCGGCCTTTCGCGGGTACGGTGCAGCTCTCCGACGATGGTGGCATCTGGCTGCAGGAGGCCGGACCGAACCGGAAGGTGGGGCCGCGGGCCTATCACCTCGATCTCGCGCAGGAGTCGTTCACGACCTTTCTCGTACCGGCAAAGGCCCGACTCCTGGATGCGGTCGGCGACACGGTGCTGCTGCGGCTCGAGTCGGACCTCGGTGTCCATACGCTCGCCCAGTACCAGCTTCGACGATGACGACGGCGCGGGGCGGTGCCGTAGCGCTGCTGGCCGTGGTCGGCGTCCTGGGCTGCGGGAGGCAGGCACCCGCCCCGGCCGATGCGGCGCTGGTGTGGCGGTGGGCGCGGGCCGACACCGCCGCTCACTGTGATTCCGCGATGCTTGCCGATCGGATCTCAGCTTTCGTGAGCAGGACGCCTCGGGTGCGCAATGCGGAGGAGATTCGTGTTCGCCTGGGTGAGATCGGGGCGAAAGCGGACTCGTTGTCGGTCGATACATCCGTTGGCGTTCGGGTGTGGCTTCTGGTCGATTCCCTCGGGGCGGTGGCCCGGGCAAGGGTGGAGCCGGGTGATGGATCGGGGGACCTCCGTGCCGACACTCTGGTCGCGGAGGTCCTGCCCATCGTCCGGTTCACGCCAGCAACCTTCCAGGGGCGACCGGTCTGCGTTTGGGTCCGGTTCCCCTTTTATTTCACCGAAGCGTCGCGAACCTCAAGTCTGGAGGTCCTGCGTTCGGCGATTGTTGTTCGCGCGAATCCGGGTCGATCCTCAGGGGTGTCACCGCCCGCGTCGCGTCGGTGACGGTTCAAAGGTCCGGGACCCCGAGACGCGATACAAGAAGCTTGCGCGGTAGGGGGGGAGGGGGGGCTACGTTGGGACTACGGGACGGGCGCCATGCCCCGCCTGAGTGGACCCACGCGGCTTCCCCGAAGGGGTGGTGTGGGCGCTTCTTTACTCCGGACGGAGGGATTTCCGTGAGACGGTTGGCGAAGGTCCTGGCGGTGGCGGCCATTTGTCTCCCCGGGTTCGCGCTCGCTGATGCAGCGCCGGTCGGCGGCCAAACATGTTTGGGAAGCTGTACCACCTGCAGTGGTGGGGGCCACAGTTATGGCGTCGCCGGGGAGTCGGCGATGGGCAACAGCGCACACACGTGTGGGGGCCACACCGGCTGCGACGCCAGGGCGCTCGCCGACGACTCAGACGGGTGACCATGGGGGATCGCGGGTGTGCCGGCCGGCTCGGCCGGACCTCAATCGGCTCAGGAGTGATCGGCTTGGTCGCCCTTATCGGGTTGGGGTTTACGTCGCTGCCCGCGTCTTCCCAACGCCCGGAGTGCCGGGTCCTCTGTCGCATAGACGTCCGCATGGTCGCCCGCATGGGCGATCTGGATCAGGGCGTCGTCTCCTGGAACCAGATCGTCGCCCGAGGCCGGGGGGAGTACTTCGTCTCCCACGCCATGTCGCCGGGCCAGATACAGGTATTCGGTGCGACCGGAGAATTCCGGCGCACGATTGGGGAGGAGGGTCTGGGCCCGACAGAGTTCCGTGGGATAACGAGCATCCGGTTCGGGCCGGATGGGAACCTCTGGGTGCATGATGGGGGCAACCGGGCGCTCAAGATCGTCACCACCACCGGGGATGTGATCGTCAGTCAGCGGGCCGATTTCTCGGTGAGCAGGAACGGGATGCTCGTTCTGGACGACGGGTCGTTGATTCTCAATGCGCTGGTTCCGAGTCGTGACCTGATCGGGCTCTGGACCCATCGATGGCGTCCTGGGAGCGGGTTCACGTGGAGCGTGGATGATGGAAACCCCACCGCCCGGGGATATGTCGAACAGAGGGTCTATGCCGTCGGTGGAGGCTACCTCTGGGTTGCTCCGCGATGGGGAGAGTACCGAATTGAGAAGCGGTCGTTGGAGACCGGCGAACTGGTGGAGGAATTCGTCCTGAGACGGGATTGGTTCGACGGCTTCCAGGATGAGATTGGGGGCGCCGGAGTTGGCGATGACGTGGGCCTCGTGAGGCCGAGGGCGACGATCTCGGACCTGCAGTTCACGGATGGGAGGCTGTGGGTGTTGGGATACACCCCCGACCGGAACTGGCGTCGAGCGACAGCAGACGGGTACCGTGATCTAGGGGTCCTGCTGGACACGGTACTGGAGGTCCTCAGTCCCGATGGCCGGCTTCTGATGTCGGCCCGCCTCGACCTTGACCGGGCTTTCGGGAGCGCGTTCGTGGCGCCGGGATGGTTCGTCGCTCACGAATCGGGAGAGGTCATGGACCGTGCGGTCGTCTATGAAATCAGGATGCGCGGACCCGTACCGCGTTAGCTGGAGAGCGACGACCGTGAGGCGTTCAACCGGTCCCGCTTCCTGATCGGGACGGTCATTGCAGCCCGGACGTGGGGGGTAGTCGGGAGATGGCGGCAAAGACCATGACTATCGCGGTGCTCGCCGCCCGCGATCGCCTCCGCGGGCGCTTCGGCTGCGAACGCCAGGATTATCACGGCGTTCGCAGCTGACGCAGCGGCATCGACCAACCGTGGCGGCAAAGGCACGCCGGAAACGCACGCTCACACGTCCACCTGGTCGAGCTGATGAGCGGCAGGCACTCCGATCCGCGCCGGACGCTCCAGCGCCTCGACCATGCGACGAGGCGTGAGGTCATGGGTGGCGCCCGGTGCGCCCCGCACGGTCCGAGCCCCCGTACGTACCGATCCCCCGATCACGAGGCCCTGGGCCGATACGTAGCGGTACGTACCCCGGACCCCTCTCCTCCCCGGCAGCTTTCCTCCGCACGATCCGGACCGCGCCCGGTCGGGCGCGGCCGCCACCTGCACGCGGAGGTGTATCATGCGACGCACGCTCATTCTGACCCTCGCGCTCTTCCTGGCGCCCGTCTCGTCGCAGGCGCAGGTCGAGGTCGGGCTGGACTGGGGAGTCACGGTGGACGCGGGCTTCGAGTTCGACGAGAGCATCACCACGATCTCGCTCCCCGTCCCGTCCCTGCGGCTGGGCATTCCCGCCAACGATCAGATCTCGGTGGAAACCCTGCTCCGCTTCGACCGCATCAGCTCCGACGGCGACAGCTTCTCCAATTTCTCCCTGATTCCCGGAGTGAACGTCATGGTGGGGGAGGACGGATTCTATCTTCGGGGAGAGGGCGGGTTCAGCCGGATCGCGGCGGATGGCGACTTCATCGACGGGAGCGACGACCGTGAGGCGTTCAACCGGTTCCGCTTCCTGATGGGGTTCTCGGCGGCGATCGGGTGAGCCTGCCGGCGGGCGGTTCCGGGGGCCCTCACCGCGCCAGCATGGGGCCCAGGGGCCGCCCGCCCAGGAGGTGCAGGTGCAGGTGGTAGACCTCCTGGCCGCCGTGGTCGCCGCAGTTGATCATGACGCGGTAGCCGTCCCGGGCGATCCCCTCCCGCTCGGCCAGCTCCGACGCCACCCGGAGCATGCGGCCCAGCACCTCCTCGTCGTCTGGCGTCACGTCCGCCAGGGTGGGGATCACATGATTCGGGACCACCAGGATGTGCACCGGCGCCTGGGGGCTGATGTCCCGGAAGGCCGTGACCATTTCGTCCTGGTAGACCCGGTCCGAGGGGATCTCCCCGCGGACGATCCGGGCGAAGAGGGTGTCCGGGCTCATGAGACGCTCCGGGGCAGAGGGGGGAATGCGGGGGCAGTGGGGGGCAGCATGGACCCGCGGGGGCAACAGGGGAAACAGGGGCAGCATGGACCCGCGGGGGCGACAGGGGCAACAGGGGCAACAGGGACCCGCGGGGATGTCGAAGGATTGGCGAAGCGGCACACCTCTGTCATGATATCAGGGTCGCCCAACCCGCGCCGCCCTCGGAGCGGCGCTCCTCCCCCCCGGTCCATGTACACCTCCACCGTCTATCTGCTGGCGGCCAGCCTGGCCCCGGTGGCGGCGCCTCTGATGCTCTTTCTGGTGCGCGAGCGCCAGGGGCCGTTCCGCTTCATGGACGGCTTCGTCATGCTGGCGGTGCCGGGGCTGGTCTTCCTGCACGTGGTCCCCGAGTCGATCGACCAGAGGGACCTGGTCCTGGCGCTGGCGCTGTTGGCGGGGCTTCTGGCTCCCGGGACGTTGGAGCGCATCACGCGGGACGTGGCCCACCGCACCGACCGCCTGGCCCTGGTGCTGGGCATCTCGGGGCTGGCGCTGCACGCGGTGCTGGAGGGCGCGGCCATCGTCCCCATGGGCGGTCCGGAGGACCTGGGATTCGCGCTCGCCATCGTGCTGCACCGCATCCCCGTTGGGCTGGCGGTGTGGTGGCTGGTGCGGGACGTGTACGACGACCGCCTCGCGCTACTCGCCCTCCTCTCAGTGGCCGCCCTCACTTTGGCGGGGTACGGGGGCGGCGGCGGCTTGGTCGAGGCCATGGGCGGCCGCGGGGTGGAGCTCTACACCGCCTTCGTGAGCGGGACGCTGGTGCACGTGGCCTTCCACCAGATCGGCCACCACCGGACCTCCCGGCCCGGACGGCTGGACGCCGGGCTCGAGGGGCTGGGCGCCGTCCTGGCGCTGGCCCTGCTCCTGAGCCTGGGCGTGATCGAGGGCGAAGCGGCGCACGCCGCGGTGGGCATGCTGCATCGGTTTCTGGTGCTGGCGGCCGAAAGTGCGCCCGCGCTGCTGCTGGCGTACATCTTCGCCGGCGCGCTGCAGGCCTTCCTCCCGGTGGCGTCCATCCGCTGGATGTCGCGGGGGGGGAGGCTGGGATCGGCCATGCGCGGCATGGCCGTCGGACTGCCGTTCCCCATCTGCTCGTGCGGCGTGGTGCCGCTCTACCGCACGCTGGTGCAGCGGGGCGCGCCCGCGGCGGCCGCCATGGCCTTTCTGGTGGCCACGCCGGAGCTGGGGCTGGACGCGGTCCTGCTCTCGATCCCGCTGCTCGGCCCGGAGATGACCGTCGCCCGGGTGGCGACGGCCGCGGTGGCGGCGCTGGTGGTCGGGTGGCTGGTGGGCGGCCGCCTGAAGGCGAAGGCGGCGCTCCCGGTGATGGGCGGAGACGGGCCGGCGGAGGAGGTGAGCGTGCGGGACCGGCTGCGGCTGGGCGCGCGTGCCGGCTTCGGCGAGGTGGTGGACCACACCGCACCCTGGATCGTGGTGGGGCTCCTGATCGCGGCGGTCGCGTCCCCGCTTCTGGAGGGCGGTTGGCTGACCCGCATCCCGCCCGTTGCGGATGTGCTCCTCTTCGCCCTGCTGGGCTTCCCCACCTACGTGTGCGCCTCCTCCGCCACGCCGCTGGTCGCCACGCTGGTCGCGACGGGGCTCTCTCCCGGGGCGGCCATCGCCTTCCTCATCACCGGCCCGGCCACCAATGCGACCACCTTCGGCGTGGTGGCGAGCCTGCACGGCCGCCGCGCGGCGGTCGCCTTCGCGGCCACCCTGGTGGGGGTGGCGGTCGGCGCCGGCCTCGTCATCAACTTCGCCTTCGGGTCCTTCAGCGGGCCCACGCTCGCGGCACTGGTGGAGGAGCCGCCCGGGCTCCTGCACCAGGTGAGCCTGGTGCTGCTGGGGGCGCTCTTCCTGGCCTCCGTCCTGCGGCAGGGGATCCGCCGCTTCGTTGGCGAGCTCCGTGTGGGGCTGGGGGACGGGGGCTCCTCGGTCCCGGTGGTGGGGTGACGCCGGGGGGGGTGAGCGGACGTCACGGCACGCGGGCGGCGAGCGCCTCCACCGGGATGCCCCCGTTCCGGGTGCGGAAGAGGACGCGCGTCTCCAGACCGAGCTGTCCGGTGAGGCGCCGGTCCGCGGAGAGCAGCACGAGCGAGGCCCCCGACCACGATTCCCGCAGGCGCGCGCCCAGACGGGCGTAGAGGTTGCCCAGCGTGGCGGCCTCCCCCACCCGCTCCCCGTAGGGCGGATTGGTGACCAGGAGTCCCGCCGGGGCGGGGAAGGGGGCGTCCGAGAGCGCGGCGTGATGGAAGACCACGCGCTCCCCCACCCCCGCCCGGCGCGCGTTCTCACCGGCGGCCGCCACCG
>JAVVFC010000106.1:0-9539 GCA_032250975.1 Longimicrobiales bacterium | reverse complement strand
CTTCCCCCTCCCGCCTGGACGCACCGCCATGCCCTCCCTCCTCCGCCGCGCCGGCCTGCGCGCCCTCGTTGCCCTCGGATCCCTCCTCCTGCCGGCCGCGCTCCCGGGGCTTGCCCTGCACGCTCAGGAGCATGGAGCGACTCCGGAGGCGATCGCCCTCCGCGCGGACCGCATGCTGGACGTGCGCACCGGGGAGGTGGTCCGCGACGTGACGGTGCTGGTGGAAGGTGCGACCATCCGGGCTGTGAACCCGGGCAGCCTGCCGGCCGGGACCGCGGTGCTGGAGCTGGGCGACGTGACGCTCCTCCCCGGCTTCATCGACATGCACACGCACCTGGCCTACGACATCGGACCGGACTGGGTCGCCCGCATCGTGACGCGGGAGACCGAGGGCGACGGGGCGATCCGGGCCCTCCTGAACGCGCGTCGGACGCTGGACGCGGGCTTCACCACGGTGCGGGACGTGGGGGGAGCGGCGGTCATTCCGCTGGCGCGGGCGGTGGAGCGGGGTGCGGTGCCGGGCCCCCATATCTTCTCCGCCCGTTCCTCGCTCAGCATCACCGGGGGCCACTGCGACCTGACCACCGGCTTCAGCCCCAACGTCTCGCCCGAGCGGGAGGACAACGGGGTGGCCAACGGACCCTGGGAAGTGGTGGAGGCCGTCCGCCACCAGATCAAGCACGGGGCGAAGGTGATCAAGGTGTGCGCGACCGCCGGCGTGCTCTCGCTGGAGGGGCCTGTGGGGGCACAGCAGTACACGGCCGAGGAGCTGCGCGCCGCCGTCGAGGAGGCGGCGCGCCACGGGGTCCGGGTCGCCGCCCATGCCCACGGCGCGCAGGGGATCCTGGCGGCCGTGGAGGCGGGCGTGACCTCGATCGAGCACGGTTCCCAGCTCACCGACGAGATCCTGGCAGCCATGAAGGCGCGCGGCACGTGGCTGGTGCCCACCTCGTACCTGGCCGACCGCATCGACCTCACCGGACAGCCGCAGCTGATCCGGGACAAGGCCGCCGACATCCTGCCCCAGGCGCGGGCCAGCCTGCGGCGCGCGGTAGCGGCCGGCGTCCCCATCGCCTTCGGGACGGACGCGGGCGTCTTCCCCCACGGCGAGAACGCCGGCGAGTTCGCGGTCTACGTGGCCGCCGGGATGACGCCGCTCGCAGCGCTGCAGACCGCCACCGTGAACGCCGCCCGGGCGCTGGAGGTGGAGGACCGGGGCGAGATCCGCCCCGGGCTGCTGGCCGATCTGGTGGCGGTGCCCGGTGACCCGCTCCAGGACATCACCGTGACCGAGGACGTCCGCTTCGTGATGGTGGGCGGGCGCGTGGTGAAGCACCCGCCCGCCGGGGCCGGCCGCTAACCGATCTCCTCCGCGTGGTGGCACGCTACCCGGTGGCCGGCCGCCGTGCCGGCCGGGGCGCGGAGTTCGGGCGCCTCGAGGCCGCAGCGCTCGGTGGCGAAGGGACAGCGCGTGCGGTAGCGGCAGCCGGAGGGCGGGTCGGCGGGGTCAGGAAGGTCGCCCGTGGGCGCCGCGACCAGCACGCCCGACCGGGCCCGGTCGGGAACCGGGCGCCGGGGCGCGGCTGCCAGAAGCGCGCGCGTGTAGGGGTGGAGAGGGGTGCGGAAGAGCGCCTCCCGCGGACCGGTCTCGACCAGCTTTCCCAGCAGCATGACGGCCACCCGGTCGCTCAGGTGGCGCACCATGGCCAGGTCGTGGGCGATGAAGAGGTAGGTGAGCCCGAGAGATTCGCGCAGGTCGGCCAGCAGGTTCACGATCTGCGCCTGGATGGAGACGTCGAGCGCCGAGATGGGCTCGTCCGCCACCACCAGGGCGGGGTCGGTGGCGAGCGCGCGCGCGATCCCCACCCGCTGCCGCTGCCCGCCCGAGAGCTCGTGCGGGTAACGCCCCAGGTATTCCGGCTCGAGCCCCACCCGCTGGAGCAGCGCACGCACCCGCTCCGGCCGCCCGGAGGGCGCGCCCAGGCCGTGCACGTCGAGCGGCTCCCGCACGGCGCGGGCCACCGTGTGGCGGGGGTTGAGCGCGGCGGCCGGGTCCTGGAACACCATCTGCAGCTCGCGGCGGGCTCGCCGGAGCGCCCCGGCGTCCAGCGCCGCGAGCGGGCGCCCCCGGAAGCGGACCTCCCCCGCGGTGGGGGTCTCCAGGTGGAGGAGGGCTCGCCCCAGGCTGGACTTGCCCGAGCCGCTCTCGCCCACCAGTCCCAGCGTCTCGCCCGGCGCGAGCGTGAGCGAGACGCCCGCCACCGCGCGGATCACCCCCGCCGGGCGACGGAGCGGACCGCGGCGCAGGACGTGCTCGACCTCCACGCCCTCCGCCTCCAGCAGCGGGGGCGGATCCCGTTGCGGAGCGGGGCCGTCGGGGCTTACCACGGGTCCTCTCCGGCATCGGCGTCCCCCTCCGGGTCCGCCCCGTCCCCGCTGCGGGGAAACCAGCACGCGGCGCGGTGCGCGCCGTCTTCACCCCCCCCGGGCACCGGCTGCAGAGGCGGCGCCTCCACCCAGCACAGGTCGGCCGCGTGCGGGCAGCGGGGGGCGAAGGCGCAGTGGGCGGGCGGATCGCTCTCCGGGGGGACGAGCAGGTCGGGCGGGCGGCCCTCGATGGCGGCCAGGCGGCCGGAGGGCTCGGGGCCGTCCAGCGCGGGCATGCTCGCCAGCAGCGCGCGCGTGTAGGGGTGCGCGGGGCGGGCGAAGAGCGCGGCGGCGGGCGCCTCCTCGACGATGCGCCCGGCGTAGAGGACCGCCACCCGGTCCACCACCCCGGCCACGAGCGCGAGGTCGTGCGTGATCCAGAGGACGGCCATCCCCATCTCCCGGCGGAGTTCCCGAACCAGCGCCACGATCTGCGCCTGCACCGTCACGTCCAGCGCGGTGGTGGGCTCGTCCGCGATGAGCAGGGCGGGCCGGCCGGCGAGCGCGGCCGCGAGGTGGATGCGCTGACGCTGCCCGCCCGAGAACTGGTGGGGGTGGTCGTCCAGGCGCCGCCCGGCGTCGGGAATCCCCACCCGGGCGAGCAGGCGCTCGGCCTCGGCGCGCGCCACCCGGCCCCGGAGCGAGGTGTGCGCCTCGAGCACCTCGGTGACCTGCCGCCCCACCGGGAGCACCGGGTTGAGCGAGGTGGCGGGATCCTGGAAGACCATGGCGATCTCGCGGCCGCGGACGCCGCGCCACCCCCGCGCGTCCAGGCCCGCCAGGTCGCGGCCCCGCAGGCGCACCGAGCCGTCGACCACCCGTCCGGGCGCAGGCAGGAGGCCCAGGATCGCCAGCGCGGTGACGCTCTTGCCCGCGCCGCTCTCCCCCACCAGCCCCAGCGACTCGCCGGCCTGGAGCCCGAAGGAGACGCCGTCCACCGCGTGCACCACCCCGGACCGGGTGGGAAAGCGGACGGTCAGGTCCCGGACCTCGAGCAGGGGCGGGGTCCCGCTCATCGGACGCGGCCGCGCGGGTCGAGCGCGTCCTGCAGCCCATCGCCCAGGAAGTTCACCGCGAGCACCACCAGCAGGATGGCGACGCCGGGGAAGATCGTGAGCCAGGGCGCCGCCGCCATGCTCGCCTGCGCGTCCATGAGCATGTTCCCCCAGGTGGGGGTGGGCGGCTGGACCCCGAGGCCGAGGAACGACATGGAGGACTCGACCACGATGGCGTTGCCGACCGCGAGCGTGCCCCCCACCACGATGGGGCCGAGCGCGTTGGGGAGGATGTGGCGGCCGAGCACGCGCGCGGGGCGGGCCCCCAGCCCGCGCGCCGCCAGCACGAAGGGCGCCTCGCGCAGCGCCAGCACCTCGCCCCGCACCACCCGCGCGGTGGTCATCCAGCTCAACAGGCCGATGATCACGGCGAGCGACGCCGGGCTCGCGCCCGTGAAGGAGGCCAGCACGATGAGGAGCGGAAGCGCCGGGATGGCGTAGGCCACGTCGGTGGCCCGCATGAGCGCCCCGTCCACCCGCCCGCCCGCATATCCGGCCACACCCCCCACCAGGGTGCCGATGCCGGTGCCCAGCAGGGCGGCCAGCACCCCGATCAGAATCGAGTAGCGCCCCCCGTGCAGCAGTCGGGCGAGGATGTCCCGCCCCAGGTCGTCCGTGCCCAGCGGGTGGGCCCAGGACGGGGCGGCGCGGATGGCGTCGAGCTGCACCTGGTCCGGAGGGAGAGGGAGCAGCCATGGGCCGAACACACACGCCGCCGTGAGCCCCGCCAGCACCGCCAGCGCGGCGAGCGCCACGGGGTGTCGGCCGAGCCGGGAGCCGAAGCGCGCGGGGCGGGGCGCGGGCGCGGGAGATCCGCGGAGCGTGCGGGGGGCGGGCGCCGGGGGGTAGGATTCAGGCATGGCGGATGCGCGGGTCCAGCCACCCGTAGAGCAGATCGGCCAGCAGGTTGAAGAGCACCACCATCACCGAGCCCAGCAGCAGGATCCCCATCAGCAGGGGGTAGTCCCGCGCCATCATGGCGGTCACGAACATGCGCCCGATGCCGGGCCAGGCGAAGACGGTCTCGGTGATGACGGCGCCGCCGAAGAGGGTGGCCAGGTGCAGCGCCATGACCGAGACCACCGGGATGAGCGCATTGCGGAGCCCGTGCCCCACCACCACCCGCCACTCCGGGAGTCCCTTGGCCCGCGCGGCGCGGATGTAGTCCTGGCCCAGGACGGCCATGAGCGAGGCGCGCAGGTAGCGCGACCAGGCGGCCACGTAGCGAAAGGAGAGCACGGCCGCCGGCAGCACCAGGTGGGCCGGACGCGCCCACCCGGAGGCGCCGCCCGCCGCGCCGGTTCCGGAGAGCGGCAGCCAGCCCAGCCAGACGCCGAAGAGGAGCTGCAGCAGCAGCGCGAACCAGAAGACCGGCATGGCGATGCCCAGAAAGGAGAGGCCGGTGCCCAGGTGGTCGAACCACGAGAAGGGGCGCACCGCGCTCAGCGTCCCCACCAGGAAGGCCAGCACCGCCGCCAGCAGAAAGGCCGACCCCATGAGCTGGAGCGTGGCCGGGAGGCGCTCCAGGATCATCTCCGAAACCGGCCGCGCGGTGGAGTAGGAGACGCCCAGGTCGCCGCGGGCCGCGGCGACCAGCCACCGCACGTACTGCTCCGGCACGGGGCGGTCCACACCCAGACGCTGCCGGTACGCCTCCACCACCTCCGGGTCCGGGAAGCGCCCGGTGGCCATCAGCGCGCCCTCCGGCCCCCCCGGCGCCAGGTGCAGGACGGCGAAGAGGACCACGGTGATCCCGAGCGTGAGCGGGATTGCCTGGAGCAGGCGTCGAAGGGTGAAGGCGGCCATGGCCGGAGAGGATCCGCCCTGGGGCGTCTCCAGGCAAGGGCGGGCGCGGGGTCGTCACGCGGAACGCCCGGCCCCGTTCAGGAACGGGACCGGGCGCTCGCGGCCCTCGGGTGCCGGGCCGGGTCTGGGGGCGGCGGGCGAGCCCGCTACCCCTGGCCGGGTGCTGGGCTAACGCCTTCCGCCGAAGCTGATGGCTACCCCCTGCGGACTTCCGTCGGGGGCACAGATGGCGCCGTTGATGCCGGCGCCCAGGACGCCCAGCAGGTTCCCCCAACCGCCCCCCTTCTTCTCCTCCTCGGCGTCGGCCATGGGAGTGTGAACCGGGGTGTTGGGCGTGATGCCCGCGAACACGACGGGCTGCGACGACGAGGCGTCGGCCAGCCGGGCCTCGACCGGGGTCAGGGCGGCGGCGATCACCACCCGTTCCACGATGTCGGGACGGTCCAGCCTGGCCCGCGCCGACGACGCCGGGGCGGCGGCCGAGCTGGCGGCGGCCGGGGCCGAGGCCTGAGCGGCCGCCTGCGGCTGCTCGGGCTGGACCTCCTCCAGTACCACCAGACGCATCCCGTCGAGGGAGTTGTCCGGCCGGGTCTGGGCCTCGGCGGTCTCGTCCGCGCCCGCATACTGCGGAACCGCGTAGTAGGCCAGCGCCGCGACGTGGGCCAGTGCCGATAGCACGATGCCGCCCGTCATGGCTTTGCGGTACTGCGCTCGATGCGCTGTCTTCGACTTCATCCTCATCCTCCCTTGCTTGGGTACCGCCCGAATTGGACCGGGTCCTGTGACAGTCCAACACACGGGTCCGGTTCCCGGTTCCCGGGGGGCGTGTGCATGCGCGGGCGCCGGGTTGCGTTCCCTTGTACAATGGGGGGCCATGTCGCCCGCGCCCTCCCCACCGCCCCCCGTCCAGTGGGCCAAGGTCATCGACCACGCCCGCTGCATCGGCTGCCACGCCTGCACCACCGCGTGCAAGTCGGAGAACCAGGTGCCGGTGGGGGTTACGCGAACCTACGTGAAGTCGGTGGACGTGGGGGTCTTCCCGACGGCGCGGCGCGCCTTCCAGGTCACGCGCTGCAACCAGTGCGCCGACGCCCCCTGCGTCGCCGCCTGCCCCACCGCCGCCATGCACCGCCGCCCCGACGGGATCGTGGACTTCGACAAGTCCATCTGCATCGGGTGCAAGGCGTGCATGGCCGCCTGCCCCTACGACGCCATCTTCATCAACCCGGAGGACCACTCGGCCGAGAAGTGCAACCTCTGCGCCCACCGGCTGGACGTGGGACTCGAGCCGGCCTGCGTGGTGGTCTGCCCGACCGAGGCCATCGCCGTGGGGGACCTGAACGATCCGCTCGCGCGCGTGACCGGCTACGTGGACCGGGACGCGGTGACCGTGCGCCGGCCGGAGAAGGGGACCCACCCTCGCCTCTTCTACAAGGGCGCGCACGCCGCCACCCTGGATCCGCTGGCCGCGGAGCGTCCCGCGGGCGGGCTCTTCATGTGGAGTGAGCAGGGCGCCGGGGGCCCCGGGGCGGTCCCGGCGGGGCGCCCGCCCGCGGGCGCCTCCTCGGCGGCCGCGCTCCTCAGCTACGACGTCCCGCACCGGGTCCCCTGGGACCATCGGGTCTCACTCTACACCTGGACCAAGTCCATCGCCGCGGGCGCCTTCCTGGTGCCAGTCCTGATGGCGGCGCTGGGCGTGCTGGGGCCGGCGGGGTGGGCGCACCCGCTGGTGGGCGGGATCGGCCCCGCGCTGGCGCTCTGCTTCCTGGTTCTCACGGCCGCCATCCTGGTCTGGGACCTGGAGCACCCGCGGCGCTTCCTGCTGGTGCTGCTCCGGCCGCAGCCCCGCAGCTGGCTGGTGCGGGGAGGCTTCATCCTGACCGGGTACGGCGCCCTGCTGGCCCTCCTGCTGGGGGTGCGCCTCGCAGGGGGGGCGGCCGGTGCGGGCGTGGGACCGGGGGCGACGGTGGCGGCGCCCGGGGCAGCGACCGTGGCGACGGCCGTGCTGGCCGGCCTCACCGCGGTCTACACCGCCTTCCTCTTCGCCCAGGCGCGGGCGCGTGACCTGTGGCAGTCGCCCCTTCTCCCCCCGCACCTCCTGGTGCAGGCGGTGCTGGCGGGGGCGGGTGCGCTCCTGATCGTCGCCCGCTTTCTGGCGCCCGGCACCGTACCCCCGCTGGCGCGCGTCTTCGCCGCCGCCAGCGCCCTGCACCTCCTGCTGATCCTGGGCGAGACCACGCTCACGCACGTCACCGCCCACGCCCGCCAGGCCGTGCACGAGATGGTCCGGGGCCGTCTGGCGTTCCACTTCCGCGCCGGCGTCCTGCTGGGGCTGGCCGGGTGCGCGGCGGTGCTGCCGGGGCTGGCGGTGCCGGCGGCGGCGGCCGGCCTGCTCGGCCTCCTGGCCTACGAGCACGCCTACGTGCAGGCGGGCCAGTCCGTGCCCCTCGCCTGAACCGGAGCCCGTAGCCATGACCCTGGACGACCTGGCCCGACGCGTCTCGGCGGCCCGCGCGGAGGCCGAGGCCCGGGGGGAGACCTTCTACCCGGGCGCCTCACGGGTCCACCTGGCGGCCTTCCCCCCGCGCGAGCGGTGGGGCGACTGGGTGGAGTTGGACTCCCGCGCCTGGCCCGAGCGGGTGGAGAAGCGCTACCTGCTCGTGCCGACCACCTGCTTCAACTGCGAGTCGGCGTGCGGACTGCTCGCCTACGTGGACCGCGATACGCTGCAGGTGCGCAAGTTCGAGGGGAACCCCGAGCACCCGGGGTCGCGGGGCCGCAACTGCGCCAAGGGCCCCGCCACCCTGAACCAGGTCACCGACCCCGATCGCATCCTGCACCCCCTCAAGCGGGTGGGCCCGCGGGGCGGGGGCGGGTGGGAGCCGTGCTCCTGGGACGAGGTGCTGGACGTGCTCGCCGCCCGCATCCGGGCCGCCATCGAGGAGGATCGCGGCAACGAGGTCATGTACCACGTGGGGCGCCCCGGCGAGGACGGCTTCACCGAGCGCATGATCGCCCACTGGGGGATCGACGGACACAACTCGCACACCAACGTCTGCTCCTCCGGGGCGCGCGCGGGCTACCACTTCTGGATGGGGATGGATCGACCCTCTCCGGACCACGCCCACGCGGACGTGATCCTGCTGGTGAGCTCCCACCTGGAGTCGGGGCACTACTTCAATCCGCACGCGCAGCGCATCATCGAGGGCAAGCAGAACGGGGCGAAGCTCGTCGTGCTGGACACCCGTCTCTCCAACACCGCCACCCACGCCGACCATTGGCTCTCCCCCCACCCGGGGAGCGAGGCCGCCATCTTCCTCGCGGTGGCTCGCTACCTGATCCACAACCGGCTCCACGACCGGGACTTCGTGCGCCGGTGGTGGAACTGGGAGGAGTACCTGGCCGAGCACCACCCGGGCGAGCCCGCCACCTTCGAGCGCTTCGAAGCCGCCCTGGAGGCGCTCTACGCCGAATACACCTTCGACTTCGCGGCCGCGGAGTCGGGCGTTCCCGCGGAGACGCTGGAGGCGGTGGCGCGTCTGGTGGCGGGTGCGGGCTCGCGCCTGGCCACCCACAACTGGCGCAGCGCGGCGGCGGGCAACCTGGGTGGGTGGCAGGTCTCGCGCACGCTCTTCCTGCTCAACGCCCTGACCGGTTCGGTGGCCACCCCGGGCGGCACCTTCCCCAACGCCTGGAACAAGTTCGTCCCCCGCCCCATCCACCTCCCCCGCCACCCGCGCACCTGGAACGACCTGACCTGGCCGGGCGAGTACCCGCTCTCGCTCATGGAGATGTCCTTCCTGCTCCCCCACTTCCTCCGCGAGGGGCGCGGCCGGCTGGACGTCTACCTCACGCGCGTCTACAACCCGGTCTGGACCAACCCCGACGGCTTCTCGTGGATCGAGGCGCTCACCGATCCCGAGCAGGTGGGGCTGCACGTGGCGCTCACCCCGACCTGGAACGAGACCGCCTTCTTCGCCGACTACGTCCTCCCCATGGGGCACGGCTCGGAGCGCCACGACACCATTTCGTACGAGCAGTACGACGGGCAGTTCGTGGCCTTCCGCCAGCCGGTGCTGCGGGCCGCACGGGAGCGGCTGGGCGAGGCGGTGGCCGACACCCGGCAGACCAACCCGGGCGAGGTCTGGGAGGAGAACGAGTTCTGGATCGAACTCACCTGGCGCATCGATCCGGACGGCAGCCTGGGCATCCGGTCGTTCTTCGAGTCGCGGGCTCGCCCGGGCGAGAAGC
>JAVVFC010000105.1:0-9590 GCA_032250975.1 Longimicrobiales bacterium | reverse complement strand
GCGCCCCCAATCCCCCACCGCGCCAGGATGCTACCTTTGTACCTTTCTACGGTAGAGCCCGGAATGCGACCGGGCCCGGCACCACCGGAACGGGAGCAGGTCATGAAAGCCCTCGCAGACATCCAGGTCGTCCCCATCGGCTCGGGCGTCTCCGTCCGCAAGGAGGTCCAGCGCGCGCACGCGATCCTGGAGGAGGCGGGGATCCG
This sequence comes from Longimicrobiales bacterium, assembly GCA_032250975.1. Lineage (GTDB taxonomy): Bacteria > Gemmatimonadota > Gemmatimonadetes > Longimicrobiales > Gaopeijiaceae > Gaopeijia. The sequence continues at coordinate 9,384 of JAVVFC010000105.1, read as the reverse complement.
CGCGCAGCTCCACCCCAACGGGACCAATGTGGAGGGGGAGCTGAAGGACATCTTCGCCGCCGTCGAGCGCGTGCACGAGACCCTTCATGCCGAGGGCACGGTGCGGCTGGCCACCTACATCAAGGTGGGGACCCGCACCGACAAGGACGCCACCCTCCATGGCAAGCTCTTCCGGTAGGAGGCGCCTGTGCACGCCTGCGCCTGCAGCGCCTGTCACGAGCTCCGGCGCGTGGTATTGACCGGCGGTCCGGGGGCGGGAAAGACCGCCGTGCTGGAGTTCATGAGGCTCGCCTTCTGCCGGCACGTGGAGATCCTGCCCGAGTCCGCCGGGATCCTCTTTCAGGGTGGGTTCCCGCGACGAGAGTCGGGCGAGGGGCTGCGCGCCGTGCAGCGCGCCATCTTCCACGTGCAGCGCCAGCTGGAGGCGGGCGTCGCCGAGGCCAACGCCGCGCTGGTGGTGTGCGACCGGGGCACCCCGGACGGAGCCGCCTACTGGCCGGGGCCGGGCGCCCTGTGGGAGGCGGTGGGCACCACCCGGGAGGCGGAGCTGGCACGCTACCGGACCGTGATCCACCTGCGCACGCCGGACCGGGAGAGTGGCTACAATCACCGGAATCCGCTCCGCACCGAGACCGTGGAGGAGGCGCTCGCCATCGATGCCCGCATCGCCGAGGTCTGGCACGGGCACCCGGGGTACGCGGAGGTGCCGGCCGCGGCCGACTTCCTGGTGAAGGCGCGCGCCGCCCTCGAGCTGATGCGGCAGCAGGTCCCGGCCTGCTGTCGGGCGTCGGTCTCGGCGTCGTTCGTAGTGTGAGCCGCCGGTGAGTCCCCCGCGCATCCTGGACGGCCGGGCGCTGGCCGAGGCGCGCGCGCCGGCGCTGGCGGCGCGCGCCCGGCAGGTGGCGTCCCGGCGCGGCCGCCCCCCCCGGTTGCTGCTGCTGGCCTTCCGCGGTCGGGATGGCGAGATCCCGCACCTGCAGGGGAAGGTGCGCGCCTGCGCACGCGTGGGCGTCGAGGCGCACCCGGTGCTGCTGGACGCCGACACCGACACCGGCGCGGCGGTGTCGGCACTCGCGGCCGGGCTGCAGGCGTCCGACCCCGACGGCGTCTTCGTACAGTTCCCGCTCGCGGAGGGGGTGGCGGCCGCGCCGCTCGCGGCGTGCATCCCCGCTCGGGCGGACGTGGACGCCATGCGCCCGACGTCGATTGCGGGGGAGGGTGACGGGCCGGCGGCGACCGGGAGCGGCGCCCGGCTGGCGCCGGACGGGGACACGCCCCTCACGGCACTGGCCATGCTGGCGCTGTTGGACGATGGCGGCGTGGAGCTGGTGGGCCGGGCCGGCGTGCTGGTTGCGGACCCCGATCCGTACCACGCCCGCTTCCGGGAGGTGCTGGTGCGGCGCGGCGTGCGCATGGCCCCCCTGGTCTCCCCCCTCGACCCCGACGTGGAGGCCGCGGTGCGGCGGGCGGAGCTGGTCGTCGTGTCGGCGGCGCGTCCGGGCGTGGTGCCGGCAGGGTGGCTGGCGCCCGGGTCGGTGGTGGTGGACGCCGGGTACTTCAACGGCGGGGGGCGGGGGGACGTGGACGTGTCCGGAGGGGTGGCGCACCTGGCGGCGCTGGCGCCGGTGCCGGGGGGCGTGGGGCCCATGACGGTGTCGGCGCTGATCGAGGCGGTGGTGGCGAGGGCGGAGCTCCGGGCCTGACTGCTGGGAGGCGTGGAACTCCGGAGGGAGGCGTGAAACTCCGGAGGGGGGCGCGGAACTCCGGAGGGGGGTTCACGGATTGGAGTCCAATAGCGTCCCGGGATCCCGCTCCCCGGGATCCCCTTCCACGGAGACGCGCGTCATGAGCCTGCCCCGCAAGAGCCGCCTGCTGGACCTGGTGGGAATGCTCCTCTTTCTGGTCGGCGTCGGCCTCTACGCCTGGGCGTGGGTGGGCCTGGCGGGGGTGCCCGACTTCGTGCCCGATCCCGCCGATCCCCCGTTCGCCACCGTGCGTCACGCCAACGGCCTGATGCGGGTGCAGCGGGCCGGGTGGGGGTTCATGGGCGCCGGGATGGCCGTCTTCGTGGGAGCGTGGTGGGTGGGGCGGCGCGTCTTGCAGCGCGCCCCGTAGGACGCCAGCTTCGCGGCCCACCCCAACCCCGCGACCGATGCGCATCCGCTACCCGATCCGCCGCCTGATTCCCGTCCCCACCCGGCACCGGACCCGCCTCCAGGGCGCGTTCCCACCGCCTGACCCGCGCCCGACGAGGCGAACCCCCCTCCTCCGCGGGCTCGCCTCCGTCCTGCTCGTGGCGGCCGCCGCGGACGCCGTCCGCGCCCAGGACGTCCGCCTGCCCGTGGACACGGCCGTCACCACCACCCACGAGGTCGTCATCCGCGGCGTGCGGGTCCCGTACTCGGCCACGGTGGGGACGCTGCCGGTCTTCGGTGACGACGGGCGCCCGGTGGCGTCGCTCCTGTACACCTACTACCGGCGCACCGACGGGGGGGACGCGGCCCGGCGCCCGCTCCTGATCTCCTTCAACGGGGGTCCGGGCTCGGCATCGATCTGGATGCACCTGGGCTACACGGGGCCCAAGCAGCTGGTGATCGACGACGAGGGGTACCCGGTGCAGCCCTACGGCGTGCGCGACAATCCGCACTCGGTGCTGGACGTGGCGGACATCGTCTTCGTGAACCCGGTGAACGTGGCGCTCTCGCGCGTGGTGGGGGAACAGGACCGCACCCGCTTCTTCGGCGTGAACGAGGACATCGCCTACCTGGCCGGGTGGATCGGGACCTTCGTGACCCGCTACGACCGCTGGCGCTCGCCCAAGTTTCTGATCGGCGAGAGCTACGGCACCACCCGGGTGTCGGGGCTGGCGCGCGCCCTGCAGGGGCGCCAGTGGATGTACCTGAACGGCGTCGTCCTGGTCTCCCCCACGGGGCTGGGAGTGCCGCGCCAGGGCCCGATGGGGGACGCTCTGGCGCTCCCCAACTACACGGCCACCGCCTGGTATCACGGGGCGCTGGAGCCGGCGCTGCAGGCGCGCGACCTGGAGGAGATCCTCCCGGAGGTGGAGGCCTTCACCCTGGACGAGCTGCTTCCGGCGCTGGCCCGGGGCGGGTCGCTGCCGCAGGCGGAGCGGGAGCGCATCGCGCGCGAATTCGCGCGCTGGGCCGGGGTGTCGCCGCGCTGGGTGCTGGACCACAACCTCCGCCCCGCGGTGGGCGAGTTCCGCAAGGAGCTGCTGCGCGAGCAGGGCTACACCGTGGGCCGGCTGGATGCCCGCTACAAGGGGATCGACCGCCAGAACGCGGGCGAGTCGTACGACTACGACCCGGCGCTGAGCGCGTGGAACCACGCGTTCGCCCCGGCCATGAACGACTACCTGCGCAACGACCTGGGCTTCGAGACCGACCTGCAGTACTTCCTGTTCGGGCCGGTCAGTCCCTGGAACCGCCAGGGCGACAGCACCGGGGAGGACCTGCGCCAGGCCATGTCCGAGAATCCCAACCTGCACCTGCTGGTGCAGTCGGGCTACTACGACGGCGGCACCGACTACTTCAGCGCCAAGTACACCATGTGGAACCTGGATCCGCGCGGCGTGCTGCAGGACCGCATGCGCTTCGAGGGCTACCGCTCCGGCCACATGATGTACCTGCGGGCCGACGACCTGGCGACCTCCAACCAGCACATCCGGGACTTCATCGAATGGGCGCTGGCGGGAGTCGGTTCCGGTGCGGGCTACGGGCTGGGGGAGTCGGGCCCCTCCGGCCCCCGGTAATTTCGCGGACCCCCGCCCCGCACCGTCGCCCCGATCACGAACGCCGCGCTCAGCAGGACCAGATTCCTGACGATGTACTGGCCCTCCAGCCTGAGGCGGAGGGCGCGGCCGGCCCCATCGAGAAGCGGAGGAGCGGGATCCCGGAGTGCGCCATCCAGGCGGTGATGCGCTCGTCCAGGTGGTCGTAGCGAAGCGTCAGCGAGGTCATGGTCGTGCGGACCGGCGGCCCCCCGGACCCGGGGGGGCGGCGACGGGATGGCCCTCACGCCGCGCCCGGCTGGATCGTCGGCCGTCTCATACGGTAGGTTACCACTCTCCGTTCGAGCCCCGTCACGCGAGGAACCACGACGAGCATGAGCAACGCGCCCGCCCTCTTCCCCCGCGCCCGCATCCCGTACGGCACCTGGGGGAGCAGCTACTTTCCGGCCTGGCAGACCTCGCCGCTGGCGGAGGTGAACATCGGCCAGCTGGCCGGCGAGGCCATGGCCCGCACCCTGGGGCTGCGGGGGGTGCCCCGCAGCGCGCTCGACTACCTGGTGCTGGGCTCCACCGTGCCCTGGCACTGGAAGTTCTGGACCGCGCCGCTGGTCGCCAGCGTCATGGGCCACCGCCTCCCGGGCTTCCACGTCGAGCAGGCGTGCGCCACCGGGCTGCAGGCGGTGCTGATGGGCGCGGCCTCGGTGGAGGCGGCCTCCAGCGACGTGGTGGGCGTGCTCGCCTTCGACCGCACCAGCGACTCGCCGGTGGGCGTGTTCCCGGAGCGGCGCGCCTACGAGCGCACGCACGCCATCGCCGACGTCTGGGACAACTTCGGCTTCGACCCGGCCACCGGGCGCGCCATGATCGCGGCGGCCGGGATGACGGCGCGCAAGTACCGGCTGGACCGCGCCGAGACCGACGAGATCGCCCACCTGCGGCACCGGCAGTACGCCGAGGCGAAGGCGCGCGGCTTCCTGGACCGCTTCATGGTCCCGCTCGACCTGCTCACCGTGCAGGGCCGCCCGCTGGGCCGGGTGGACGACGACCTGGGGGTGCGCGAGCTCTCGCCGGGCGAGCTGCGGGCGCAGCGCGAGCTGGACCGCTGCGTCACCAGCGGCACCCAGACGCACGCCTCGGACGGGATGGCGTGCCTGCTGGTCACCACCGAGGAACGCGCCCTGGAGCTGAGCCCCCGCCCCGAGATCTCCATCCGCCTGCTGGGCAAGGCCGAGGCGCGCGCCCACCCTTCGCTCATGCCCGAGGCTCCCGGGCTGGCCGTGAACCGCCTCCTGGACCGGCTGGGCCTGACCATGGACGACGTGGCGGTGGCCAAGAACCACAACCCCTTCGCCGTGAACGACGCGGTCTTCACCCGCCAGACCGGCTACCCCTGGCAGAAGCTCAACCGCACCGGCTGCTCGCTGGTGTGGGGTCACCCGCAGGGTCCGACGCTCACCCGCTCCCTGATCGAGGGGTTGGAGGAGGCGGTCGAACTGGGTGGCGGCCGCGTACTGCTGTTCGGCTGTGCAGCCGGCGACGTGGGGATCGCCGCCCTCTTCCAGGTTTCGTGAGGAGCTCCACCGACATGACCACCGCAACGGAAACGCACGGGGTGACCACCCTGCGGCAGCCCACCCTCGCCACCCTGGGCCTGGGCACGGTGCTCGACATCTTCCGGGCCGGCCGGCTGCCCGTCGACCCGGCCGCCGCCGTGGAGGCGGTCTTCGGGCCTCCGGGGGCCCGCGGCGCCATGGTGATCTCGGGCGCGAGCGGCATCGTGGGCGCCGGCAAGACGCTCCAGTTCGCCTCCCGCCTGGAGCCCTTCGGCGTGCGCGTGGTGGCGCTCGACTTCCCGGGCGCCCCCGACGGCATCGGGCAGAAGTACGACGGGCTGGTCCGCTCCTTCGGCCGGGAGCGCGCCGACCGCATCATGGCCTCGGTGGTGCGCCTGAATTACGACGGCCGCACGCTCCCCGCGGAGTTGGACGCCTTCCGGCCCCGCTTCCTGCTCGAGGCCATCCCCGAGATCCTGGACGTCAAGCGCGCCCACTACGCCCTCTTCCGGGAGCGCTACCCCGACCTGGAGATCCGCTCCGTGACGTCGGGCTTCCCGGCGCGCGAGCTGGGCGTGGGGGTGGCGCATCCCGCCTTCCCGCACGAGATCAACAAGGTGTTCGAGGTGGTGGAGGACGCCCCCTCGGACGTCACCCGCATGCTCTGGGCGCTGGGGCTGATCCCGGTGCCGGTCAGCGACGACTGGTCCTTCGTGCTGGACGTGCTCTTCTGCGGCGTCACGCTGGCGGCGCTCCGCTACGCGCGGGCCACCAACATGCCGTACTGGAAGCTGGACAAGTACGTCCGCAAGCTGATCGGCCCCAACCCCTTCCGCGCCCACGACGCCATCGGCGCCCGGGGCGCGGACTTCCTCACCTGGTCGTGCCTGCACCACCTGGCCGGGACGTACGGCCCGCTCTTCGAGCCCACGCCCGAGCTGGTGGAGCGCAAGGAGACGGGCCAGGACTGGTACCCGCCCAACCACTTCCGGCCGCTGGTGGACTGGAAGCTGACCGGAGCCGAGGAGGCGGAGCTGGCCACCTGGATCCGGGGGCCGCTCTTCCAGATGACGGCGCTCATGCTGCACGAGGATCGCGCGCACCTGGCGCACCTGAACGCGATGGGGGAGCTGTGCGCGCAGTTCCGCCGGGGGATCCTGGCGGAGATGCGGGCGGTGGGGCCCGAGGGGGTGAGTGAGGCGGTGGCGGGCTACCACCGGCTGGTGCCCGAAGCGGCCGCGAGCCCCTGGCACCCGGAGGCGGTGGCGGACATGACCGCACCCGCCTGGGAGCAGCTCTACGTGAACGCCGAGCACGACGGCACGGTGGGCGTGGTGACGCTCTCGCGCGAGAGCTACTCCTGGGACGTGGACGCCGAGCTCAACCGCGCCCTGGACTGGCTCGGGGCCGAGGGGATCGAGCGGGTGATCGTGGCGGGCGACTTCCACCTCTCCACCCAGATGGTGGGCGCCGACACCGGGGAATTCTTCCCCGCCGTGGAGGCGGTGGAGAACGGCCTGGCCATCACGCGCGCCTGGTCGCGCACGGCGCGCCGCCTGCACGAGGACTTCCGCGTCTCGGTGGGCTTCGTGGGCGGAAAGCGGTGTCTGGGCGGGATGCTGGAGCTGCTCATGCACTGCCACCACCTGGTGGCGGTGGCGGACGCGCGCCTGGGGTGGCCCGAGGTCACGCTGCCGGTGGTCCCGGGGATGGAGGCGTGCCACTGGCCGCTCCGGCGCGCGGGCGCCGAGGCGCGCCCCCGCCTGCTGGAGATGCTGCTCACGGGACGCCCCGTGAAGGCCGCGGACGCGGTGGGGTGGCTGGTGGACCATGCGGGCCCCATGGAGGGGGCGCTGGCGGCCGCGTGGCGCCTGGCCGCCCCCTCCGCCGAGGCGCCCGCCCCCCGGCCGGTGGAGGCGGGGCCGCTCCCGGCCGGGGACGTCTCACCTCCCCCCCTCCCCCCCGCGGATTCGCCCCTGGAGGAGGCCGGGCGGGAGGCGATCCTGGACTGTGCGCGGCGGGCGTGTGCCGTGCCGCTGGCGGAGGCCGAGGAGGTGCAGGCGCGCATCGCCGCCGAGTTCCTGGCCGGACCCGTGTGCCGCGAGGGTCGGGTGGGCGCGGAGTACGCGCGCACGCTGGGGGTGTGAGCACGCTGGAGTGTGAGGGTGGGGGGGGCGTGCAACCCGGCGCAACCGGATTTCGTCAGGAGGGGTAGTAGGGCACGATCCTCCCATCCCCCGTCCCGGGCGATGGCCCGGGAGGTCGTCGATGCCAGCCAGCGCGCGCGAGGTGATGCGGCGCCGCCGACCAGATCCTCACCGACCTCTCGCGCGTGGGCGACCTCCGGGTGGTGGCGCGCACCTCGTCCTTCGCCTTCCGGGGCCCGACCGGTGACGTGCGCGAGCTGGGACGGCGACCGGGTGCGGGGGCGGTGCTGGAGGGGAGCGTGCAGCGGGTGGGGAAGCGGCTGCGGGTGAGCACCCAGCTCGTCGATACCCGCAACGGCCACCGACTCTGGTCGGACGGCTTCGACCGCACCGTCTCGATCCCGAGGACGCCGGCGTGCGCTACAACGCCGCCTGCCTGCTGGCACTGGCCGGGCGGGCCGACGAGGCGCTCGACCGGCTGGAGGAGGCGGTGGGGCAGGGCTTCGGGAACCGGGACTGGCTGGAGCGGGACCCGGACCTCGAGGCGGTCCGGGACCACCCCCGCTTCCGCGCCCTCATGGAGGGGATGGGAACGGGGGTGGCGGGGTAGCCGGCCTCCCCGTCAGTCCCCACCCCCCCGCACCTCGCCCCCGACCACCCCGCCGCGGGTGGAGAGGAGGCGGAAGGTGCCGCGGATCTCCTCCGCTCCCCGGGTGCGGAAGGTCAGCACCGCCTCCTTGCGCTCGCCCGGCTGCAGGTAGCCCAGCTCCACCGCGCCCCGCTCCGAGCCCTCCAGCCATTCAAGCGTGGGGGTGTCGCCCCCGGCCTCGAGGCCCTCCAGCTCGAGCTCCACGCGGTCGGGGCGCACGATCTTGACCAGGTGCGCCTGGCGGAGCGCGGTCGGGAGCCGCCCCTCGTTCCGCACCGCGATGGTCACCTCCCAGGTCGCGCTGTCCCCGTCGGCCGAGAGGCGCCGCACGCGAGGCTCCTCGGCGCGCAGGTGCGGCAGGCTCCCGGCCATGTAGAGGTTGAAGAGGGCCTGGTTGCGGGCCCACGTCTCCAGCACCTCGGGCGGGCCGTTCTGTGAGAAGAACTTGGGGTGCCACCCGCCGATCTCCACGTCGCCGAACTCCGGGTGCCGGAACGGCGTCCACGCCTTGAAGGGCATGGCGAAGTCCCGCCCGGCGGCCACGCTGTCCTGCCAGAGGAGGCGGTCCAGGTCGTCCTCCTCGCCGTCGCCGTTCACGTCCCCCACCTGACCGCCGTCCCAGAGCTCGTCCCCGTACCAGATGGCGCCCAGGTAGAAGTAGCCGAAGTCGGGGCCGTGGCCGAAGAGGGGGCTGCCCTCGCGGTCCGGGTTGTTGCGGGTGGCGTAGGTGTGGTAGACGTCGCCCGCCCACGGATACCCGGTGATGGAGATCCCCACGCTGTCGAAGTGCTCGTACCAGGCCAGATCCTCGGGGTACATGCGCTCCTCGGAGCGGGAGGTGGAGGGGGGGCGCAGGTGCATGGGCACCCGGGTGTCCATCGAGTTGGCCACCCCGATGTTGGGGTTCTCCAGCACGAAGAGCACCACCGCCCGCGTCTCCGGCTCGGAGAGCGGGAAGGCGCCCGCTCCCGCCTGCGTCCACCCCCGGCCGGTGTGGTCGCGCCCGGGCATGGGGCGCCAGTTCTCGACGTAGTTGCGGTGCAGGTCCAGCCCGCCCACCCCGTCCTCGTCGGTGCGGCCGTCGCCGTCGTCGTCCACTCCTTCCCGCTCCACCCGCCAGCGCGGGCGGCCCGCGTCGTCGTCGGTGGCGCGGCGCATGACGATCGCGCCGGAGACCTTGGCGGCGTCGAAGGCATGCAGCGGCTGGCCGAGCTCGTGCAGCACGAAGTTGGTGATGTCGACGATGTTGTTGATCGGTCGGAGGCCGATCGATTCGAGGCGTTC
>JAVVFC010000104.1:0-9650 GCA_032250975.1 Longimicrobiales bacterium | reverse complement strand
TGGCGGACGGGGAGACGCGCGGCGTCGCCGCCTTCTGGCAGGCCGCGGTGATCGGAGCCTGGCTGCTGGGATGAGCCGGGCCGCCGGGTCCGGGGGGCGCCCGTCCCCCCGGGCCCGGCGCGGCCGCCCCCCGTGTACGGAGCCTCGCATTCCTTGTCGGAGCCCGCGTATGTTCGCCTCATGGAGCCGCCCCCGGAGCAGAGCGACGCCGAGGTCGTGCGGCAGGTGCTGGCCGGCGACCGGGACGCCTACCGCGTCCTGGTCCGCCGCTACGGCGATCTGCTGTACCGGCACGCGCTGCGCATGGGCGGGAGCCCGGACGTCGCGTCCGAACTGGTGCAGCGCGCGCTGGTGCGCGGCTACCAGCGCCTGGACGGGTGCCGCGACCCGGAGCGCGTGGGGGCGTGGCTCTTCCGGATCCTCTCCAACCTGGCCCTGGACCACGTGCGCAGCCCGCGCCGGCGCGACCTGGCGCTGGACGCGCTGCCCGATCTGCCCGCGGGGGCGCCCACGCCCGAGGCGGAGACCGCCCGCACGGAGTTCAGGGAGCGGCTCGAGGGGGCGCTCGCGCGCCTCACGCCGGAGCAGCGGGAGGCCTTCGTGCTCAAGCACGTGGAAGGGCTCCGTTACGAGGAGATCGGAGCGATGATGGGGGTCTCGGTGCCCGCGCTGAAGATGCGGGTGCAACGCGCGCGCGAGGCGCTGCGGGAACTGCTGGAGGTGTACGCATGACGGGCCGGAGGATCGGAGCGATGAACGGTGACGCGAAGGACCCGGTGAGCCGCTACCTGGACGGGGATCTGTCGCGCGAGGCGCTGGCGCCCGGCGAACGGGACGAGGCCGAGGCGTGGGACCGGCTGCTGGAGGGCGTGCGCGCGCAGATGCCCGCGGCGTCCGCCCCGCGGTGGCTGGAGCAGCGCGTCATGGCGGAGATCGGACGCGCCCCCGCGCCCTCGCCGCTGCGCCGCCTATGGACGTGGCTCACGCGCCCGCTCCCGCTCCGCGTCTCGCCGCTGGCGGCGGGGCTGGCGGCCGCCGCCGTGGCGGCGCTCGCGCTGGTGGGCGAGGGCCTGCTGCCGGCACGGGGCGGCGACCCCGCCTCCGCCTCCGGGACCGCGACCGCGACCGTCTTCGTCCAGTTCGTGCTGGAGGCGCCCGGGGCGCGCTCGGTGGCCGTGGGTGGGGACTTCGACGGGTGGCAGGGGTCGCACACGCTCGACGATCCGGACGGGGACGGCGTCTGGACGGGCCGCGTGCCGCTCCGCCCCGGGGTGCACGCCTACATGTTCCTGGTGGACGGCGCGGAGTGGGTGACCGACCCCCACGCCCAGCGCTGGTCCGACGACGGCTTCGGCAACCGCAATGCCCTGCTCGCCCTCACCGACCCCTCGGTATGATCCGGCGTGCGCTCCGGTTCGCCCGGCCGGCGCTCGCGCTTGCCCTCCCCGCCCTCCTGGCGGGGCCGGTCGCGGGGCAGCGCTCGGCGCTGGTGGCGGAGGTCGGGGCCTCCCGCTTCCTTCCGCCCGTGGGGGTGGAGGGCGAGGCGGCCAGCTACCTGCTCGTGGGGCTGCGTGGGGACCGGCTGGGGTCGGGCGGGAGCGGGGTGACCGCGTCGCTGCTGGCCGGATGGGCCTCGGGCGGCGGGACCGGCGGCGACTTCCTCTCCGGGGAGGTGGCCGGCCTGATGCGGACGGATCTCGGGCGGGGATGGGAGGTGGGCGGCGAGGTGCGGGCCTCGGCCTTCACGGTGGGGGACCCGGTCCCCTACCGGGCGGGCGCGCTCGAGGGGGAGGCGTTCCTCCGTGCGCGGGCCGGACCGGTGCGTGCCACGGTGGCCGGGACCGGCGGGGTGGGGCGATCCACGGTGGAGCTGCGGCGCTTCGTGCGCGGCCCTTCGGTCGAGGTCACGGACGACCTCTGGCGGTACGGGGCGCGGGCCGAAGTGCTGGCGGGATCGGCGGCGGTGGCCGCCGGTCTGGCGGCCGGCTACCACGAGTCGGCGGGCGGGAGCTACGGCTCGCTGGGCGGCCGGCTGGCGGTGGGGGTGGCGGGGGGCGCGCTCGAGTTCCGGCTGGACGTCTGGGACACCCCGGTCGGGAACGAGACCACCGGCGGGGTGGCGCTCGCCATCCCCTTCGGGATCTGGAGTGTGCGCGGCTTCGGCGGCCGCTCGGAGCCCGATCCGCTCACCCTGGCGGAGCCGGGGCGGGGCGGCGGCGGGGCGCTGGTTGGGGTGCGGCTGACGGGGTCCGACGACGCGCGCACGGTCGGAGCGGTTTCGCGTGGGCGGGCGCTACACCGTGTGCTGGAGGCCACCCCGGCGGGTGCGCGGGTCCGCTTTACCCTGCCCGCCCCGGACGGGATCGACGGGACCGACGAGGTCGCGCTGCTGGGCGACTTCACGCTCTGGTCCCCCGTTCCCATGGAGCGGGCGGGGGCGGTGTGGACGGTGGAGGTCGAGGTGCCGGCCGGGACGCACCACTTCGGATTCACCCTGGACGGGGAGTGGCACCTCCCCGAGGACGCGCCGGACGCGGTCCCCGACGAGTGGGGCCGCCGCAGCGCAACTCTGGTCGTGGAGGACTGACATGAACCGCATGTGGACGGGCCGGCTCGCACGGGCGCTGCTGCTCCTTCCGGCGCTGGGGCTTCCCGCGCTGCTTTCGGGGCAGGAGACGGCGCAGTCGCGGGCCCGGAGCGCACTCCCCCCGGCCGTGTTCCAGGAGCTGGAACGGATGGGGGGCGAGGTCGAACGGTCCGGAATCCCCCCGGAGCTCCTCTTCAACAAAGCGCTCGAGGGGGCGGCCAAGGGTGTGCCCGGGGATCGGCTGCTGCCGGCGGTGGCGTCCTACTCGCGCCGCCTGCTGCAGGCCCGCGAGATGTTCGGTCCCCAGGCCGGTCCGCCCATTCTGGTGGCGGGCGCGGACGCCCTGCAGCGGGGCGTCCCCGAGGGCGCGCTCCGGCGGCTGGGCGCCCGCGGAGACCGCTCGCCCATGGCGGTGCTCGTGCTGGCCGAACTGGTCGAGGCCGGCGTTCCCGTGGAGCGCGCTTCGGACATGGTGGGCGAGGCCATGCAGCGGCGCGTGCGTCAGGGCGAGATGCTGGCGATGCCCGAGGAGGTGCGGCGGCTGATGCGGCAGGGGCGCTCCGCGCAGGACGCCGCCGAGCAGGTGCAGCGCGCCATGCGCCGCGGGCGGGGCGGAGGGGTGGGTCCCCCGGTCCCGCCGGGCTCCGAGCCCCTCACCGAGGAGCGCCAGCGCCTCATGCGGCGCCGGCCGGGTGCCGGCGGCGTGTGAGGCGCGGGTCCGGCCTCCACGGCCTCGGCCCGCGCGGCCTCGATCCCCGCAGGCTCGATCCCCGCAGGCTCAGTCCCCGCAGGCTCGATCCCCGCAGGCTCAGTCCCCGCAGGCCTGACAGGTGGGCGCCTCGGGGAAGATGAACAGGCGACCCACCGGGATCGGCGCACCACAGTCGGTGCAGGCGCCGTAACGCCCCTCGTCCAGGCGGCGGAGCGCGGCCAGGACGTGGGCCAGCTTCACCTGCTCCCGCTCCCGGAGGGTCAGGGCCATGCTCTGGCTCTGGAGTGAGTCCATGCGCGAGAGGCGCCCGACCGCCGTCTGGTCCAGTTCCACCGGCTTGACCGCCTCGCGGGACACCTCCAGGCTCCGCTCGAGGCGGGCGCGGGCCTTCTCGAGCTCGGAGTGGAGCTGGCTAAGGTCGTCGTCGCTCAGGTGGGACATGGGTGGCGCCCGGACGGATCGTGGGAACGGGGAGGGTGCGGCGGCGAGACGCTCGCCACCCCCCGGCGGCCGGCGGCCCCTTTATGGGAAGGGCCAGGGAAGGCAAACTACATGTTCCGGCCCCTCCCCGCCCGCTTCCGCCGTCCGCACGACCCGCCACCTCCGCCGACCCCGTCCTCATGCACCGATCCAGACTGGTACCGCTCCTCGCTCCCCTGCTTCTCCTCCCGCTGGCGGCGGCGGCCGTCCCCTGGGGTGCCGACGGGCACGAGATGGCGGCGCGCGCGGCGGTGGCGCACCTCCCGTCCGAACTGCCGGGCTTCTTCGCCGAGGCGGGCGCGCAGCTGGTCTGGCTCAACCCGGAGCCCGACCGGTGGCGCGAGCGGGCGCTCCCCGAGATGGACCAGGCCTTCGCCTACGACCACTACGTGGATCTGGAGAACATTCCGGCGGCCGCCCGGCAGGCCACCGACCGCTACCGCTACCTGGCGGTGCTCTACCGCCAGACGGAGCTGGAGCGGCCCGAACGGGACGCGGGCTTCCTGCCGCTGCACATCCTGGAGCTGTACCAGCGGCTGGTCACGGGCTGGGCGCTCTGGCACGAAGCGGAGTGGGCCGGCGCCGAGGCGGAGCGCCGCTTCGTCGAGGCCCGCATCGTCAACGACGCCGGGCTGCTGGGCCACTACGTGACCGACGCCGCCCAGCCGCACCACACCACCATCCACTTCAACGGGTGGAACGCCTCGGGAGCGCGCCGCGAGCCGAACCCGCACGGCTACACGGAGTCGCGTGACTTCCACGGCCGCTTCGAGTCGGGCTTCGTGCGCGCCCACGTGGACGGCGCGGAGGTGCTGCGCGCGGCCGAGGCGTGGCCGGAGCCGCGGCGGTGGCAGGGGGTGGAGGCGGCGCGGGCGGCGGTGTGGGCCCACCTGGAGCGGTCGCACGGCCAGGTCGAGACGCTCTACCGGCTGGAGCGCGATCACGGCTTCGACCCGCGCGCCGCCGCCCACCCGGCCACGGTGGACTTCGCCGTGGACCGTCTGGCGGACGGCGCCCGGATGCTGCGCGACCTGTGGTGGAACGCCTGGCTGGACGGGACCGCCACGGCGCGGGCGCGCCGCGAAGCGGGGGGCGTCTGATGGCCGCGCCCGCTCCGCCCGCCCTGCCCGACCTCACGCGCGTGACGCGCGTGGACGAGGTGGGGGTCACGGAGCGGGCGGCGCGCTTCCAGGCGCGGAGCGTGAAGAAGGCGTCCAAGGTGGCGGCGCTCCGCACCGTCCTGAGCATGATCGACCTGACCACCCTGGAGGGGCAGGACACGCCCGGGAAGGTGAGGCAGCTCTGCCGCAAGGCGCTCCACCTGCACGACGCCCTGCCGGGTCTTCCCCACGTGGCCGCGGTCTGCGTCTACCCGACCATGGTGGCCGTCGCCCGGCGGGCGTTGGCGGGCACGGACGTGAAGGTGGCCTCGGTGGCGACCGCGTTTCCGGCCGGCATGTCGCCCCTGGAGGTGAAGTTGGCCGACACGCGCCGCGCGGTGGAGGCGGGCGCCGATGAAGTGGACATGGTCATCTCGCGGGGCGAGTTCCTGCGTGGCGAGTACGGCTACGTGTTCGACGAGATCGCCGCCGTGAAGGAGGTGTGCGGCGCCGCGCACCTCAAGGTGATCCTGGAGACGGGCGAGCTGGGGAGCCTGGACCGGGTGCGCCAGGCCAGCGTGCTGGCCATGCACGCCGGGGCCGACTTCATCAAGACCTCGACCGGCAAGATCCAGCCCGCCGCCACCATGCCGGTGGTGCTGGTCATGCTCCAGGCCATTCTCGACCACTACCGCGAGACCGGGCGGCGGGTGGGGATGAAGCCCGCGGGCGGCATCTCGAACGCCAAGCTGGCGATCCACTACCTGGTCATGCTGCACGAGACCCTCGGACCGCCCTGGATGACGCCCGGGCTCTTCCGCTTCGGCGCCAGCTCGCTGGCCAACGACGTGCTCATGCAGCTGCAGAAGGAGGCCACCGGCCGCTACCAGTCCCCCGACTACTTCTCCCGGGACTGATCCCACGGAGGCAAGACCCTTGGCCCGATCCGACACCCGCACCCGATCCGACACCCCCACCCGACGGGCGCCCGCCAACCCGCTTGCCTTCCAGGAGGGGTGGAGCTATGCCCCCGCCCCCGAGAGCACCGATCACGTGGCGGTGCGGGAGCGCTACGGGCTCTTCATCGGCGGCGACTTCACCGACCCGGCACAGGGGGGCGCCTTCCAGACCCTCAATCCCGCCACCGGCAGGCCGCTGGCGACGGTGGCCGAGGCGTCGGAGGAGGACGTCGCGCGGGCGGTGGCCGCCGCCCGCAAGGCCTTCAAGGGCCCGTGGGGCCGGATGAAGCCGCGCGAGCGGGCCAAGTACGTCTACCGCATCGGCCGCATGCTGCAGGAGCGGGCCCGCGAGTTCGCGGTGCTGGAGTCGCTCGACGGGGGCAAGCCCATCCGCGAGTCCCGCGACGTGGACGTCCCGCTGGCGGCGGCCCACTTCTTCTACTACGCCGGGTGGGCCGACAAGCTGGAGTACGCCTTTCCCGGGCGCACGCCCCGCCCGCTCGGAGTCGCGGCCCAGGTCATTCCGTGGAACTTCCCGCTGCTGATGGCGGCGTGGAAGCTGGCGCCCGCGCTGGCGTGCGGGAACACGGTGGTGCTCAAGCCGGCCGAGACCACCCCCCTCACCGCGCTCCGGCTGGCCGAGCTGATCCGGGACGCTGATCTGCCCCCCGGGGTGGTCAACGTCCTGCCGGGCGCGGGCGCGACGGGCGCCGCTTTGGTGCGGCACCCGGGCGTGGACAAGGTCGCCTTCACCGGCTCCACCGCCGTGGGACGGGGGATCATGAAGGCGCTCGCCGGCACCCCGAAGCGGTACACGCTGGAGCTGGGAGGCAAGGCGGCCAACGTGGTGTTCGAGGACGCCGCCCTCGACCAGGCGGTCGAGGGGATCGTGAACGGGATCTTCTTCAACCAGGGGCACGTCTGCTGCGCCGGGTCCCGCCTGCTGGTGCAGGAGGGGGTGGCCGACGAGGTGGTCGAGAAGCTCAAGCGCCGCATGGACACGCTGATCGTGGGTGATCCGCTCGACAAGAACACCGACATCGGCGCCATCAACTCGGCCGCGCAGCTGGAGACCATCGAGCGCTACCTGCGGATCGGGCGGGAGGAGGGCGCCGAGGTGTACCAGAGCGGGCAGCCGCTCCCGGGCGAGGGCTACTGGTGCCGGCCCACGCTCTTCAGCGGCGTCTCGCAGTCCGACCGCGTGGTGCAGGAGGAGATCTTCGGGCCGGTGCTGGCCATCCAGACCTTCCGCACGCCGGACGAGGCGCTCGAGAAGGCCAACAACACCCCCTACGGCCTGTCGGGCGGGGTGTGGACGGACAAGGGGGCCAAGGTCTTCCGCATGACGCGCGGGATCCGCGCCGGCGTGGTCTGGGCCAACACCTTCAACAAGTTCGACCCCACCGCCCCCTTCGGCGGCTACAAGGAGAGCGGCATGGGGCGGGAGGGCGGCCTGCACGGGCTGGCCCCGTACCTGACGCTGGAGGGCTGACCATGGCGGCCGCGCGCATCCCCGTATCCAAGACGTACAAGCTCTTCATCGGGGGGCAGTTCCCCCGCACCGAGTCGGGGCGCTTCCTGCCTCTGCACGACGGCCAGGGGCGCCTGCTGGCCAACGTCTGCCGGGCCAGCCGCAAGGACTTCCGCAACGCCGTGGTGGCGGCCCGCAAGGCCTTCCCCGGGTGGGCGTCGGCCTCCGCGTATCTGCGCGGCCAGATCCTCTACCGCATCGCCGAGATGCTGGAGTCGCGCCGGGACGGCTTCGTTGAGGAGCTGACGCTGCAGGGGGCGGCGCGGCGCGCCGCCCGCAGCGAGGTCGAGACCAGCATCGACCGCCTCATCCACTACGCCGGTTGGAGCGACAAGTACACCCAGGTCTTCAGCACCGTGAACCCCGTCTCGTCTCCCCACTTCAACTTCTCGATCCCGGAGCCGACGGGTGTGGTGGCCCTCATCGCGCCGCCCGACACCGGGCTGTTGGGGCTGGTCTCCAACCTCGCGCCCGCCCTGGTGGGGGGGAACACGGTCGTGGCGCTGGCCTCCGAGCGGGCGCCGCTCAGCGCGGTGAGCCTGGCCGAGGTCATCCACGCCTCCGACGTGCCGGCCGGCGTGGTGAACCTGCTGACCGGGCGCGCGGAGGAGCTCGCGGGGCACTTCGCCTCGCACATGGACGTGAACGCGCTCGTGCACTGCGGCGACGACGCCCTGAGCGCCGGGCTGCAGACCGCCGCGGCCGAGAACCTCAAGCGGCTGGTGCTGCGCACGGGGCGGGACTGGTCGGGGGACGACGCCCAGGACCCCTACCTGATCCTGGACACGCAGGAGATCAAGACCACCTGGCACCCGGTGGGCGGGTAGGGGCCGGATCCAAGGCGGGTAGCCGGCGCGGGGCTTCGCCCGCGCGGTGGCCGGAGTCTCGGGGGTCGTTGCGGCTTGTTATACATTGAAGCGCTATGTATAATGCCTCAAGGTGTCGCCTTCCTCGCCACGAATCCCATGTCGATCAACAAGGATCTGGTCGCCGCATCCTCGACCCCGCTGGTGCTCGCCATCCTCGCAGAAGGGGACAGCTACGGCTACGCCATCCTGCAGCGGGTGCGAGAGCTCTCGCGTGGAGAGCTGGAGTGGACGGACGGGATGCTCTACCCGGTTCTGCACCGGCTGGAGCGGGCGGGGCTGATCGAGTCCCGCTGGGAGCGGGCGGAGACCGGGCGCCGCCGCAAGTACTACCGTCTGACCGTGAGCGGCCGGAAGCAGATGGCGGAGGAGCACCGCCAGTGGCGCACGGTGGACGACGCGCTCCGCCGGATCTTCTCCACCCTGAGCCCGTTCCTGGCGGCCGGCGCCCGTGCCTTCCCGGTCCCGCCGCTCCGGGTGGCGCGCCTCGTCGTACCCCCCCCTTTCGTGCCTCCCCTCCCCGTACCTCAGCAGGGTTGACCTCATGCGATCGGAGCAGAGCGACGCCGGCACCGGCGACGTGTTGGAAAGCCACCTTCAGGCCTGGCGCGCCCACCTGCGCCGCAGCAGCGCGGTGACGGATGCGGACGTGGAGGAGCTGGAGGACCACCTGCGCGAGCAGATCGGGGCGCTGGCGGGCCAGGGGCTATCCACGGACGAGGCCCTCCTGGTCGCGGTGAAGCGGCTGGGGGCGGTGGACGCCCTCACGCGGGAGTTCGCGCAGGAGCATTCCGACCGGCTCTGGAAGCAGCTGGTGCTGGCCGACCGCCCCGGCGCCGGGGGGGCGGCGGGAGACGGCGCCTGGGGCACCGGTGCGATGTGGGTGGCGCTCGCGCTGGCACTGGCCGCGGCGGCAGCCATGAAGCTGCCGGCCCTCTTCGGCATCCCGTTCGACCCGGACCGGAGCTTCTTCTACCCGCTCAACATCGCCTTCCTCACCCTTCCGTTCATCGCGGCGTACTTCGCCTGGGAGCGCCCGGTGGCGCGGTGGGCGCGGATGGGGCTGGCGGCGGGCTTCGCGCTGGCGGCCGCGGCCGTGAACGCCTTCCCCTTCCCGGCCATGACCGCGGCCGGCGACGTGGCGGACACCGAGGCGCTGACCGCGCTCCACCTGCCCATCGCCCTCTGGCTGGCCGTGGGCGTGGCCTACGTGGGCGGCCGCTGGCGGGGGAACGAGCGCCGCATGGACTTCCTGCGCTTCACGGGGGAGGCGTTCATCTACTACGTGCTGATCGCGCTCGGCGGCGGGGTGCTCATCGCGCTCACCTTCGCCCTCTTCGGGGCCATCGCCATCGACGTGGAGCCCTTCGTGACCGGGTGGCTCCTTCCGGCCGGAGTGGCGGGCGCCACGGTGG
>JAVVFC010000103.1:0-9801 GCA_032250975.1 Longimicrobiales bacterium | reverse complement strand
GGTCACCGAGCTGTTCGGCCTGCACGACCGCGCGCTGCTGGAGCGGGCGTACGCGCTGGGGCACGCCATGCAGCTCACCAACATCCTGCGGGACGTGGGCGAGGACTGGCGCCGGGGGCGCCTGTACCTGCCCACCGAGGAGCTGGCGCGCTTCGGACTCGGGTGGGACGACGTGGGCGCGCTGGCGGAGCGGGGCGAGGTTCCGGCCGGCTGGGCGGCCTTCACGGAGCACCTGATGGCGGCCGCCGAGCGGCAGTACGCCTGGGCGTTCGAGGCGGTGCCCGCGCTGCCGCCCTTCTACCGGCGGACGGTCGCGGTGGCCGCGCGGGTCTACCGGGGAATCCACGACGAGATTCGCCGCAACGGTTACGACAACGGCACGCTCCGGGCGCACACCTCCCTGCTCCGCAAGGTGCGGCTGGGGGCGCAGGGTCTGCGGGCGGTGCGCGGTCGGGCGGGGCGCGGTGCTGCCGGGGTGGAGCTCACGCTCGCCCACCAGGAAACCTGAGCCGGGGAGTGCGGACGTGCACACGGAGACGGACATGAGAACGCCGGATGCCGGCGCCACGCCCGCGGGCCGGTGTGCTCCGGCGGCGGCGGGGTCCGCCGGCCGGACGGCGGTGGTGGTGGGTGGCGGCTTCGGGGGGCTGGCGCTGGCCGTGCGCCTGCAGGCGGCGGGTGTGCGGACCACCCTGCTGGAGAAGCGCGAGAAGATCGGGGGGCGAGCCTACCAGCGGGTGGACCGGGGCTACGTCTTCGACATGGGGCCCTCGCTGGTGACGGCGCCCGGGATCGTGGACGCGGTCTTTCAGGCAGCCGGCCGGCGGCTGGAGGACTACGTGGAGCTGATCCCGCTCGACCCCTACTACCGCATCTACTTCCACGACGGCACCCACCTGGACTACATGGGCGACCCGGAGCGCATGAAGGCGCAGATGGCCCGTTTCGACCCCCGGGACGCGGCGCGCTACGATGACTTCATGCGGGCGGTGGAGCCGATCCACGACGCCGTCATCGGCGACCGGTTGGGCTCGAAGCCGTTCGACACGGTGAAGTCCATGCTGGACTTCATTCCCAGGGTGCTGAAGCTGGGGGCGTGGCGGCCCGTGCACAGCTTCGTGAGCCGGTTCTTCCGCGACTTCCGCCACCGCTTCATCTACTCCTTCCACCCCCTCTTCGTGGGCGGCAACCCCTTCAACGCGCCCTCCGTGTACCTGATGATCCCCTTCCTGGAGCGCGAGGGCGGGGTCTGGTTCACGCGCGGCGGGATGTACAGCCTGGTGGAGGCGCTGGGGCGGCTCTTCACGGAGCTGGGCGGGGAGATCCGCACCGGGCACGAGGTGTCGGAGATCCGGGTGGAGGAGGGGCGGGCGGTGGGCGCCACCGCGAACGGGACCTTCTTCCCCGCCGACGTGGTGGTCTCCAACGGCGACGTCGGACACACCTACCGGCAGCTCATCGCCCCCGAGCATCGGCGCCACTGGACGGACCGCCGGGTGGAGCGGCAGGACTACACCATGAGCTGCTTCCTCATGTACCTGGGGACCCGCAGGCAGTACCCGCAGCTGGAGCACCACACGCTGATCCTCTCGGAGCGGTACCGCGAGCTGATCCGGGACATCTTCGACCGCAAGATCCTGCCGGACGACTTCAGCATGTACGTGCACGCTCCCACGCGCACCGATCCGGGGATGGCGCCCGAGGGGTGCGAGAGCATGTACGTCCTGATCCCGGTGGCCAACAACCGGTCCGGGATCGACTGGTCGTCCACCCGGGAGGCCTTCGGGGAGGCGGTGCTGGACTTCCTGGAGGCGTGGGGGATGGAGGGCCTGCGCGAGAACCTGGAGGTGTACCACCTGTTCACGCCCGACGACTTCGAGTCGGAGCTGAACGCCACCTGGGGGAACGCCTTCGCGCTGGAGCCCAAGCTCAGCCAGACCGCCTACTTCCGCCCGCAGAATCGGAGTGAGGACGTGCGCGGGCTCTACCTGGTGGGCGCCGGCACCCACCCCGGGGCGGGCGTACCGGGGGTCATCCTCTCGGCCGAGACCACCTACGGCTGCATCGCCGCCGACCTGGGGCTCCCCGACCAGTGGGACTGGAACCGGAAGGGCACGGTGCGGCTGGCGCGCGCGGACGCTACCCCTCGCGCCCCAGCTGGTGGCGCAGAGACGCCTCCAGCGACTCGAAGCGGAAGCGGTAGCCGGACGCGAGCGTACGCACCGGACGCGCCCGCTGTCCCCTGAGCAGCAGCTCCTCTCCCATCTCTCCCAGGGCGCCCTTCACCGCCAGGGACGGCACCGGGATCAGTGTCGGCCGCCTGAGGATGCGCCCCAGCACGTCGGTGAAGGCGGCGTTGGTGACCGGCTCGGGACCGGTGCCGTTCAGCACGCCCCGGGTGCCGGGCTCCATGAGGGCGTGGAAGAGGATGCCGACGGCGTCGTCCAGGTCGATCCACGGCACGTACTGACGGCCGCTCCCGATCCGCCCCGCGACCCCGGAGCGGAAGGCCCAGAGCATCTTGGGCAGGGCGCCCCCCGCGGTGCTCAGGACCAGCCCGAAGCGCACCTTGGCCACGCGGATCCCGGCGCCCTCCGCACGCCGGGCGGCCGCCTCCCACGCCTGCACGGTGTCGGCCAGGAAGCCCTTCCCCGGCCCGGACTGCTCGTCCAGGCGCTCGTCGCCGCGGCCTCCGTAGAAGCCCACCGCGGAGGCCATGACCAGCGTCCGGGGCCCGTCCGGCAGACCGGCCACGGTGCGGGCCAGCAGCTCCGTGCCGTGCACCCGCGACTCCCGGATGGCCCGCTTCTTCTCGGCCGTCCAGCGCATCGCGTTGATCGGTTCACCCGCGAGGTGCACCAGCGCGTCCACCCTCTGGAGCGCCCCCTCGTCCACGACTCCGGCCTCGGGGTCCCAGAAGACGGCGTCGGAGGAGCGGGCCCGCTCGCGATCCCGCACCATCGGAACGACGGTATGCCCCCCGGTGGTGAGCAGGGCGCGGAGCGCGCTCCCCATCAGTCCGCCCGCTCCGGTGACGGCCACCCGCAGGCGCGGACGTTCGCGGTAGCTCCGGTGCAGGGCCAGGTCGGCGGCCAATCGTTCGTGGCGGAAGCGGAAGACCCGCTCCAGGTCGCGCTCCACCATGCCTCCGCCCAGCAGGTCTCCCGCGGAGCCGAGGGGCACGTCCCAGGTGAGCGCGTCCTCGAGCACGCAGCTGTCCGGGTCGGGGCCGGGCAGGAAGCGGTGCTCGTGGCGGTAGTGGGCGAAGGGGCCCTGGACCTGCTCGTCCACGAACCGCTCGCCGGCCACGTAGTCCAGGTGGCGCAGCTCCCAGGTGAAGTCGACCGGGCCCTTGCGGACCTTGAGGACCACGCGGGCGCCGTCCCGGATGCCGCCCTCGGCCGAGACCACCCGGACGTCCTGCCAGGGGGGGGTGAGGCGCTCGAAGGCCCCGGGACGTTCGTGCCAGGAGAAGGCCTCCGCGCGGGGTGCGGGGAGCGGAGTGCGGTAGGTGGTGGTGTGCATGGGATCAGAGGAAGGTGTTCTGTTCGGAGAAGCGTCGCAGGTAGCCGTCCACGGAGACCTTGCGGCGGGTGGCGGCCGAGGACATGGAGCGGACCTTTCCGTAGACGTCCCGCTCCGGCCAGCCGCGGTCGTAGCGCCCCAGCACCCACATGATGCCGGTGGTGGAGTTGGGGTCGCGCCCGTCCACGGCGTAGCGGTTGTTGAGCTCGTACATGATCTCCAGCGCCTCCCGCGGGTGGGCCGACCACTCCAGGATCTTCTTGCCCCAGAGCATGCGCAGGTAGTTGTGGATGGTGCCCTCGGTGCGCAGTTCGCGCTGGGCCGCGTTCCAGAGCGGGTCGTGGGTGCGGGCCTCGTCGAAGGCGTCCAGCCGGTACCGGTGCGGGCGGGGGTCGCCGGCGTGCGCGAGCAGCGTCTCGCGGGCCCAGGCCGGGAGCGTGTCGAAGCGCTCCACCTCCGCACCCCCCCGCACCCATTCGTTGAAGCCCAGTTCGCGCCAGGTGACCAGTTCGTCCAGGAAGGCTTCCGCCGGGGGGGACATTCCCCACCACCCGGCCCGCTTCCCGCGCTGCTCGGGCCGGACGCGGAGCGGCGTCCATCCCTCGCGCTCCCGCAGCGCGGCGAAGACCTGGTGCACGGAGAGGTACCCCCAGTGCAGGTACGGGGAGAGCCGGCTGCCGGCGTCGGCGTCCGGGTCGTTGCGGCGCTCGTGGTAGACGGGCAGCCCGTGGGCCAGGAAGCGCTCCAGCCGGGCGCGGGCGGCGCGGGGTCCGCCCGGGAAGGGGACGGGCGCGACCCGCGCGTCCGCGCGGACGGACGCCGCGCCCGAGAGCAGCGCCCCGGAGGCCGCCGGCCAGCGGGCGAGGATGGGGGCCAGCGCCCCTTCGGGTGCGGTGAGCGGTGCGGGATCCGGCAGGGGTGGGCCCGGCGCCGGGGCGAGCGGGTCGGGATGGGGCGCCTCCCCCAGGTGGTCGAGCAGGTGCTTGTGCAGGTGGATGCGGAAGGAGTGCGCGGTGGTGAAGTCCCGTTCCGGCTCCCCCAGCGGCAGGAGGCCGTGGCTGTCCACCGCCTCCAGCCGCACCGGGAGCCGGCCGGCGGCCGCGGCGATCATGCGGGGCAGGAAGTAGAAGGGGACGTGGTCGGTGACGACCACGCAGGCCCGGTCGGCCAGCGCCTCCAGCAGGCCCTTCCCCGCCCCGGGCGCGGGCTCGACGTAGGGATGGTACAGGAAGCGCCGGCCCCGGGCGGCGTCGAGGTGGTCCCGCATCCCGTCCAGCACGAACCGGTGGTGGCGAGCCGACGCCCACGGGTAGTCGTGGCGGAGCGCCTCCAGCACCACCAGCGGACGCGCCAGCTTCCGCGCCCACGCCACCGCCCGGTCCAGGGCGAAGTTCCAGCCCAGGCGCCGCTGCCCGATCATCCAGTAGAGGACGAAGGCGCCGTCCCGGCGGTGCGGGCGGTCGTGGAACGCGTGCAGCCGTCGGGGTGGAACCGGGGGCGTCACGCCCCCTCCGGGGCGCCGGAATCGGGCGTCAGCGGCAGGATCCGCTCCAGCGTATCCCGCAGGCGGTCCTCGTCACCCTCGCCGGTGCGGAGTACGGCGGAGGCCTTCTCCTCGAGCGCTACCTGTTCGGAGCGGGTCAGGTCGCGGTCGGTGAGCACGAGGGCCGGGAGCCCCCGGTAGTAGGGGTTCTCGCGCAGATGGGTGAGGAAGGAGAGGCCGTCCATGACGGGGAGTACGAGATTCAGAAGGACCAGGTCGGGCGCGTCCTCCTCCACCATGCGGAGGGCTTCGCGTCCGTCGGGCGCCGCCGTCGCCTCCAGCCCGACCTCGCGGGCGAAGCGCACCCACCGGTCGCGGTCATCGGGTGCGCCGTGCACCACCAGGATGCGTCCGCCCCGGCGCCGCACCAGGTTCCTCCACAGGACCCGCAGAAGGTCCTCCCGTTCCACCGGCTTGGTGAGCAGGTCCACCGCCCCCAGCAGCCGGCCGCGCCCCTCCTGGGCCACGATGCTGACCACCACCACCGGAATGGCGCGCGTCACGGGATCGTCCTTGAGCCGCTCGAGCATCTCCCACCCGCTCATGCCCGGCATGCGAAGGTCGAGGGTGATCAGATCCGGGCGGTGCGTGCGTGCCAGCCCCAGGCCCTCTTCGGCGCTGGTGGCGCTCAGCACGCGACACCCCAGATCGCGCAGGTAGTGGCCCATCAGGACCCGCGAATCGGCCTCGTCGTCCACCACCAGCACCGTGAAGCCCGCGGCATGGTCACCGGAATCCGGCGCCTGGACCGCGGCCGGGCCCGACTCCGCGGCACCGGGCCGGGCCGGGGCCTCCGCCACCGCGGCCGAAAGGTCCCGGGCCGGGGTGCCGCCCGGGGTGCCGGTCTGGGTGCCGCTTGGGGTCGCGGAGGATGCGGCCCCGTCCTCCGCGCGGACGTCCTCCGATCCGCCGGCCGCCGCGTCCAGGACGATGGAGAAGGTCGATCCCTCCCCCACCCGGGAACGCACCGTCAGGTCGTAGCCGAGCGTCTGGCAGATGGAGCGCGAGATGGCCAGGCCCAGCCCCGTGCCGCCGTACCTGCGGGCGGTGCTCCCGTCCGCCTGCTGGAAGGCCTCGAAGATCGCCTGCAGCCGGTCCTCCGGAATGCCGATGCCGGTGTCGGTCACCGCCAGCGCGGTGGGCCGCCCCCCGGCGGTGGCCTCGACCGTGACCGTGACCTCGCCCTCGGGCGAGAACTTCAGCGCGTTGCCGAGCAGGTTGATGAGAACCTGTTTGAGCTTGGCGCGATCGGTCTCGACGGGCTCCAGCCCCTCCGGGGCCGACCACGTGAGCGTGACGGCGCGCTCCTGGGCCTGGCCCTCCAGCTGCAGCGCGGTCTCCTGCACCAGCTCCGCCAGGTCGACCGGGTGCAGATCCAGTTCCATGCGCCCGGCCTCGATCTTGGCCAGGTCCAGGACCTCGTTGATGAGCGAGAGCAGATGGCGCCCGTTGGCCACGATGCGGTCGATGAAGCCCAGGTCCCGCTCCGAGAGGTTGCCCCCCCGGTTCTTGAGGAGGACGTTGGCGAAGCCGATCACCGAATTCAGCGGCGTGCGCAGCTCGTGGCTCATGTTGGCCAGGAACTGGCTCTTGGCGCGATTGGCGCCCTCGGCCTCCTCCTTGGCCATGCGCAGCGCTTCCTCGGCCTGCACCCGTCGGGTGACGTCCTTTCCGAACATCACGGCGCCCGCGATGCCCTCCGCCCCGGCGATGGGGTGGCAGAAGATCTCGAAGAGGCGCTCGGGTCCGGCGACCGGCTCATGGCGCAGTTCGGAGAAGCGCTCCCCGCCGAGCACCCGCGTGTAGAGGTCCCGGTACCAGGCGGCATCCTCCGGATCGAAGAGGTCCTGGGGGGCGTCACCGGCCCGCGGCTCCCGTCCCGAACGCGCCTCCAGCGCCAGAGCGAAGGCGGTGTTGAAGGTCACCAGCCGCATCTGGGCGTCCACCGACCAGATGCTGTCGCCCGTGCTCTCGACCACCGCCTCCAGCGACGCCTGCGAGGTGGCGAGTCCCCGCTCCGCCCGCCGCTGCTCGGTGACGTCCCGGAAGATGGCCTGCACCGCTGCCGTCTCGCCGTCCACCACCAGCCGGGTGGCGCTCCCCGAGCAGCTCACGCGCTGGCCGCCCCGTGTCAGGAAGTCCACCTCCATGCCCGGGACCGCGCCCTCGGCGAGCACACGCCGGTACTGCGCCGCGAACCCCTTCCGGTGACCGGGGTGCACGAGGTCCTCGATGCGGAGGGTGAGCGCCTCGTCGCGCGTGTACCCGAGCGTACGCTCCCAGGCGGCATTCACGTACAGTAGGCGTCCGTCGGGGTCGGCGCTCAGGATCAGGTCGTGCGCGGTCTCCAGGAAGCTCTGCAGCCGCTCCTCGCTCCGCTGCAGGACCGCCTCCGCCTCGCGCCGCACCGCGATCTCGCGGCCGAGCACCCGGTTCACGTCACGGATCCCGGCCAGGGCCTCCTCTTCGCGGCGGAAGGTGATGCGCACGCCCATGAGCACGCCCACCAGCACCACCAGGTGGCCCACGCCCTTGAGGGCCTGGCCCACCATGAACGCCGCCTCCGAGGGTGTGCCCGTCCGCACCGTGTACAGCAGGTGGACCAACGCCGCGGCCAGCATCCCGGCCGTGAACCAGCGCTCGAACACATCCCGGCGCCAGTCCCCCCGCGCCAGGTACCCGTAGGCGGTCGCCAGGAAGAGTGCGGCCGGAACCAGCTCCAGGGGAGAGGCGAGCACTCCGGGGCCCGTGACGCGCGGCGCCGGAACCAGGCACGCCGCGGCGACGGTGGCGGCCAGCGCCGCGGCCGCCATGCCATAGACGCCGCGTTCGCCCCGTACGGTCGGTAGCAGTCGACTCCCGGATCGCCCCGCCTGCAGCGAGAGGAAGAAGAAGACGGCGGGAAACCCCCGAGACAGGAGCCAGCTCCAGGAGAGGAGGTTCTGAAGCGGGGCGGCGACAGCGCCCTGGGCCCAGAGCGGCGAAGCGCCCAGGTGGAGGATCTCCAGGACGCCCGTCGCCAGGAAGCCGGAGCCGACGAAGAGGTAGCTGCGGCGCTGGCGCGTGTAGTACCGGACCAGCGCCAGCATGCCCGTGCCCAGCGCCAGGGTGGCGGATGCGGACTCCAGTGCCAGCAGGAGTGCGGGGGCGTTGGGCGCCGGGACTACGACCCCCGCGACCCCCGCCAGCCCGGCGACCAGGGCCGGCAGTGCCATGACGGCCGTGACCGCCCAGAAGAGTGCCGAGCCCTTTTCCGGCGGTTCCCCCGATGGCGCGGCACGCCACTCCCCGGCTCCCGCCGGATCCACGGCGGGCGGGACGGACGCACCGGACGGAGTCAGTCCGTCGCGGTCAGCCATCGCCGGATGGCTCCCACCAGCAGCGACTCGTCGACGATGGGCTTGGTCACGTAGTCGTCGAATCCGGCGGCCAGGAACCGTTCCCGGTCGCCGGACATGGCGTGCGCCGTGAGCGCGATCACCGGGACCGACGCCAGCCCCGGCCGGGTCCGGATCCATGCCAGCACCTCGGTGCCGTCCATCTCGGGGAGCGAGATGTCGAGCAGCACGACGTCGGGCGCAGCCGCCTCGAGCTGGGCCACCGCCTGGCGACCGCTTTCGAACTCCACAATCTCGAATTCCCCGTCCAGGATGGCGCTCACCAGCAGCCGGTTGTCGGGATTGTCCTCGACCACGGCCACGCGGGCGGTCATGGCGTCTCTCCGGCTGTGGGGTTCACGCGCCGCCCAAGCTCCGCCGCCGCCCCGGCCGCCGCGCGCACCAGCGCGGGGTAGAGCTCGGCGGCCACCCCGACCTCTCCCTCCTGCACGGCCCGCTCGATGCCGTTGGCGAGGCGCGCAACGCGCGTGGCCCCCAGGTTGGCGGCGCTCGATTTGAGCGAGTGCGCGCCCGCTTCGGCGTCGCTCAACTCTCCGCCGGCCGCCAGGCCCCGACCGATCTGCGCGACGCGGAGCTCGGCGTTCTCCAGATAGAGGCGCGCCATCTCGCGCAAGAGCGTCTCCCCGCCCAGCGCCTCGAGTCGCACCAGGGCGGTCGGGTCGACGACCGGGTCGTTCTCCACCGTGTGTTCAGCCATGGTCGGGGATGTTACCCACGCGCATCCGGGCCCGCCAGCGCGCCCCTGAGCGCGCGCACGCCCTCCCCCGCCCCGCCGGGATGTCCGAAGACCGCCGAGCCGGCCACCAGGACGTCCACCCCGGCGTCCGCGACCTCGCGGGCGTTCGCCGGGGTCACTCCGCCGTCCACCTCCAGGCGGGCCGAGGCGCCGGCATCGTCCAGCATGCGCCGAAGACGGCGGGCCTTGGCGAGCGTTCCCGGAATGAACGCCTGCCCGCCGAATCCCGGGTTCACGGTCATGACCAGCACCAGGTCCAGATCGGGGAGGATCTCGCCCAGGGCCTCGGCGGGAGTGGCCGGGTTGAGGGCCACGCCCGCCCGCACGCCCAGTTCGCGGATGGCCTGCACCGTCCGGTGCAGGTGCGGACAGGCCTCCTGATGGACGGTGAGCACGTCCGCACCGGCGCGGGCGAACGCGTCCAGATACCGGTCCGGATGCTCGATCATCAGGTGCACGTCGAGCGGCAAGCTCACCCGTGGGCGCAGTGCCTTCACCACCCCCGGTCCAAAGGTGATGTTTGGCACAAAGACGCCGTCCATCACGTCAATCTGAATGACATCGACCCCCGCCTTTTCCGCTTCTTGCGCGTCGTGTCC
>JAVVFC010000102.1:0-9938 GCA_032250975.1 Longimicrobiales bacterium | reverse complement strand
GAGAGGAGGTGCGCCTCCTGCGCGAGGCATCCGCGCGCGAGTGGCGGGGGGATCTGGCGGGGGCCGAAGCCGTTCTGGTCGCACTCCTGCGCGAACACCCGGTCTCCACCGGCGGCATCTTCGCCCTGGAGCGGATCCTGCGCGGCCAGGGGCGGGAGCGGGAGGTCCTTCCCTGGGCGGACCGGTTTCTGGAGGGAGACCCGGTGGGCGCGGGCGTTCGCTATATGAAACTGCGCGTTCTTGCCGACCTGGACTCGGTCGCAGCCCTGGAGGCCGAGGCGCGTGCCTGGTTCCGGGCCGAGCCCGGGGCGCCCGACCCCTACCGCGAGGTGGCGCGGCTCTACCAGCGCACGCGGGGTGCGGAGGCGGCACTGGCGCTGCTCCGGGAGGGGCGGGAGGCGCTGGGTGACCGGACCGCGTTCGCGCGCGAGGCGGGCGACCTGCTGGCCGAACTCGGCGACGGGCCCGGCGCGGTGGACGAGTGGAGCCGGGCCCTGGAGACGCCGGAGATGGATGTGGACGGGGTGCTGCGGCGGGTGGGGCGTCTTCCGGGCGATCCTTCGTCGCTGGCCCCGCCGCTGCTGCGCGCGCTGGCCGCTCCGCCGGCCACTCCCGAGCGGCGGGTGGCGGCGGTGCGGGTGGCGCTCGCGCTCGGCCTGGCGCCGCCCGACGCGATGGAGGTCGCCCGCCAGGGGCTGGCGGCCCTGCCCGCCTCGGGTCGGCGCGCCTACCTGTCGGAGGTGGCCAGCCACGCCGAGGGCGCCGGCCGCGCTGCCCTTTCGCTCTGGGCCCTGCGTGAAGCGCGCGCCCTGGCGCCCGAGCGGGAGCGCACCCCGCTCGACCTGCGCATCGCCGACATGGCGCTGCAGGCCGGGGACACCGCTACGGCTCTCGAGGCCCGGGCCCGTCTCGCGCGCACCCTCCCGCCCGGATCGGCCGAGCGCCGACGGGTGCTGGCGGAGCTGATCCGGGTCGAGTCGGGCAGCGCCCCGGCGGTCGCGCTGGCCGGGCGGCTGGCGGCGTTCCGGGCTTCGTATCCCGACGCCCCCGAGTTGGACGGACTCCAGGCCGGTGCGGTCCGGGGGCTGTTGGCCCGGGGAGACGCGGAAGGCGCCCGCCAGGTGCTGACCGGAACGCTCGGGCCGCTCGCCGCCGTCGAGGCTGGATACCTGCATCTGCTCCGGGGCGAGGTGGAACCGGGGACCGCGCTGCTGGAAGGCGCCCTGGCTGGACTCCCCCCCCTGCCCGCCACCGAGGTCCTCTCGCTGCTGGCCGCGCTGCGGACCGCCGGCCCGCGGGCGACCGTACTCCTCGCCCGGGCGGCCGCGCTGGGACATCAGGGAGCCCCCGGGTCGGGCGTCGATCTCCTGGTCGGCTCGCTCGCCGAGCTTCCGGACGAGGACCGGGCCCCGGTGATGGCCCGGGCGGGCGCGCTGGCGGAGTCCGCAGGGTTGGACGCGCGGGCCGAGGAGTTGCTGGAAGCGCTCCTGCAGGGTTATCCCGACGCCGTCGAGGCCCCCGAGGCCGCCCTCCAGCTGGCGCGGCTGCACCTGCGTCGGGGAGACACCGGCCCTGCCCGCGAGGTGCTGGAGGCGCTCATACTGCGCTACCCCGCCTCCCCGGTGGTGCCGGCCGCGCGGCGCGAGCTCTCGAGGGTGCGGGAAGGCGCGGGTGCGCGCGCGGCGGGGGGGGAGCGATGATGCGGGGCGGGCTGCGCGCGCTGGTCGGGGGGCTGGCGCTGTGCGCGCTCCTCCCCGGTCTCGGCGCGGCGCAGCACCTGCTGGTGCCCATGGACCGGGACCAGACCGACCACCTGCGCGCCTATGGGCTTACCTTCTGGGTGCTGGAGCGGGGTGAGTCGGCCGAGTGGCTCCTCAACTTCCAGAGTGGCGCCTTTCTGCTGCCCGACCACCCGGAGGTGCGCGCCGAGGCCGCCTTCCGGGGCGTCCGGGCGGTGCCGGTGGGCCCGTCCGAGGTGGCCCGCATCCGGGGGATCGTCGCGGGCGGCAACATGGAGGCGGTGCCGCTCGAGAAGGCGCCCCGCATCGCCGTCTACACCCCGCCCAACTCCACCCCCTGGGACGACGCCGTCACCATGGCGCTCGAGTACGCGGGCATTCCCTACGAGAAGCTCTGGGATCCGGACGTGATGTCCGGCTCGCTGGACCAGTACGACTGGCTGCACCTGCACCATGAGGACTTCACCGGCCAGTACTCCAAGTTCTACCTCACCTATGCCGGGGCCCCGTGGCTGCAGGAGGAAGTGGCGCGCAACCAGGCCACCGCCCGCCAGCTGGGGTTCGGGTCGGTCCCAGAGCTGAAGAAGGGCGTGGCCCGCACCATCCGCGACTACGTGGAGGGCGGAGGCTTCCTGTTCGCGATGTGCTCAGCCACCGAGACGCTCGAGCTCGCCCTCGCGGCCGGGCCCGCCGACATCGCGGCAGCCTACTCCGACGGCACCCCGCCGGACCCGGATGCGAACCGCAAGCTGGACTGGAGCCGGGCGCTGGCCTTCACCGGCGCCCAGGTCCAGCTCTCCCCCACGGTGAGTGCCTTCAGCGACATCGACGCCCACCAGGTCAACACCCCCTGGCGCAGCGAGCTGGGTGTCTACACCCTGTTCGACTTCTCCGCCAAGTTCGACCCCGTGCCGGCCATGCTCACGCAGAATCACGAGGCGGTGCTGCCGGACTTCTACGGGCTCACCACGGCCTTCCGCGAGGAGGTGGTCAAGCCCGGCACCGTGGTGCTGGCCCGGGAAGGCTCCTGGGTGAAGTACCTGCACGGCGCCCTCGGGGAGGGCACCTTCACCTACTTCGGCGGTCACGATCCGGAGGACCCGGAGCACCAGATCGGCGACCCCGCCACCGACCTGGAGCTCCACCCGAACTCCCCTGGCTACCGGCTGATCCTGAACAACGTCCTCTTCCCGGCGGCGAAGAAGAAGAAGCTCAAGACGTGAGTGCCGACCCGTCGTTGGATCCGGGGCGCGCGCTGGCCGGGCTGGACGGGCTGGAGGGTCGGGACCGCGAGCGGCCCGCTCCCCCCGCACGGGCGGCCGACGCCCGGCCCTTGACGCTCTCCGCCGAGGCGGCGGAGCGCATGCGTGCCGAAATCCTGCGGGCCCGGGGGCGGGAGGTCTGCTTCCTGGCCGACGTCACGCCGGCCCGGGAGGTGGTGAACCCCCGGGCGGTCTCGCGCGGGAATCAGTCCGCCGTGCTGGCCGTGGCCCGGGATGCCCCTGTGGGGAGCCTGCTCGTCCACAATCACCCGTCCGGCCTGCTGGAGCCTTCCGACGCCGATCTGGCCGTGGCGGCGCGAGTCCATGAGGACGGCCTGGGGACCGCCATCACCGACAACGACGCACGCACGCTCTACGTCGTGGTCGAGCCGCCCGCCCCGCGCACCGAGGTGCCCCTGGCGCTCGATGACCTGGCGGCGCTGCTGGCGCCGGACGGGTCGCTGGCCGCGGCCCACCCGGTCTACGAGGACCGCCCCGGTCAGCGCGAGATGCTGCGCATGGTGGGCGAACGGTACAACGACGGCGGCATCGCCCTCATCGAAGCCGGAACCGGAACCGGGAAGTCGCTCGCCTACCTGCTGCCCGCAGTGCGATGGGCGCTCGAGAACGGCGAGCGAACGGTGGTCTCGACCAACACCATCAACCTTCAGGAGCAGCTGGTGGCCAAGGACCTCCCGCTGGTGTCGCGCCTGGTGGGGGAGGAGGTGCCGTGGGCGCTGGTGAAGGGGCGCGGGAACTACGTGTCCATCCGCCGTGCCCTGCTGGCGGCGCGGAGCGCACCCGACCTCTTCGACGAGGACCGCGACGGCGAGATCGCCGCCCTGCTGGACTGGCTTCGCGAGACCGGAGACGGCTCGCTCTCGGATCTCACCTTCACGCCCTCCGACGACCTCTGGGAGGAGGTGCGCAGCGACCCGGACGCCTGCCTGCGGGCCCGTTGTCCGCATTTCCAGGAGTGCCATTTTCAGCGCGCCCGCCGGCGCGCCTCCGCCGCCCGCATCCTGGTGGTGAACCACCACCTGCTCTTCACGGATGTGGCGGTCCGCCGGGCCACCGGCAACTGGACCCAGTCCGCCGTGCTCCCGCCCTGGCGTCGGCTGGTGCTGGACGAGGCCCACAACGTGGAGGACGCCGCCACGTCGCACCTGGGTGTGGAAGTGTCGCGACGCGGACTGTACCGGCTTCTGGGCCGTCTGGACCGCCGGGGCCGGGGGGTGCTGGGCGCGCTCGACCAACTGCTGCGGGGCGACGGCGGGCGGGCCCAGGAGCACCGCGCGCGGCTCGAGGAGCGCGTGCGGCCACGGGTGGAGGACGCACGGGCGCGCCTGGGGGTATTCCTGGATACCCTCGAACCCCGGATCCCCCGCCGGGAGGGGGTGGAAGCCTTTCGTATTGGCACCGGCGAGGGGACGATCCCCGAGCCCGCCGCGGACGAGGGGGTGCGGGAGCGTTTGCACGCCCTGATCGGTGCGCTGGGCGACCTGGCGCGCGAGCTGGGCGAGCTGCGTAGGCGCGTGGAGGGAGACGAGGGCCTTGCGCCCGAGGTCGAGGCCCGCCTGCTGGACGTGAGGGGGAGCGAGCGGCGGCTGGCCGCCGCCGAGGTGGCGCTCCGGCTGGTGTTCGAGCCGGGCGAGCAGGCCGCGGAGCTGGTGCGGTGGGTGGAGGTCCGGGGTCGCGGGCCGAGGTCCAACCTGGTGCTGGCGGCCGCGCCGGTGGAGTTGGGCCGGGTGCTGCGCGAGAACCTCTTCGCCCGGGTTAGCACGGCCGTCCTGACCTCGGCGACGCTGACCACGCGCCGGACCTTCGACTTCCTCAAGGGGCGCCTGGGGCTGGGACCGGAGGATCTCTCGACGCTGGAGGATCCGCTCGAGGTGGTCGAGCGCATGCTCCCTTCCCCGTTCGACTTCGCACGTCAGACCCTGTTCCTGGTTCCCTCCGATCTACCCGATGTGCGCGGAGCGCCCGACGCGCTCGACCGGGCCACCGCCCGGGTCGTCGTCCAGGTGGCCGAGGCCACCGACGGGGGGATCGTCGCACTCTTCACGTCTTTCCGGGCGCTGCGCGCGGTGGCCGGCCACCTGCGTGCCGGGAGGGCCGCGGGTGCCGGCGACGGGATTCCCGGACTGCGCTGGCCGCTCTTCGTACAGGGGGAGGGTCACCGCTCGGGCATTCTGCGGGACTTCGTAGAGGCTGGGCGGGGCATTCTGCTCGGGACCGCCTCCTTCTGGGAGGGCGTGGACGTGCCCGGTGACCCGCTGCGCGGACTGGTGATCCAGAAGCTTCCCTTCCGCGTTCCCACAGAGCCCGTTACCGCGGCCCGCATCGAGGCGCTGGAGGCGCGTGGGGCGGATGCCTTCCGGGGCTACCTCCTGCCGCTGGCGGCGCTGCGGCTCAAACAGGGCTTCGGCCGGCTGATCCGGGGCCGGACCGACCGAGGGGTGGTGGTGCTGCTCGACGATCGGATTCTGCGGCGCACCTACGGCCGTTATCTGCTGCAGTCCCTGCCCGAAGCGCCGCTGGTTCGGGGACCGTGGGAGGAGATGCGCGGCCGGCTGTCGGCCTTCTATCGGGCGGCTCCCTGAGACGCGCGAACGCCGCCCCGGGGACCCGGCCCCGGAGCGGCGTTCTACACCCGCGAACCGCGCGGGTCCGCGACCCCCGTCAGGACTCCGGGTCGGTGACGGTGGCCGTCACCTGGGTGGCGTGGTCCACCACGAGCACCACGCGGCGGTTGGCCACTGCGGCGGGGTTCTCTCGACCGGCGGCACCGGTGTTGATCAGCCGGGCGGTGTCCTCACCGTAGCTCACGGCGCGCACCCGGTCCCCCGTCAGCCGGCCCTGATCCACCAGAACGCCGC
Source organism: Longimicrobiales bacterium (assembly GCA_032250975.1). Taxonomy (GTDB): domain Bacteria; phylum Gemmatimonadota; class Gemmatimonadetes; order Longimicrobiales; family Gaopeijiaceae; genus Gaopeijia. The sequence continues at coordinate 4,058 of JAVVFC010000102.1, read as the reverse complement.
GCACGGCATCGGCCCGGCGCTGGCCGAGCTGAAGGTTGTACGCCGTCGAGCCGGACGGATCGGTGAAGCCCTCGACCGTGACCAGCGCTTCGGGGTAGTGCTCCCGCACCACGGAAGCGAATCGCATGAGCAACTCGCGGTCGCCCGGCCGAACCTCGGCCACATCGAAGTCGAAGTGGACCGGTGCAGCGAAACGGAGCGATGCCTCGAGACGAGACACCTGCGCGTCGTACTCCTGGGCGAGCGTCTGCAGCTCGGACTCCAGCGAGTTCATGCGCTGCTCGAGCGCCGCCACCGAAGCCTCCACCCCGTCGATGCGCGCGCCGAGGGCGGCGTCACCGTCGGTCATTTCAGCCCGGATCCGCGTCATTTCGGCCTGGAAATCCTCCTCGCCAACGTGCGCACAGGCGGAGAGGAGCAACGCCCCCGCGGCGAGGGACAGAAGCCGGAGCGTGGATGTGAAAGGCATCCGCATCTGGAATCCTCCTTCATGTGGGAAGGAAATCGGGGTGGTGACAATCTAGGAATAACGGATTGTAAATGCACGGATCGTGCCTGACCGGGCTTCCCGACCCTGGGCGCCGACCCGCCGTCCCAGACCCCGCCGCCTAACCCTCGTCTGCCGAGGGCCCATAGAGCGCGGGAATGGGAACGCCGACCATCCGCAGGTACACCGTCAACTGACCCCGGTGATGGATCATGTGGTTCAGGATCATGCTGCGCAGCACGCCTCCGCGGGGGAGCGCGAAGAGCACCTCCTCGCCACGCCTGAGCGTCCAGGTCTGCCCCAGCGACTCCGGGGAAACCTCGTTCAGCGCGCCGCGGGCCTCCTGCATCCCCGCATCGAAGGCCGCCAGCAGATCCACGGTGCGCTCGGGCGGCGGCGGGGTATCCATCGGCGCCGCCATGTCGAAGCCGTCCCCCCGCACGGTCAGCCCCACCCAGCTCGGGATGATGGCGATGTGCCCGGCCAGTTCGCCCAGCGTCATGGAGCGATCGTGTGGCCGGAAGTCCAACTGCCCCTCCGGTACGCGGGAGAGGGTCTCGCGCGCGCCCGCCATCTCGTGCTCGAACTCGTCCAGCAGGGTCTTCATGTCCATGTCGCTTCTCCGTGGGGAAGGGGTGGTGCGCCGAACTGGCGCAAGTGGTGATCCATGCGGCGAAAGGCGTCCCCTGGACTCACGGTCCGGAGTCCGGCACCGGCGTGATCCGGATCGGCGTGCGCAGGAGGGCCCGGTCGCCTCCGGCCGCCATCACGCCCGGTGGGCGCCGGAACGCCGCCTCGCCCGCCAGTTCCCCCGGCCGCAGGTGGTGCTCGACCAGGGTCAGGTCCCACGCCTCGTCCGCGTCGCCCGAAAGGGTGACGACCAGGAGCGAATCGGGGGTGCCCCAGTGCTCCAGCACACGCACCACCGGGGTCAGATCCCCGGTGCCGGGATCCCGCCCGGGGAGCCCGTCCTGCGGGTCGGCATCTCCGGTTCCAGTGGTGCCGGAAACTCCCTCGAAGACAACGCCCGCGGGAACCTCGAGGCGAAGTACCTCCGCGCCGACCAGGGATCGCAGGCCCAGCCTGACCCGGCGTGTCCCCCCGCGCGCGGTGACCGACAGCACGGAAACCTGCGGTCCCGGCACGGCGGCCAGGGGCGCGGGCCCCGCCCAGTAGGGACCGGGCGCGATCCCCAGGCCCTCCAGCCGCACCGAGTCGGCGAGGCGGGCGCCCGAGGGCGTCGGCGCCCAGTCCGAGCCCGAGCCGACGCGGGCCGCCCAGCGCGCCTCCGTTGGCACCCCCTCCGGGCTGCGCTCGACCACGTAGAGGAGCGACGAGGCCACGGGTCGGTCGGGCCCGGGGGTGGCACCGAGCACCGAGAGTCCGACGAGCAGGGCCGCGACCACGCTCGCCCCCAACGGTGCCCACCACCGGTTGGGGTGGTCGAGGCCTGAGAGCGCGGGCAGGACGTAGAGGAGGCAGAAGGCGAAGAGACCGCCCAGCAGCGGTGCGGCCCGGAAGGTCAACGCCAGGGCGACGAACTCGGAGACCGGAACCAGGAATGCCAGCACCGGGAGGGCCAGGAGGAGCGAGGCCACCCAGGCCGTGGCGCCGCGCGCCCGGTGCAGGCCGACCCCGGTCAGGAGCGCAAGCAGCAGGAGGGTGGCGGCCAGCGGTCCCTGCAGGTTGAGGGCCGCCGCCGGGGCCGTCAGGGTCGCGGCCAGCAGGGCCAGCACCGGGAGCAGCAGTGCGCCCAGTGTGGCCTCCAGCGGACTCATCCAGCGGTGTCCGAGCGAGAACAGCACGGTAGTGAGCGCGAAGGCGATCGCCCCCAGGGCCAGCATACGCAGGCTCTCGGCGTGGGGCGCGGGGGGGAGCCACTGCAGCATCGCCCACCCCGCCCCCGCCGAGAGCCCCACCGTCAGGGCCGAGAGCAGCGCCGCCAGCAGAAAACCCCGGCTGCGGGCGCCCCGCAGCGATGCCAGAAAGGTCACCACCAGCAGACCGCCCAGCAGCGCCAGCGAGAGGGGAAGCGCTCGGGCCACCGGGTAGCCCACCCACCCCACCAGGGGCACCACCGTGAAGGCGCGGTCCGGTGCGCGCACCGAATCCAGCGGGACGCCGGCCAGGTGCCGGGCCACGGCCAGCACGCGCGCGCCGTGGTGCTGCACGGTGGCCTCATCCAGGTTCTCTGGAGTGTCGGTGGGGGAGTGGTAGCGGTGATAGCGCCCGATGGCCGCGAAGTTCAGGCCCTGCACCCCGGCGTCCCGGAAGGGCGAGAAATCGGTGTCGTTGGGCAGCCGCCGGTAGACCTCGGTGGAGAGCGAGTTCGCCAGCGGGTGGGGGTCTGCCTCCCGCAGGCGCGCCATCACCCACCCGTTCTCGGATCCGGTCTCGAACATGATGGAGGGCCCGCCGGCCCCCCGCATCTCGACGCTGAGCACCACCCGGACGTCCCGCACCCAGGGGTGCTCGGCGACGAAGGCGCGGGCGCCGACGAGCCCGAGCTCCTCGGCGTCGGTGAGCAGCACCACGACGTCGTTGTGGAGCGGCCCGCCCGCCCGCAGCGCCCGGACGGTCTCCAGCACCACCGCCACGCCGGTCGCGTCGTCGCCCGCCCCCGGCGAGCCCGGCACCGCGTCGTAGTGTGCGGTCAACAGCACAGCCCCCTCCGCCTCCGCGTCGGTTCCGGGAAGGCGGGCGAGCACGTTGCGCACGGTCACCGCACGCGCCGTCTCGCGTGTGGCCCGCACCATCGTCGTGGTCTGCACCTCGGGCTCGAGACCCAGCTCGCCGAGCCGCGTGACCAGCAGTTCCCGCACCTGCCCGTGCGCCGGGGAGCCGGTCGGCCGGGGCGTGCGCGCGATCTCGGCCACGGTGGCCATCGCGCGTCCCGAGGCGAAGGTGGTGTCGGCGACCGCGGCACTGCGGGTCGCGGGCAGGGTCCGGTAGGAGCTGCTCAGCCAGCCGCCCGTCAGCAGGACGGCGATCGTGACCCATCCGCGCCAGTGCGGCGCCGGATCGGGCGCAGCGGTCGGCCCCCCGGCGGGCGGCGCCCCCCCCCTGGCCTCCGCCTTCTCCTCCATTCCGGCGATGCCCAGCACCTCGTCGGAGGGAAGCTCCGGAATCCGGTAGTCGCTCATGGTGTCGGATGGCTCATGATTCCGGGAAGATGGCGCAACACGGGCGCCGGTTCCAGACGGTCGGCCGGCGCCCGGCCCGCGCCCGCCACCCCGCCGCTCCACTTCCCGGCCCGCGTACGCCGCCCTATCTTCCGCCCCGTCATCGTCGGACCTCAACCCCGGTGGAGAGATGAATCGGATCTTCGGCTACGTGGTCGGCATCGTCTGGCTGGGCCTCGCCTTCGCCGCCTTCCGGATCGGTGCGGCGGGCCGTGCCGCCGGCCAGGACGATGTCGCCTTCTGGTGGAGCGTCATCACCGGTCTACTCACGATCGCCGCCCTGGGAGCGATCGTGGGCACCACCCTCCACGCCCGCGAAGACGGCGTCTGACGATGCGCCCGGGCCTCCCCGGCACCCTCCCGTTCGGCGGGCCCAGCAAGATCCTCTG
>JAVVFC010000101.1:0-10001 GCA_032250975.1 Longimicrobiales bacterium | reverse complement strand
GGGTGGGCGGCAGCCGGTTCGGGTTCCGCCCCGCCGGGGCCGGAGGCCGCGGGCCGCGCAGGACTGACAGCAACCCCGGCGGCCGGGCGCGGGTTCCCGCGTCCGGGGTGTTGTGCGCGGCGCGCCGGCGTGCGACCCTCACGGCATGAACGCGGGCGTGGACCTGGTGCAGGCGTACCTGCACCTGAACGGCTACTTCACCATCACGGAACTCCCGGTCATCCGCCGCTCCCGGCGGGGGTACGAGGAGGTCACGGATCTGGATGTGCTGGCGGTGCGCTTCCCGTGGGCGGCGTTCACGATCCCCGGGGGGAATCCCGGGCCCGAGGACGACCTCTCGCTGGCGCTCGATCAGCGCTTCGTGCCCCGCAACGGGCTCGTCGACGTGATCATCGGCGAGGTCAAGGAGGGAAAGGCGCGCGTGAACGAGCGTCTGCGCACACGCGACGCCCTCTTCACCGCGCTCCGGCGCGTGGGATGTGCCCGCCTGGGGGACCTGGGTGCGGCGGTCGAGGCGCTGCAGCGGCACGGTCGGGCCGAGGTCCCGTCGGCCGGGGGCGGGGCGGCGGTGCAGGTGCGGATCGTGGCCTTCGGCGAGGGACGTTCCGGCGCGCGGTCGGGGTACGAAGTGGTTTCGCTGGCCGAGGTGGCCCGCTTCGTGGAGGGGTACCTGGACCGCTACCACGACGTGCTCCTGCCGTCGGACCTCCCCGAGACCGCGCTGGGTATCCTCCACCTCCTCCGCAAGGTCCGATAGATTCGGACCTTCATCCGGATCGAACCCGAGCCCGAGCAGGCGCCGCTGTGAGCATCTGGCCCCGCAGGAAGACCGTGCAGGTTGACGTGGGAGGGGTGGGCGTGGGCGGACGGAACCCCGTCCGCGTCCAGTCCATGACCAACACCGACACCGCCGACGCGGCCGGAACCGCCGCACAGGTGGCCGCCCTCGCCCTGGCCGGGAGCGAGCTGGTCCGCGTCACGGTGAACAACGAGGCGTCCGCGCGGGCCGTCCCCGAGATCCGCCGGCGCCTGGACGACGCGGGGCTGGACGTGCCCCTGGTCGGAGACTTCCACTACAACGGCCACCTCCTCCTCACGAAGTACCCCGCGACGGCGGACGCCCTGGCCAAGTACCGCATCAATCCGGGAAACGTGGGCACCAAGCACCGGGACGCGAACTTCACCGAGATCATCAAGGTGGCGCTCGCGCACGACCGGCCGGTGCGCATCGGGGTGAACTGGGGCTCGCTCGACCAGCGTCTCCTTACTGACCTGATGGACGAGAACGCGCGACGCCCTGAGCCCAGAGGGGCCAAGGAGGTGCTCCTGGAGGCCATCGTGGAGAGCGCGGTGCGCTCCGCGGCGCTCGCGGAGGAGGTGGGCCTCCCGCACGATCGGATCATCCTCTCCGCCAAGGTCTCGGTGGTGCCCGACCTGATCGGGGTATACGGCATGCTGGCGCCCCGCTCCGACCACCCCCTGCACCTCGGGCTCACCGAGGCCGGCATGGGGGCCAAGGGGATCGTGGCCTCGACCGCCGCCCTCGCGCCCCTCCTCATGCAGGGGATCGGAGACACCATCCGGGTCTCCCTCACGCCCCGCCCCGGGGGCGACCGCACCGAGGAGGTGCGGGTGGCGCAGCAGATCCTGCAGTCCCTGGCGATCCGCGCCTTCGAGCCGCAGGTGACCTCCTGCCCGGGGTGCGGCCGTACGACGTCCACCTTCTTTCAGGAGATGGCGGAGGATATCCAGGGCTACATCCGGGCACGCATGCCGGAATGGCGCGAACTCTACCCGGGAGTGGAGGAGCTGGACGTGGCCGTCATGGGGTGCGTGGTGAACGGCCCCGGCGAGTCGAAGCACGCCAACCTCGGGATCTCACTCCCGGGCACCTTCGAAGAGCCCAAGGCCCCGGTCTACGTGGACGGGGAGCACTTCACCACGCTCAAGGGTGAGGGGCTGGTGGCCGAGTTCAAGACGATCCTGGACGACTACGTGGAGCGCCGGTACGGAGCCGGGGGCGGCGCCACCCCCTGACCGCCCCCCGTCGCGCGCCTCACGCCCCCGGCGCGTCGGGCGCGTGGTCGGCACGCCACAGGAACTCCACGATCGCCCGCACCCGGGGCGGGTCGAGGCGCCGGTTCGGCATGGGGACCTGGTAGCGGCGGAGCAGGGCGGCCGCGGTGGCGTCCACGCGGAGCATGGAGTCGGGGCGGGCAATCATGGCGCGGACCCACCCGATGGACCGACGCCGGGTCACCCCGCGCAGGTCGGGCCCCACCCCGTCCCCGCCCCCCAGCGCGTGGCACGCCACGCAGTTGCGGCGGAAGAGCGCGGCGCCCACGTCCGCGACGTCGCCCCGGGGTGCGTACCCGGGCTCGGGCAGCGGAAGCGTCCCCCACCCGGGATCGACTTCAAATCCCGGGTCGCAGGCGCCAGCGGCGAGGGTGACGAGGAACAGGCCGAGGGCCCGGGAGGGGCGTCCGGGAATGCGCATGCGCGGTGCCGCGTATAGGTTGGCGGTGGGCGTTCGGGCCCGGTGGGCAACCCCGCCCGGGCCGGCGCAATCTAACGCCTGGGGCGGCCCCCGTGCGCGCGGGTGCGGCGGGTCCACGGGATCTTCAAGGGGTGGCACATGGAATTTTCCAGAAGGGCCCTCACGGTGGCCACGGTCGTTCTCCTGCTGGGGGTGGCGGGCGTAGGGGTGTGGTGGCGGATCACCAGGAACAGCGGGGCGCAGGCCGCCGGGGGCGCGGGAGCGAACGCCGGGGGCGACGCGTCCGGAGTCGAAGTGGGAGCCGCCCTGGCCGAGTTCGGGGCCGCCCTCCCGCAGCCGGTAAGCGGGGCCGCGGTCGTGCGGGACACGCTCTGGATCACCGTGAACGCGGCCGGACAGGCGGCCGCCTTCCGGCGCACCACCGTCACCGCGCAGGTGGAGGGGGTCGTGACCGCGATCCCGGTGCGCGAGAACGGCCGGGTGGGGTCGGGGGACGTTCTGCTGCGTACGGACACCCTCGATCCGGCGCTCGAGGCGGCGGAGGCCCGCGCCGCCCTGGCGGACGCGCGCGCGCAGTTCCAGGCGCGCATCCTCTTCGACGACGAGATCACCGATCCCGAGGTGCGGCGGCGGCGGGAGGAGGTCGCCCGCTCGGCGTCGGGGCTGAACGCGGCCGAGGTGCGCCTGCAGCAGGCCGAGCTGCGCCTGGCCCGCGCCACCGTGCGCGCGCCCTTTCCGGGCCGGGTCGCGGACCTGCGCGTCGTCGAGGGCACCTACCTGACCCCGGGCACCGAGCTCATGACGATCGTCGAACTGGACCCCATCAAGGTCGAGGTCCAGGTCCTGGAGGCGGAGCTGGGGTACCTGGAGGAGGGGCGTGGCGCCTCGGTGACCTTCGCCGCCTTCCCGGGTGAGACCTTCCGGGGGCGGATCGCGACGGTCAACCCGGTGGTCGATCCGGAGCAGCGCACCGGGCGGGTGACCGTGTTTCTTCCCAACCCGGACAGTCGCATCAAGCCGGGCATGTACGCGGAGGTGTCGCTCGACGCCCGCTCCTTTCCCGACCGCATCCTGGTCCCGCGCGAGGCGGTGCTGGAGCGGGGCGAGGGTCGGCGCCGCAATATGGTCTTCGTCTACAACGAGACCGAGCCGGGACGGGGCCGGGCCGAGTGGCGGTACGTGGTGACGGGGATGGAGTCGGATTCGCTCGTGGAGATCGTGGTGCCCAGCGACGAGGGGGAGGTGCGGCCGGGCGAGATCGTGCTGGTGGACGGGCACTTCTACATCGCTCACGACACGCCTGTACGCCTGGTGGAGAACGTGGCGGCGGCCGGCGGGAGGCCGGGCCGATGAGGGCGGCCGGACGGACCGGGGAGCGCGGTCGGCGCCGGCTCCGGAGTTGCTTCGCGAGCGTGGCCCTCTCGCTCGGGACGATCTGGGCCGTCCCGCTCACCCTCGCCGCCCAGGAGACTCCCCCGGGGGAACTCACGCTGGAGGAGGCGCTCGCCATCGCGCGCAACTGGAATCCGGGGGTGCGCCAGGCGGAGCAGGACCTCGCCCTCAATGGGGTCGAGGCCCGGGCGACGTGGGCGGACCAGATTCTGCCGCGGGTGGACCTGAACCTTCTGCGCACCGGTTTCGCCGGCAACCTCACGCGCCGCTCGACCGACTTCTTCGGAAACCCGATCGAGAACCCCGGCGCCGACTGGGTCTTCAACTCGAACACTTCGCAGGGGATCACGCTCAACTGGACCATCCAGGGGAGCAACCTCTTCGATGCCCGGGCCCGCCAGTCCCGCACCAACCTCAACCGTCGGCTGCGGCTGGACGCCGCGGCGTGGGAGCTGGAGGCCGAGGTCCGCAGCCGCTTCTTCGACGCGCTCGAGCAGCGCGAGCTGCTCGCCGTGGAGGAGGCCATCCGCACCGCCCGTGAGGTGGACCTGGAGTCCGCGCGCAGGCTCTTCCAGATCGCCCAGCGCAGCCGCGTGGACGTCCTGACCGCGGAGGTGCAGGTGGAGCGCCAGGAACTGAACGTGCAGGAGCAGCGCCGGCGCTACGAACAGGCCCTGCTCCTGCTGGGCACCTCGCTGGGGAACTCCGAGATGGGGGCGTTCCACCCGGCCGCGCCCGAACTGCCCTCCTTCGACCCCGCCGGCCTGGACGTGGATGTCCTGGTGGAGCGGGCCCTGGGCGCCAATCCGTCGCTCCAGGAGTCCGAGGGTGCGGTGGCGGGCGCCCGGCTCGGGGTGCGGGAGGCCCGCCAGCGGTGGTTCCCCACGCTGAACCTCTCCTACAACTACGGCCGGCTGGCCCAGACCCGGCAGGGGGACGCCCTCTTCGACCTCAGCCTGGACGAACGGGAGATGCAGAGCTCGTTCGCCATCATCCTCTCGCTTCCCATGTTCAATACGTACTTCCGCGACGAAGCCGACGAGGTCCGGGCGCGCGTGGACCTGGAGAACCGCCGGGAGGCACTGCGCGAACAGCGGCTCGAGGTGGAACGGCAGGTGCGTACCGAGCTCATCAATCTGGACAATCAGCACCGATCGCTGGCGGTGGCGGCGCGGTCGCTGGAACTCGCGGGAGAGGCGGCTCGTCTGGCGCGGGAGGAGTACCGCCTGGGCACCCGTACCTTCGAGCAGCTGCAGGAGACGGTGACGCAGGAGGCGGACGCCCGACGGCAGATCATCCAGGCGCGCTACGGCTTCGTGGACGCGCTGCTGGAGTTGGAGCGGGTGGTGGGTGGCCGGGTTCTGCCGCCGTCGGGGTTCTGATGTCGATTCCCGACCTGGCCACCCGGCGCCCGGTGGCGGTGGCGATGTTCTTCCTGGCGGTGGTGCTGCTGGGGGGCATCTCCTACGCCCGGCTGCCCATCGACCTCCTCCCCGACGTCAGCTACCCCCGCCTGGTGATCTACACCGGGTACCCGGACGTCGCCCCCGCCGAGATCGAGCGCCTGGTGACGGAGCGGGTCGAGGCCGAGGCCGCGGCGGTCCCGGGCGTGGAGCGGGTCACCTCCGTCTCCCGCGAGGGCGTGAGCCTGGTCACGCTGCGCTTCCGTTGGGGGACCGACATGGACTTCGCCATGCTCAACGTCCGCGAGCGCCTGGACAATCTGCGGGACGCGCTTCCGGAGAGCGCCACCCGCCCCCGCATCCTACGGGTGGATCCCGAGTCCGAGCCCATCCTCTCGCTCTCCGTTTCGGCCGGGAGCGACCTCTGGGCCTCCAAGGAGCTGGCGGAGAATGTGTTCCGGCGCCGACTCGAGCAGCTGGACGGGGTGGCGCAGGCTGCCGTCACCGGGGGGCTGGACCGGGAGATCCAGGTGGAGGTGGATCCCCGGCTCATGGAGTCCTACGGGCTCACCCTCGAGGACGTCTCGGCGGCCCTGGACCGTGCCAACGTCTCCGCGCCCGGGGGGACCATCCGGCAGGGGCGTTACCGGTACCCGCTCCGCACGCTGGGCGAGTTCCGCACCGTGGAGGAGATCGCCCGTGTGGTGGTGGCCGCCCCGGCCGGGAGTGGCGAGCGCGTGGTGCGCCTCTCCGATGTGGCCGCCGTCACCGACGGGTTCGCCGAGCGGGAGACCGTTGCGCTTTACAACGGGTCCGAGGCGGTCGGTCTCCTGGTCTACAAGGAGTCGGGGGCCAACACGGTCTCGGTGGCCCGGGCGGTGGACGAGGTGCTCGCGCAGCTGCGGGAGGAGTATCCGGACGTCCAGGTCGAGGTGGCGGACTCCCAGGCGGTCTTCATCTCGGAGGCCATCTCCAACGTGGTCTCCGCGCTGGTGCTGGGCGGCCTGCTCGCCTTCCTGGTCCTCTTCCTCTTCCTGCGCGACCCGCGCTATCCGGTCGCGGTGGCGGCCGCCATCCCCATCTCCGTGGTGGGGGCCTTTGCCCTCATGGAGGCGGCGGGCGTCTCGCTCAACATCATGTCGCTGGGGGGACTCGCCCTCGGGGTGGGGATGCTGGTCGACAACTCGATCGTGGTGCTCGAGAATGTCTTCCGGCACCGGGAAGCCGGAATGGCACCCGACGAAGCGGCCGCCCGGGGCGGCCGCGAGGTCCAGGGCGCCATCACCGCCTCCACCCTCACAACCATCTCGGTCTTCGGACCGATCATCTATGTGGAGGGGGTCGCCGGCGAGCTCTTCGGCGACCTCTCGCTGGCGGTGGCCTTCTCGCTGGTGGCCTCGCTGGCGGTCGCGCTCAGCCTCCTGCCGGCGCTGGCCGCGCGCTTCGGGGCCGGCCGCGACGGGCAACCGGTGCCCGGTTCGGCGCCGGAGACCCCCGCCACCCCCGCCGGGTGGGTGGCGCGCGTGGTGAGGTTTGCCCGGACCGTCCTCGGTGCGCCCTTCCGGGCGCTCCGCTGGCTCGCCCGTCTGGGGCGGGCCCTCCTGGCGTTCTGGTGGCACGCAGCCGCCCGGGGCGCCCACCGACTCTTCGGACCCCTGCTGGACGCGTTTGACCGGGGCTTCGCACGCTTCGCGGACGCCTACCACCGCGCGCTCGAATGGGCGCTCGACCATCGCGGCCGGGTGCTGGCGACCGCGGGCGCAGCGCTGGCGGCCACCCTCCTGCTGGCGACGGCGCTCCCCCGCGACCTGCTGCCCGCCGTCGATCAGGGCGGTTTCCAGGTGCGCCTCGCGCTGGCCGAGGGAACCGGGCTGGAGGCGACGGAAGAGGCGGCGCTGGCCATCGAGGAGGCGCTGCTGGCCGACCCCGGCATCGAGGTGGTCTTCGGACGGGTGGGCCGGGATGTGCGCGCCTACGCCGAAGGGGAGGAGGCCTCAGGGCTCAACACGGCCCTCTTCCAGGTGCGGCTGCGGGACGAGTACCCGCCGGGTGCGGCCGAGCACGGCCCGGTTCGCACCGCAGACGTGGTGCGCCGGATGGCGCCGCTGGCGGAGCGCTTCCCCGACGGTGCCCTGACGCTGGCCGCGGGCGAGGCCACGGCGCTGGGCGCCCTGCTCGGAGGCGGCGAGGCGGACATCGCGGTGCGGGTGCGGGGCGAGGACCTGGAGCAGATCACGGCGCGCGCGCACGAGGTGCGTGCCCGGCTGGACACCATGGCGCTGCTGACCAACGTGCGCGTGGGGAGTCAGCAGGGCACTCCGCAGATCCAGGTGGAGATCGACCGGGCGGCGGCGGCGCGCTACGGGATCGAGCCGCGGGTGGTGGCCGAGACCGTGGACCGCGCGCTCCGCGGTGAGCGGGCCACCGACTTCGTGGACTTCGATCGAAAGATCGGGATCGTGGTCAGCTACCCGCGGGAGATCCGCCATTCCCGCGCCACACTTGAGGGGCTGCGGGTGTCCGGCGTGCCCATCCGTGAATTGGTGCACATCAGCGAGGCCACCGGACCGGCGGAGATCCGGCGGGAGGAGCAGGGGCGGGTGGTGCCGGTCTACGCCGACGTCGCCGCGGGTGGCCTGGACAAGGCGCTGGCGGCGGTGGAGGTCGTACTGGCCGACTACCCCGCCTCCCGGGAGATGCGCATGGAGGTGGGCGGTGAGAACGAAGAGATGCGCCGCTCCTTCCGGGATCTGGCCTTCGCCTTCGGGCTTGCGCTCATCCTGGTCTACATGATCCTGGCCGCGCAGTTCGAGTCCTTCGTGCACCCCTTCACCATCCTGGTGTCGGTACCGCTGGCGCTGGTGGGGGCGGTGCTCGCACTCTTTGCCGCGCGTGCCGGGCTCAACACCATGTCGCTGATCGGGGTGGTGATCCTGGTGGGGATCGTGGTGAACGACGCCATCGTCAAGGTGGACTTCATCAACCAGGCCCGGCGGGAGGGCGCCGCGCTTCGCGACGCCATTCTCCAGGCCGGACGCGTTCGGCTGCGCCCCATCGTGATGACCACCGTCACCACCGTGCTCGGTCTCACGCCCATGGCGCTCGGCCTCGGCCGGGGCGCCGATCTGCGCGCACCGCTCGCGGTCGCCGTGATCGGAGGCCTGCTGGTCGCCACTCTGCTCACGCTGGTCGTCATCCCGGTGGTCTACTCGGTTTCCGAGGGGATCCGGGTGCGCCTCACCGGGGGAGCGCCATGATCCGCCTCAGCATCCGGCGTCCGGTGGCGGTCACCATGACCTACGCCGCGGTCGCCCTGCTGGGGGTGGCCGCCTGGCGCAACATCCCCATCGAACTGCTCCCCGAGACCCAGCTTCCCCGGCTGACCGTGAGCGGGTCCTGGCGCGGCGCTTCGCCCGAGACGGTGGAGGCGTTCCTAACCTCTCCCCTGGAGGGGGCGGTGCAGCAGGTCGCGGGCGTGGAGACCATCACCTCGGTGTCGCAGGAGGTGAACGGGGTCGGCACCGCGACCGTCACCGTGGAGTTCAACCGGGGCACCGACATGGACTTCGCGCGGCTCGAACTCTCCGAACGCCTTTCGGCGCTCGAGGAGGACCTGCCACCCGGGGTGCGGGACGTGACCGTCTCGCCCTACATCCCCGAGGAGTTCCAGGACCGGAACCGGGCCTTCCTGCTCTACCGCTTCACCGGCCCCTACACGCTGGAGGCGCTGCACCGGCACCTGGAGGACGTGGTGGTGCCGGAGGTCTCCCAGATCGAGGGGGTGGCGTTGGCGCAGGTCTTCGGGGGGCGCGAGCGGCGCCTCTCGGTGCGCGTGGAGGAGACGCGCCTGCGGGCGCTCGGGCTCACCGCCTTCCAGGTCTGGCAGGCCATCGGAGAACTGGACCTGGTACGCGAGGCGGGCATCGTGCGCGAGGACGAGGCCGAGCGCACGGTGACCATCGTCAACCGCCCCGGCTCGGCGGCTGATGTCCGCGCGGCCATCCTGGCCACCGTGAACGGGACGCCCGTGCGCGTCTCCGACGTCGCCACGGTTACCGACACCTACGAGGAGCCGCGCCTCTACGAGCGCGTGAACGGGCGCCCCGCGGTCACGCTCCGCCTGCTCAAGGAGGCGGGAGCCAACACCGTACGGGCGGCGGACGCCGTCAAGGCGCGCATGGCCGAGCTCGAGCGGCTGAGTCCGTATGGTGCGCGCTTCATCCTGGAGGAGGACGAGAGCGAGGACATCCGACGTCAGCTCACCGACCTGCGCCTGCGCGCCATCGCCGCCGCGGTGGTCATCTTCGGGGTGCTCCTCCTCTTCCTGCGTTCGCTGCGGAGCGCCGGGCTGATCTTCGCCACCATCGCCTTCAGCGTACTCATCTCGCTGAACCTCATCTACTTCGGCGGTCTGACCCTGAACCTGCTCACCCTCATGGGCCTGGCCATGGGCTTCGGGCTGGTGGTGGACAACTCCATCGTGGTGCTGGAGAACATCTACCGGCGCTGGCAGTCGGGAGAGGCCGCGGGCGAGGCGGCCGAGCGGGGCGCCCGCGACGTGGTGCTCCCCATCCTGGCCTCCACCGCCACCACCCTCATCGTCTTCGTCCCCTTCGTCTACCTGCAGGGCGAGCTGAGGGTCTTCTACGTCCCGCTGGCGGTGGTGGTCGGCCTCACACTGCTGGCCTCCATCTTCGTGGCCTTCACCT
>JAVVFC010000100.1:0-10216 GCA_032250975.1 Longimicrobiales bacterium | reverse complement strand
GGGGAAACGGGGGTCCGCCGGGACTGGCTTGTCGCTTGTCTCTGGCCCGAAAGCGAGAGTTCTGCGGCTCGGCACCGGCTGTCGGACACCCTGTACGACCTGCGCCGGACCATCGGGGACGAGGCGGTGGCGGCATCCGGGGAAATCCTCCGGGCAAACCCGTCGGCCATCCGGGCTGACGTGATCGAATTCGAGGAAGCGGTCGAGGCGGGCGATCCGGCCGCGCTTCCGGCGCTGCCGCGGCCCATGCTCCGGCGCACCCAGCGCCCGTGGGACGCGGACTACTACGACTTCTCCTTCTCCGGCCTCAAGACGGCGGTCCTGAACCGGGTGCGCGAACTGGAGGCCGAGGGGGCGCTGGACGCCCGCCGTGCGGACGTGGCGGCCGCCTTCCAGGAGGCGGCCGTGGACGTGCTGGTCTCCAAGACGCTGCGTGCGGTGGAGGCCGTCGGCTGCCGCCGCGTGCTGCTGGGTGGGGGCGTCTCCGCCAACGTGCGCCTGCGGGAGGAGATGGCCCGCCGCCTGGGGCCGGGAGGGGTGGTGCTGCGAGCCTCCCCCCGCCTCTCGCTCGACAACGGCGCCATGGTCGCCCGTGCCGGGCTCTTCCGCCTGGCACGCGGCGAGGTCGCGCCCCTGGACCTGACCGCGTCGGCGGCGCTCCCCTTCCCGGGGCTCGAGCGCCCGGAGCCCTCGGAACCCTTCGAAGCCTCGCAGCGCCCGGAGGACCCGGCCGCGCCCGACGCCACCTGACCCTTCGCTCCCGGAGACCGCGTGTACCCCTACCTCTTCCACTTCCCCGAATGGCTCCCCGTGCTGGGGGGCGAGGCCGTGACGTCGTTCGGGGTGATGATGTTCCTGGCCTTCCTCACCGCGGGCATGATCCTGCGCATGGAGATGGAGCGCGCGGGCCGCAACGGCGAGCTGGCCTGGGACCTGGTCTTCATGGCGGTCATCGGCGGGCTGCTGGGGGCCAAGATCTACTACGTGCTGCTCAACTGGGACCGCCTGCAGGTGGAAGGGCTGTCGTTCGTGTTCTCGCGCGGCGGCATGGTGTGGTACGGCGGCTTCCTGGGCGCCACCGCGCTGGTGCTGTGGAAGGCCCGCAAACTGGAGCTGCCGCTGGCGCGCGTGGTGGACTGGTCGGCGCCCGCGCTGGCGCTTGCCTACGCGGTGGGGCGGGTGGGGTGCTTCCTGGTGGGCGACGACTGGGGCCGGCCCACGGGGTCGTGGGTGGGGATCCGCTTCCCGGACGGGGTTCCGCCCACGCGCGTGGACGTGATCGAGCGCCAGTTCGGCATCGCGGTGGACCCGGAGCTGGTGGCGCGCTACGGCGACGTGGTGCCGGTGCACCCCACGCAGCTCTACGAGGTGGCCATGTCCACCCTCATCTTCCTGGTGCTGTGGCGCATCCGCGGGCGCGATGCGCGCCCGGGGTGGCTGTTCAGCGTGTGGCTGGCGCTGGCCGGGGTGGAGCGCTTCGTGGTGGAGATCTTCCGGGCCAAGGACGACCGCTTCTTCGGGGCGCTCACGTTGGCGCAGGTGATCTCGCTGGCCCTGGTGGCGGTCGGCGTGCTGGGGATGGCCCGCCTCGGTACGACCCGGGCCCCTCGCACGGGGTAGCAGGGCACATGATCACCCTGGTCCACGGCTCGGACATCCACTTCGGCAAACCGCATCTGCCGCGCGTCGCGGAGCACTTTCTGGCGGCCGTCGAGCACGTGGACCCCGACGCGGTGGTCGTCTCGGGCGATCTGACGCAGCGGGCCAGGGAGGAGGAGTTCCGGCAGGCGGCGGGCTACCTGAAGGCGCTCGCGCGCGCCGGGAGCCGCACGGTGCCGGTGGTGACCGCGCCCGGAAACCACGACGTGCCGCTCTACCGGGTGGCGGAGCGGCTGCTGGACCCGTTCCGCAACTACCGGCGCCATGTGGCGCCGGAGTTGGACACGGTCACGCGCCTGCCCGGGATGACGCTGGTGGCGCTCAACACCGCCGCGCCCCGCCGCGCCATCGTGAACGGCCGCATCCGGGAAGCCCAGCTGGCCTTCGCCCACCACGCCTTCGCCGGGGCGCCCGAGGACGACGTGCGCGTGCTGGTGGCGCACCACCACCTGGCGCCCGCCCCCGACTACGAGGGCGACCGGCCGCTGCCGGGTGCGCGGCGGCTGCTGGAGCGGCTCAAGGGCATGGGGGTGGAGCTGGTGCTGGGCGGACACCTGCACCGGGGCTACATCGTGAATTCGCTGGACGTCTACCCGGGGTCGGACCGGGAGCACGGGGTGGTGCTGTTGCACTCGGGCACCACCACCTCGGCCCGCGGGCGGGCGCGCGAGCGGCTCAAGAACTCGTTCAACGTGGTGCACGTGGCGCCCGGCCACCTGGACGTCACCCACTTCGTACACCACCCCGACGAAGGGGCCTTCCTGCCGCTCAGCCGCCACCTCTTCCCCCGGCGGCCGCGGCGGGCGCTGCCGCCGCCGGTGGCGGAGCTGCGGGAGCCGGTGGTGGGGAGGGCCGGGGACCGAGGCGGATGAGTTCCGGGTGGGGGCCGCGCGCGGCGCCGCTGGCGCTGCTGCTGGCCGCGGGCGTGCTCGCCGGCGCGTCGGCGGCGGAGGCGCAGACGAGCCGTCCCGAGATCCGAGAGATCCGGGTGCGGGGCAACCGCGTCTTCGGCGAGGACGCGCTCAAGCGGGCCATCGCCAACCGGGAGACGCGCTGCAAGGAGACGGTGCTGCTGCCACTCTGCTGGGCTGGGCTGGACGCCGCCATCGACCGCCGCTACCTGCAGCCGCGCGAGCTGCCCCTGGACATGCTCCGCCTGCAGGCCTACTACCTGCTGCGCGGCTACCGCGAAGCGCAGGTGGACACCACCGTCATCCGGCACGACGGGACGGTGGAGCTGGAGTTCACGGTGATCGAGGGCGAGCCCGTGCGCGTGGACTCGCTGGAGGTGCTGGGGCTGGAGGAGGTGCGGGTGGAGGGGCTCGGCAGCGACCTGCCGCTGGAGGTGGGCGATCCGCTCAGCTTCATCCGCCTGGAGGCGGTCAAGGACACGCTGGTGGCCCGCCTGCGCGACGTGGGGTACGCCCATGCGGCCGCCTTCTCGGGGTACTTCATCCCCACCGGGACGCGCTCCGCACAGGTGACCTTCGACGTGGATCCGGGCCCGCCGGCCCGCTTCGGGCCGGTCTTCGTGGAGTGGCTGCCGGGGCAGGACGGGCGCGCCGAGCCCGAGCTGGACGACCAGACGGTGCGGCGCATGGTGCCCTTCCGCGAAGGGGGGCTCTACCGCCACAGCCAGCTGGTGGAGGGGCAGCGCAACCTGTACGGGCTGGACATCATCCGCACCGCGCAGGTGCAGCCGCTGGGCGACACCCTGGTGCAGGATACCGTGATTCCGGTCCGCATCCGGGTGGCGGAGGGCGACCTGCACCGGGTGCGCACCGGCGTGGGCTGGAGCACGGCGGACTGCCTCAACACCGAGGCCCAGTGGGCGTCCCGCAACTTCCGCGGGGGCGCGCGCCGGCTCACCGTGCGCGGGCGGCTCTCCAACCTGCTCGCCCCCCAGCTCAACGAGTCGGTGCTCTGCCGGCAGGCCGGGGAGGGCGAGTTCGCGCGCCTCAACTACCAGGCGTCGGTGGAGCTGGTGCAGCCGTTCGTGTTCTCGCCCCGCAACTCGCTCACCACCAACGTCTTCTTCGAGCGGCAGAGCCTGCCCGAGGTGTTCGTGCGCCAGGCCGTGGGCTTCACGGCCGCGCTCTCGCGCAACCTGGGCCGCCAGGCCACCGCCACCGTCTCGTGGCAGCCCGCCCTCACCCGGCTGGAGGCGGGCGAGGTCTTCTTCTGCATCTCGTTCCTGCTCTGCGCGGACCGCGACATCGACGTCTTCCGCTCGGCCAACTGGCTCTCGCCGGTGGGGGCGAGCGTGGTGCTGAACCGCGCCAACCGCGTGCTGAACCCCACGGCGGGCTACTCGGCGGCTCTGAGCCTGGAGCACGCCTCGGGGCTGACCGCGTCCGACTTCTCCTACAACCGGGCGGTGGCCGAGGCGACCGGGTACGTGGCGCTGGGCGAACGCACCGTGCTGGCGGGGCGGGTGCGGGGCGGAATGGTGCGCCCCGGCACCCTCGACCTGACGGGGGCGGGACGCGAGGTGTCGCACCCGCAGAAGCGTTTCTACTCGGGGGGGGCGGGCTCGGTGCGCGGCTTCGCCGAGAACCGGCTCGGGCCGCGCGTGCTCTCCGTGAACGTGGAGCGGCTGCTCGAGGTCCCGCAGGGCGCGGCCGCGCCCGCCTGCCTGCCCGAGCAGGTCTTCGACGGCACCTGCGACGCGTCCCCGGTCACCACCACCTTCCTGGCGGTGCGGCCCACGGGCGGGGACGCGCTGGCCGAGGCCAACCTGGAGCTGCGCTTCCCGCTGGCCGGCAACGACGTGCAGGGTGCGGCCTTCGTGGACGTGGGCCAGGTGTGGCCGCGCGACCCGGACGGGGGGCTGTCGCTGGACTTCGGCCAGCTCCAGGCGACACCCGGAATGGGGGTGCGCTACTTCAGCCCCATCGGCCCCATCCGGGTGGACGTGGGCTACCGATTCCAGGGCGCCGAGTCGCTCCCCGTCCTGACCGGGACCCTGCGCCCCTTCGATCCCGGCGCCGACCTGCCCGGCGACCGCATTGTGGTGCGGGGCGCGGGCGGCACGGACGTGACCCTGAACTGGGTGGAGACACAGGACCTGCAGCGGCTGGCGCGTGACGTCCCCTTCGGCGGCGGCGACTCGTTCTTCCAGCGCCTGCAGTTCCACTTCTCCATCGGGCAGGCGTTCTGATGCGGCTGCGGCGACGGCTGGCGCGGGCGTCGTTCCGCACGCTCGCCTGGAGCACGCTGGTGGTGGCGGTCGGGGTGTGGGCGTTGCTGCGCACCGCGGTGGGGCACCAGGTGATCCTCAACTGGCTGGTGGACCAGGTGGACGGGCGGGTGGCGGGGCGGGTGGTGGTGGACGAGCTCCACTCCGGGGGCATCTTCCACGGCGCGCGCCTGCTGGGCGTGGAACTGCGCACTCCCACGGGCGAGGTCTTCTTCACCGCCGACTCGCTCGAGGTCTCCTACGACCTGTTGGGCCTGGTGCGCGGCCAGCTCGCCTTCCGCAACGTGCGTGTCTGGGGGGCGGACGTGGAGCTGGCCTGGCGCGAGGGGGTGGAGGGGAGCACGCTGGGGCGCTGGATGGCGCCCCAGCGCCCGCCGCCCGC
Organism: Longimicrobiales bacterium; assembly: GCA_032250975.1. GTDB lineage: Bacteria > Gemmatimonadota > Gemmatimonadetes > Longimicrobiales > Gaopeijiaceae > Gaopeijia. Next base: position 4,976 of record JAVVFC010000100.1, on the reverse strand, counting down.
GCCGCGCCCCGGGGACGAATCCGGCGGGGAGGACGTCCTGCCGGCGCGCGCCGCCGCCGGTCCGGTGGTGCGGCTCGAGGACGTGCGTGTGGAGGGGTCGGTCTTCCGCCTGCGTCGCCCCACCGGACTGGATCCCGCCGGGATGCTGCGGGTGCTGCCGGAGGGGGGCGGCACGCTGGCGCTGGACCTGGAGTTGGACCAGCTGCGCGTGCCCGAGGTGGTGGTGGCTCCGAACGCCGCCGGCGGAATCGTCGTGGAGGTGGAGCACGCCCGGGGACGGCTGCACCTGCTGCGCGAGTCGCTCCCCTTCCGCGACTTCGCGGCCGACGTGCGGGTGGCGGACGGCCGGGTGGAGGGCCGGGTGAGCCGCCTCGACGTGCCGCAGGGGAGCGCGCGCGGGACGGTGGCGGTGATGCTCCGTCCAGAGGCGCGCAACCTGGTCGAGGTGGAGCTGCAGGTGAGCGAGCTGGACGGACTGGCGCTGGCCGAGATCGTGCCCGCCGTGGCGCCGGTGCGGGGGCGGGCGACGCTCCGGGGGGCGGTGGCGCGGGGTGGGGGGTCGCGCTGGACGCTCACCGAGGGGGACGCCCGCTGGGGGCGCGCGCGCCTGCGGGCCACGGGAACGCTCGCCTTCCGGAACGGGACCCGGCTGGAGGGCTTGGAGGTGCAGGCCGACTCCCTTCCGGTGGCCACCCTGGCCCGCTACGCGCCCGCACTGGCCGGGCGGCCGGGCACGCTGAGCGGCAACCTGCGCCTGGACGGCGCGCTCGAGCGGCTGGGCGTGGTGGGGCGGGTGGGCCATCGCAGCGAGGCGGGCGAACTCACGGCCGCGACCGTCTCGGGCGTGCTGGTGCGGAGCGCGGCCGGGTGGGGCGTGCAGGACGGTGATCTGCTGGTCTCGCCGCTCGACTATCCGTCGCTCGATCCCTGGATTCCCGGGTTGCCGGTGGCGGGCCGGGGCAGCGCCCGCGTGCGCCTGAACGGGGCGCCCGCGCGCGGACTCCGCATCGACCTGGACCTCACGCACCGGACCGGCCCCGCGGGCGGCGACGTCTCGCGCGTGCTCGCCCAGGGCAGCGTGCGCCTGGACCCGGCCGGCTGGCGGGTGGACGTGCAGGGCGACGCCGCGCCCCTGCGCCTGGAGGCCTTCCGGGACCGATACCCGCAGCTGCCGATCGAGGGCGAGGTCTCGGGAGGCTTCCGGGTGAGCGGGGGCGCCGACTCCCTCTCCCTCCGGGTCGAGACCCGGGGCGCCCCCGGCGTGCTGTCCGCCTCGGGCACCTTCGACCCCTCCGACCTCACCCGCCCCGCACGGGTGGAGGGGGCGCTGGCCGGCTTCCGGCCGGGCGCCTTCGTGCCCCGGGCCGGCGAGCGTACCCTCCTGAACGGGACCTTCCGGGCCGCGCTCGAGGGGCGGGGCGACGCCATGGTGGGGAGCGCCTTCGTGCGTCTCGCCGACTCCAACGTTCGCGGCGTGCGCGTGGACTCGGTCGTGGTGCGCACCCTGCTGCGGGACGGGGCGCTGGAACTAGACACGGCGCGCGCCTCGGTGGGCGGCCTGGAGATGGACGGCGGCGGCCGCCTCGGACTCCCGGGCGCCGAGGGTGCGCGCGGGACCATGGCGCTCCACTTCCGAGCCGACTCGCTCATGGGGCTCCGCCCCGCCTTCCTGGGCGACGTCGTGCACGCCCGCGACACCCTGCGCGCCCTGGATCGCGAGATCCTGCTGCTCTCGGGGGTAAACCCCGACACGCTCCCCCTGCGCTCCGAGGTCACGCTGACGGGACAGGTGGAGGGCGACCTGACGCTGGAGGGATGGCTGGACGACTTCCGCGGCAGCGCCCGCACGCGGGTCACCGGCCTGGGCTTCGCCGACGCCTACCTGCACGCCGCCACCCTGGAACTGGAGGGCCGCAACCTGCCGGGCGAAGCCGCCCTGCTCCTGGTCGCGCTCGACACCGACTCGCTGCGCGCCCTGGGCCGCGAGCTGGCCTCCACCCGCGTCCGCGCCACTCTGACCCGCACGGGCGCGCGCGCCACCGCCGAGCTGGTGCGCAGCGACGTCGAGTCCTACACCCTGGCCGGAGGTCTGGCGCGCGAGGACGGACGGGTGCGGCTGGACCTGGACCAGGCCGACCTGCAGTTCGATTCCCTGTTGTTTTCGCTGAGTGCGCCCGCCCGCGTAACGTGGAGCGATTCGGTGGTGGCGGTCGATGCCCTGGAGCTGGTGCGCTCGGGACCCGGAAACGTGCGCCTGTCCCTGGAAGGACAGCTTCCCCAACGGGGCGACGCCGACTTCCGCGCCCGCGCCAGCGGCCTCCGGCTGGAGCGCATCATGCGCCTGCTGCAGATCGAGGAGCCGGAGCTGGCGGGGGCCCTCGATCTGGACGTCGCGGTGCGGGGCACCGCCGCCGCCCCGCAGATCTCGGGCACCATCCGGTTGGGCGAGGCGCGCTTCGGGTCGCTCACCGCCGACAGCGTGCGGACCGGCGTGGAGTACGCCGCCCGCTCCGCCCGCGTGAACGCCACCGTCTGGCAGGAGGGGCGCGAGGTGCTGGACGGCCGCGGCGCCATCCCCGTGGACCTCTCGCTGCGGCGGGGCACGGACCGCCTGCTGGACCGCGCCATGGAGGTGGCCGTGCGCCTGGATTCGATGGCCGTCGCGCCCCTGCTCTCCATCGTCGAGGACTTCGAGGACGTGCAGGGCACCGTGAGCGGCGACTTCACGGTGCGCGGAACCCTCGAGGATCCCGTGCCCGAGGGCGTGATCACGCTCACCGGGGGGGCCTGGACGGTGGGGGCGCTGGGCGTACGCCAGCGCGACGTGAACGGCACCTTCACCCTCGCGCCCGACGGCACCGTGACCGTGGACGCCCGTGCCCGCGCCGGCGGCACGCTGGACGTCACCGGAAACGTATCACTCACCCCACTCACCAACCCCGGGCTCGCGCTTGCGCTGCAGTTCCGGGGCTTTCAGGGCGTGGACCGCCGGGACGTGGTCGGGGCGCTGAGCGGCACCCTGCGGCTCGACGGCACCTACAACCTGCCCCGCATCACCGGCGAGCTCACCGTGGACCGCGGCACCCTCTTCCTGGAGGAGTTCCAGCGCGCGGTCGGCGTCGTGGACCTCACCGATCCGCTCTTCCTGGGGCTGGTGGAGCGCGAATCGCTCGCCATCCAGGTGGACCGTCCCCTGCTGGCCGGCATCCGCAACCCGTTCATGGACGCCCTGCGGGTCGAGGTGGATCTGAGCGTGCCGCGCGACACCTGGCTGCGCAGCGGCGACATGAACGTCGAAATCTCGGGTGACCTGGACGTTGCCTACGATCGCCCGCAGCGAGACCTCGTGCTGGTGGGCGAGCTGCTGGCGCGCCGTGGCCAGTACAGCGTTCTTGGGCGGACGTTCGAAGTGCGGGGCGGGACCGTCTCCTTCATCGGCATCCCCGGCATCAACCCCATCCTGGACATCCAGGCCGTCGCCCCCATCCGCCGGCAGGAGGGAGGCCGGCTCGAGATTCAGGCCTCCGTGCAGGGATCGCTGGTGGACCCCCAGGTCACCCTCAGCTCCGAGGAGACCGGACTCGTCCAGTCCGACCTGGTCTCCTACCTCATCTTCGGCCGCCCTTCCTCCGACATCACCGCCGGCGCCGGTGGATCCTCCGGGCAGCTGACCTCAACCGCCGGGGCGACCCTTGCCTCGGCCGGCCTGGGTACGCTCGCCACGCAGCTGGGCTCGCTGGCAGCCCAGGAAGCGACCTTCATCGACTACCTCTCCGTGAGCCAGGTGGGCGACCTCGGTCTCACCGGCGGGGGCGGCGTGGCCAACTCGTTCTCCTCCACCCAGGTCGAGGTCGGGTGGTACTTCGGCGGTGGCAACGTCTTCGGTGTTCTCGTCCTCCGGCCGCTCTCCGGCCTGGGCGGCACCTCCACCTCACCCATCGCCGGCGCGCGCCTCGAATGGCAGGCCAGCGACCAGTACCACGTCGAAGCCTTCGTCGAGGACCAGTTCCTGCGCCGCGGCTCCTTCGGCCTCACCGACCTCGGCATCGGCCAGAGCTACAGCCTCGGTATCGCCATCTTCCGCGAGTGGGGGTACTGACGCCGCGTCCCCGGATCCGGGAACGCGACCCCGGGGTAGCAACGCGCCGGATTGTCAGGCACCCCGCCGGACAGCCGGGCACTGCCCTGGACAGCCGGGCCCCGCCCTGGACAGCCGGCCCCGCGCTGGACAGCCGGCCCCGCGCTGGATATGCACCCTCCTCCCGGATTGCGAAACACCCCTCCCGGAGTTGTACCGATGCAGATGATCAAGGTTTTCGGGCTCATGACCGGGCTCACCGTCCTGCTGGTGGGCGCGGGCGCCTACCTGGGCGGCCAGGGCGGCGCCATCCTCATGTTTGTTCTCGCCGCCGTCATGAATTTCGGGTCCTACTGGTTCAGCGACCGCATGGTGCTGCGCATGTACAGGGCGCGCATCGTCGAGCGGGCCGACGCCCCCGAACTCTACGGCATGGTCGAACGCCTCGCACGCCGCGCCGAGCTGCCCACCCCCACCGTCGCCATCGCGCCCCAGCCGCAGCCCAACGCCTTCGCCACCGGGCGTAATCCGCAAAACGGCGTCGTCTGCTTCACAGAAGGCATCCTGCGGGCCCTCCCCCTGGAGGAGCTCGAAGGGGTGACCGCGCACGAGCTGGCGCACATCAAGCACCGCCACATGCTCGTGGGCACCATCGCCGCCACCTTCGCCGGCGCCATCACCATGCTCGCCGGCATCGCCCGCTGGGCCCTCATCCTCGGCACCGGCCGCGACAGCGACCGCAACCCGCTCGGCGAACTCGTGCTGCTGATCGTGGCCCCCCTGGCCGCCGTGATCATCCAGATGGCCGTCTCGCGCCAGAACGAGTTCGAGGCCGACGCCACCGCCGCCCGCATCACCGGCACCCCCCGCGGCCTGGCCGGCGCGCTCCGGCGGCTGG